>JACPEX010000027.1 GCA_016183265.1 Candidatus Daviesbacteria bacterium | reverse complement strand
ACTTCCCATCAGGCTAAAGAGGCTTTAAAAAAGTATGGTTTAAATAAGCTGCCGGAGAAGAAAACTACTTCTGTTTTAGAGATGCTGGCCGGGCAGGTAAAAAATCCCTTCTCCTTTCTTTTGCTGGGCGCCACAGTTTTGTCATTTATTGTTGGTGATAAGCTAGACAGTTTTTTGATCGGCGGCATTTTAGTTTTAAACACCCTGTTAGGTTTTTGGCAGGAATACAAAGCCTCCAAAGAGCTGGAGGCGCTTCGAAAACTGGAAGTAGCATTTGCCAGGGTGGAAAGGGATGGTAAGCAAGTCCAGATTCCGGCAACCGAACTTGTCCCGGGTGATGTGGTCATTTTAGAATCAGGCGATAAAATCCCGGCAGACGGACAGCTGGTAGAAGCGCATACTTTACAGATTAATGAAGCAATCTTAACCGGTGAATCTTTACCTGTGCAAAAATCTACTAAGACGGAGGAGAATTTAGTTTTTTTTGCCACTACTGTAGTTTCCGGGCGGGGTAAGTTTTTAGTTTTGCAAACAGGGATTAATACTAAATTTGGAAATTTGGCCGAAAAGTTAGCTGCGGTTGAAGGCGAACAAACTCCTTTTGAAAAAACTTTGGCAGGTTTAAGCAGGATACTTGGGATTATCGCATTGTTAGCAGCAGCTGTAATTTTTATCTTAAGAACGCTGCAGGGATATGACCTATCCGCTACCCTTTTGGGCAGCATTGCTTTTATGGTGGCAGTGGTGCCGGAAGGTTTGCCGGCTTTTGTGACTATAATTTTGGCCATGGGCATGCGCCGGATGTACAAAAGAAAAGCTTTGGTTCGAAAAATGATTGCAGTTGAATCTTTGGGGGCGGCCACAGTGATTTGTACAGATAAAACCGGGACTTTAACCAAAAATGAAATGAGGGTGCAAGAAATAAAGTCGGAAGATTCCAAAAAAGCTGATTTAATAAAGTGCGCAGTGCTTTGCAACAGTGCTTCTCTGGTGTTGAAAGAGACACACCTCGAAGGTGAAGAAATGCGGTTGCACCTTCGAGGTGGAGATAATTTTGATGTTTTAGGGGATTCTACTGAAGGAGCTTTGCTTCTTTGGGCAAAAGATGAGGGGATAGATATTGACCTGATGCGATCTGAGCTCAAGTTAATTGAAGAGATTCCCTTTAATCTTGAAGCCAGAAAGATGACTACTACTTGGGAGCAAGGCGGTAAAAAATCAAAATACCAAAAAGGCGCCCCGGAAGTTTTTGCTTTGCAAAGTAAATGGGAGCAAGAATATAAGAAAATGGCTGCCAAAGGTTTGAGGGTTTTGGCCTTTTCCCGAGATGATAAATTTTTAGGCTTGATTGGCATTGCTGATGAGATACGGCCGGAAGTCAAAGATGCAATCAGGCTTACTAAAAATGCAGGTATTAAAGTGGTGATGGTCACCGGGGATAATGAACTAACAGCCAAAGCAGTTGGTGAAAAAGTTGGCCTTTTATCCCCCGGTGATGAAGTGTTAACCGGCGCTCAATTAAATAGTTTGGATGAGGAAGAATTTTTGCAAAGGATTGGACGTGTACGGATTTTTGCCAGGATTACTCCCCAGGACAAGCTCAGGATTGTCAAAGCGTATCAAAGCTTGGGAGAAGTGGTGGCAGTGACAGGTGACGGGGTAAATGATGCTTTGGCTTTAAAACAGGCAGAGGTAGGGGTATCTATGGGTAAAATCGGCACTGATGTAGCCAAAGAAGCCTCGGATATTATTTTGCTGGATGATAATTTTGCTACCTTGGTGACTGCTGTTGAACAAGGCAGGTTAATTTACAGTAATATTTTAAAAGTGATTAGGTTTTTGCTGACCGGGAACTTGTCGGAGATGTTGTTAATTTTAGGTGGAGCGGTTTTTGGCTTGCCTACTCCCCTGCTGCCTATCCAAATCTTGTGGATTAATTTTGTGACAGACGGACCGCCTGCGCTAGCTTTGGGATTTGACAGCGCCTCAGCTCATTTGATGCAAACCCCGCCCCGTAAAAAGCTGACAATATTTAATTACCAGTCTTTACGTTTTATTATATTTGGGGGTATTTTAATAGCAACTCTTTTGCTTTTTGCCTTCTATCTGACTTTACAATCCTTGGGTTTGGAGACAGCGAGAGCCACAATTTTTTCCGGTATGGTTATTGCGCAGATGATTCTGCCCTTTATTATGAGGAGGCATCACGGGGTTTTATCCAATAAAAAACTCTTTTTTTCGGTGGCAGCAGTTTTATTAATCCAGCTTTTGATCTTAACATACCCTCCCTTAAGGTCATTGTTTTTATAGTTTGCCTCGTGGTAGTATACGTTCAATCTGCTCCCAAGTATGTCAGAGATAGTTTTTAATTCTCCAAAACCTGAAGTAGAAAATTTTCAAACAACTTTGGCCACATTAAACCAACAAGTGATAATTTTACGGGAAGCGCTGCAGGAACGAGATCAGGAAATTGCAAAATTAAAAGAAAACACCTCCCAGGTGAGCCCTGGCTCCTGGGAGGTGAAAAAGGATGAGACATTGACAATAGTAGGCGCTTTCATTAAGCTTTACCAATATGTTTTCCTGCCCGGAAAGGCAGTATGAACTGGTTGGTGGTTTTTATCCTGACTGTGTTAAATGAGGCTTTAATAGAATATTTGGTGGGAAGTGTGCAAGTGATGAAGCCTTATCTTCCCCTTTTGTCTTTAGCCACGGCAATTTTATTAACTTTTGGTTTTGGGGTAAGTTTGTTTAATGTCTTTTTAGGGATAGAAATCAGGAGCCCTTTTTGGGAATTTCTTCTTTCAGCCTTTATCATTGCCCGGTTGTCAAATTACCTAAACGACTTTGTCCAAAAATTCCTGGGAAGTAAATAATCATTCCCACCTGGAGGGTGGACTAGCTTGGCACCTGTCCTTTTTTACTTTATTCCAGAGTTAAATGCTTGATTAGCTCTAATTGCCTTGCATAGTCTACTTGATCTAAAACAAACTTTTTGTAGGCAGCTATTGAGGGGAAGAAATTTAGTATGAGGTCTTTGGTGACAAAATTTTTATCTGAATGCCCCAAAAATTCAGGGTAAGATGACCACTCATAATTATCTAATTCTTCAGGTTCAATTAAGAATGAGGAAACTGGATTTAAATGTATGTATCTTGATGTGTGCATAAGCTGTTCCTCTGACTCTATTCTTACGGCTTTAAATATTCCTTCAAGAAGCGGGCCAATGCGTTCATGCTTTGTATTAAAGTATCTGGTATAGCTATTGGTGAGATTTGAGATAAAAGTTGAAATGCCGTTATCCATTTTCTGCTTAAGCAGAAAATGAAAATGATTTGGCATTAAACAGTAGCAGATTATTTCTACAAGTTTCTCAAATTCTTTTTTTATATTTTCCAGGAATTTTTCCTGTTGATCTTTAGGAATAATAAGAAATTTTGATAATTTAACAGGAGGGCTGGTAAATCGGTAGAAGTCTAATGCGAGCAGTGCCCTTTTGTATTCGCGTTTATCTGTAAAAATTGGTCTTTTCTCGACTCCTCTATTAAATACATGGTAAATTTCATCATTTGCAAAGACTAATTTTCTATTAGTGGGCATATCCTAAAAATAGAATAAATAAGTAAAGGTGTCAATGTGTTTCCACCTGGAGGGTGGATTAGCTTGGCACCTACTCTTTTTATGGTATTTGTTTAAAAATTTTTAGGAGTAAATAAATTTTTTTATCCGGTATTCGCTTTCTTGAATAATCATTTCTGGAGATTTGCGAGCTATGCGCCGTAATGGGTAAAGCATAAGTCCCCCAACCCCTCCCATGATTAAACAGTAAATATCTACCAGGGGTCCATTCATGTCTGATTTTACTTGAGCTGCATGAAACTCTGCAATTCCCTCCAATAAAACAGCCCTACATACTTCAAGCTCTTTTCTGAAGCTCATATTCTATATTGGTTTGCCGGCAAGGCCGAAGTATAGCAAATCCCTTGTAAGGCCAAGGGCCTGATAGGGCCAGGATAAAATAACAGCGTAAAAGCCGGGTGACAGAAAAGATAAAAAAGGCCAGCGATAATAGACAGCAAAACCAATAGCAAAAACAAAACCAAGCATGAAATAGATGATAGCTATGGTTGATAAGATTTTTTCTTTGAACATTTAAGTTTTTTCTTTGGACGCAACAACAGTTGCCGCGGCGACTTTTTCCCCGGGCCTCATCCTCATTAATATTACCCCCTGGGTTTGGCGCTGCAAAGTAGGCACTTCTGCCAAATTCATCTTGATTAATTGCCCTTTGGTGGAAGTTAATACCAGGGTATCCATTTTTTCATCAATGGCAGAGGCTGTTACAATTTGTCCGGTTTTAGATGTGACTTGGGCGGCTTTTACCCCTTGCCCTCCCCTGCCCTGCTTGTGCCAGGCTGAAAACTTAGTCTTTTTACCCAGACCATTTTCCATAATCACCAGCAGCTCATCATCATTATTTTTAACCACATTTAAAGATACCACCTCATCCTTGCCACTGAGCCTGACACCCCTGACCCCGGAAGTGTCCCGGTGGGTTGGTTTAACCTGGGTTTCGGAAAAACGGATTGATTTGCCGTCCCTTGAAACAATTATTAAATCATCCTTACCGGCAGTCGGCATCACCCATCCCAGTTCATCATCCGTATCCAGTTTAATTGCCACCAAGCCATTTTTGCGGATATTGGCATATTCTGTTAAGGCAGTCTTTTTGACTGTGCCCATTTTGGTACACATAAAGAAGTATTTGGTCTCTTCCCCTTTTTGGCGGGTAGTCAAAACTGCAGTTACTTTTTCTCCTTGTTCAACGTTTACCAGATTAACAATGGCCTGGCCTTTGGCAACACGTTGCGTTTCGGGGATTTCCCAGACTTTGACTTGGAAAACCCGGCCCTTATCAGTAAAAAAGAGGATATTGTCGTGAGTCTGGGTATAGAAAATGTGGGAAACCGCATCTGTTTCTTTGGTAGAAATGCCCATTACTCCTTTGCCGCCCCTTTGTTGCACCCTAAAAGACATCGGGGCCTGGCGTTTGATATAGCCGCCTTCGGTAATGGTAACAATAGTTACTTCATTTTGTACCAAATCTTCTTCCGAAAATTCCCCTACTTTTTGTTTATAGACCCGGGTTTTCCTGTCATCCCCATACCTTTCTTTAATTTTAGTCAGCTCATCTTTAATTACTTTTAGGATTTTTTCCTGATGGGCCAATAAATCTTCCAAATAAGCAATGGTTTCCCGGACCAAATTTAACTCATCTTCAATTTTTTGTATTTCCAAAGCTGCTAAACGCCGCAGCTGCATATCCAAAATAGCTAAAGCCTGCAACTCACTGAGTTTGAATTTAGCCATTAAATTCTGTTTTGCCGCATCAGCATCTTTAGACTTTTTGATAGTCTCGATAACGGCATCAATGTTATCAACTGCAATTTTTAAGCCTTCCAAAATATGCTCACGGGCTTTAGCCTCGGCCAGTTCAAATTCGGAACGTTTCCTGATAACTACCTGCCGGTGGTGAATAAATTCTGACAGGATTTGTTTTAAAGTTAAAAGATGAGGAACCCCATCTAAAAGTCCAACCAGGTTAACATTAAAAACCGACTGCATGGCAGTATGCTTGTAAAGATTATTTAGGAGAGATTGTGGTTTGGCATCCCTTTTTAAGTCAAAGACAATCCTGACCATTTGTTTGCGGTCTGATTCGTCCCGCAAATCAGCAATCCCATCCAGCTTTTTGTCTTTAACCAGTTCGGCAATGCGGGCAATTAAGGTGGCTTTATTTACTTGATATGGTAATTCGGAAACGATAATCTGCATTTTCCCGGCCGGCGTTTCATCGATTTCCGTTTTTGCCCGCATGACAATCCGGCCTTTGCCTGTTGCATAAGCTGCCAATATTTCTGTTTGGTCATAAATGGATGCGCCTGTTGGGAAATCCGGGCCTTTGACAAATTGGATCAGGTCTTCAACAGTGGCATCCTCATGTTCTATCATATAAATAAGCGCATCACAGACTTCCCCTAGATTATGAGGCGGGATTTGGGTGGCCATACCAACGGCAATGCCGGATGCGCCGTTTAATAAAAGATTAGGGATAACTGAAGGCAAAAGAACGGGTTCCTGGGTAGTGCCGGAATAGTTGTCTATAAAATCAACTGTGTTTTTATTAATGTCCCGCAGTAATTCTTCTGAAATAGCCGATAGCCTAGCCTCTGTATATCTCATGGCCGCCGGCGAATCACCATCGATAGACCCGAAGTTTCCTTGTCCATCGACTAACATATATCTCATGGAAAAATTCTGGGCCATTCGTACCATAGCTTCATAAACCGGGGCATCACCGTGCGGGTGGAAATTCTTTAACACTTCTCCGACAACTGCTGCTGATTTTTGAAAACGGGAAGTATGATGTAAGCCTTGCTGGGACATGGCAAAGATAATTCTTCGCTGGACCGGTTTTAAGCCATCCCTGATATCAGGCAAAGCCCGGGAAACAATGACTGACATGGCATAGTCCAGGTAGGACTTTTGCATCTCTTCTATAATTGGTGCTTGTTGAATTTTACCGATGTTTGACATGTAGTTTTAAAAGAAAAAGGAGCTTCCGCCCTGCTTAAAATTATACCTTTTTTGGTTCACCTTAAGCAAGGGGTTCTACAGTTTAACCTATTTAAGTTTATTGAATTCTTCCGGTGAGATTTGTATGTCGTGAAGTATTGAGTGTAGAAGCCCCTTTCCTATATTTCTACCTTGGTGTATCGGTACAACCGTAGTTTTTCCACTTGAATGAGAAAAGAAAGCGTGACTTCCTTTTTGACGAATTTTCTTAAATCCTAATTTGTGAAGAATTTTGATGACCTCTTTAGATTTCAAAGAAGGCAATTTGCTCATACAGGAAATTCGTAGCTGACGGGAATTTCTGTAATGCCAATGAATTTTGTTTTTTCCCTGTCTTCAGCCCAATCAATTTGTTGGTAGTAAGATTTATCATTCTTAGCAACTTCCAGACAAAGCTCGATAGCCTCTCTTATATTTTTCGTTACCTCTTCATATGTTTTTCCCTGGGTATGACAACCTGGTATAGACGGGGCGGAAGCCACAAACCAACCGTCCTCATCTTGCTCAATAATTACTTTAAATTGTAGAATTTTAGTTTGTTTTCTCATATTAACTGCTATTTTACCATATTCAAAGAAGCTTTTTTGGGCCAATTTCGCCAAGCTTCTTTATTTCTATATAAGGGGAATTCTTTTTCTTCCACCCAATGTAGATGATCCGGATTTTTAATGTGGTCAGTAAAAATTTTGCCATCTAGGTGATCAATCTCATGCTGAAAAATCCTGGCCACATAATCTGAGTATTTTCTAAACTCTCGATTACACCCTTGGGGTGTCATCGTAAATGTTTTGATTTTAATAGTTATCGGGCGGGAAACAATTCCGCAGATTCTGCCTGTTGAATAACAACCCTCATACCACTCCCCTTCTCTTTTGGAAGACCAAATAATTTCCGGGTTTATATAAACTCTTAAGTCTCCTGTTTTGCCTTTGCCATCAGCTTTTACATCTACTAAAATAATTCTTTTAAAAATTCCAATTTGTGGCGCGGCCAGCCCAACCATAATTGGTTTATTTCTACCCTTCTGTTCTCCGTAAGCCGTCTGGAACATTATTTTAATAATTTTCTGAGTTTCTAGTGAACGAGGATCTACTTTTTTAGCAATCTTTGTCATTATACTCTTCTTATTTTTTTCCTTAAAAGTTCCACTAAATAATTAAGAAGATATCTCGGATAATTTATTATTAAATCCTGTGCATGCAAGTACTCAAAATCTGCTCCCCCAAATCCCCTTTTAAATAATGAAAGCCCTGAAAACCTGTGGTCTTTATCGCCCTCAGGTGAAACGCCCCAGAAATTATACTTTTTCATGTCCCTTCTTTTAGCTTCCTTAATTGCTTCCCATTGTATAAGGTATGCCCCGGGATATTTTCTTCCCTCTTCAGTGCTTGCCCCATAATGGTAAGCAGCTTCCGTACCGTAAAAAATAATAAAGGCCTGTGCCAATAACTTGTCTTCCAATTTGGCACTATATAAAACAGCCTGGTTATTATCTAAAAATATTTTAAATTGTTCAGATAAAAATTGATAAGAAAATGGCACAAACTTTTGCCTTTTGGCAGTTTGGAGTTGAAGGTCGTAAAACTTTTTGATAGCTTTTTCGTCACTATTGGTCTCAATTTTTATTCCTAACGAGCCGGCCTTTCTTGCCTCGTAACGTGTGGCTTTTCGCATATTGGCAAGTAGCTGTTCTTCGGTAGGCGTTATGTCCAGTTGGGAAGTTAATTCGGCATGCAGATGCATGGGGGCGGCAATAAACCCTAATTTCTTAAAAAGATTTTTTGAAAAATCATTGGATTCAAGTTGTGGCCTGACTCTTGCAAAAACACAACCTTCTGCTTTTGCAATTCTTTTTATTTCTTCAACAAATTGGGTTACCAGTTTTTTATTTTGCCAATCAATAATTGGTCCTCCCGGAACAGTTAAATATTTGCCCCTTTTTGCATTTTCTACTACTGAAAGCATTACGCCAACCAGTTTGTTATCTTTAATAAAACCGCTTCTTTTTATCTTATGGTTTAATGTTTTATGAAACTCCCCCCAATTCCAGGATTGCAAAAAATTTGCTTCAGGGTGTTTGGATAAAAAATCTTCCCAAACTTTTTTGTCCGAAATTTCTATTACTGTTGTTTTATCCATTGGTTAATGAGTTGGGAGATTTGCACTGCATCTTTTTCCGAAACATTTTTATGTGTTGGTAAATTTAAAATTATTTCAGAAATTTTTTCGGCATTTGGGCATTGGTGGTTGTAATCGGTTTGCAGCATATATTTTTTAGGGGCTATTGGAGCATCATACCAAATATCCGAAACAAAAATATTTTGTTTTTTCAAAAAACTTATTAAACTTGCCCTATTCTCAACAAAAATCGGGAATCTTAAATTTGTAGAATTCGGAATATTTTTTACGAGTCTTGAAAACAAAATTTTTTGATCAATATTTTGGGAATAAATAGATGCAATTTTTCTTCTGCGATTTAAATTATTTTCTAAATTATCAAACTCTTCTTTAATTAAATTGCAATACCAGGGGGCGATGGTTGAAAATGCCAGGTTTTCATCCATGGGTTTTGACAATAAATCTAATATTTTTAATATCTTGTGGATTATTTTACCGGGTCCAAAAGAATAAGTATTTCTTATGACATAAGTCAGTAGCGGATAAAGTCTGTCTTTTATCTCATCTTTTTCTTCTAAATTATCAAAATTATACTTTTTGTTTTTGCATATTAATGCGCCTCCGGAAATTGCATCAATTAATTTATCCTGGCTAAAGGAAAGTGCCACAAAATCTCCAAATTTACCGCCAACACTATGCGCCAAATCTTCTATCAAAATAATATTGTTTTCTTTACAGATTGTAGCTATTTCTTCAACTTGTGCCGGATATCCTAAAGTATTTTGGATTATTATGACTTTGATATCTGGATTTCCTTTGAGTTTATTTCTAAGTTGATTTGGAGAGAAATTTAAATCTCCTTTTTCAATATCTATATAATCAACTGAAAGTCCTGCGTTAATAACCGCTTGGTAAACTGCAAAACAGGTAAAACCATTTATTGCAACAACACTTGTTTTTGGTAAATCCAGCAGTTTTAAAGCTATTTCGATTGCCTGCCTTCCTTTGTATAGCAAAAGAGTTTTGCCATCAAACTTTTCATTTAGAAAATCTTCCAGCGCTTTTTTATCTTGCCTTGATCCAGCAGCAAACAGGCTTTTGAAGACAAAATTTAAGTTGTAATTAGATCCCAGTGAATTAAAGATATTCATAGATTAGTTCAGTAACTTTCTCCGGATGGGTAAATTGCGGAGAGTGTTTTGCATCATTAATAATTGCCAGTTTTGAATTGCTTATTAATTGATGCATAATCTTTCCGTCTGAGAGCGGCGTAGTTTTATCCTTCGCCCCCCAAATAATTAAAGTTGGTATTTTTATTTTACGCAAAAAAGGGGTGATATCAAAATTAATCATGTTATTCATGGTTTTTTTAACTACCGGCGGCGCATTTTCATAATCACTTTCTCTTGACAGCTTGTATAGTGCTTTTCTTAAAGTTTCTGATTTTGTTATTTTTCTCCCTATCCGGGCCAAGGTTTTAAAGATGATTCTTTTTAACCGTATCGGCATTTCGTTATGATAGATTCCGGCGCTGTCTATTAAAATAATCTTTTTAATTTTGTCAGGATATTTAGCTGCAAAGGCCAATATAATTCTTCCCCCGTTTGAGTGACCCACTAAAATTATTTTATCTTCATGTATTTTTCCGTTGAGCCATTCAACGTAATTATCTATATCCCAGACATCATCCAGCTTTTCAGTAAGCCCGGGGATTTTAAGCAGCTCCGCGTTAAAGCCGTCTTTCTTTAAATCATTTAAAAAAGGTCCCCATTTTTCCGTTGAGTAAGTCCAGCCGTGGAGTATCAATATTTTCTTTACAGTCCCCATTGTTGCCTCCTTTTTTCCCACGCGGCTTCCCTCCGGCAAAGTTTATTTATGTCTTCTTTATTTTTAAGTAGATGTTCAATAACTCCTTCCAAGAATCTAGCCCCTTTGAAGAAAATCGTTTCCCCTCCCCTAATATTATTTTCTAAATATCCTAATACTTCTTTAGGGGTTAAGAAGCTTTCAAGGGAAACTCCCTGCAGATTTGGCAAGGTGTACTTTAATACTCTTGGGCCCATTAAAATTACTTTATCTAATGCGCAGTCATTGATCAATTTGGCAAGGTTTTTATGTTCAATTTCCTCTTCTTCCCCCAGCTCTACCATATCTGAAATTATTGCCCATTTGTTTTTACCAGGATATAATTTATACATATCAATAGCAGCTTCCATAGAAGCAGGGGTGGCATTATAACTGCTGTCAATAATGGTTGTATTCTTTATGCCGGAAAATACCGAGCTTCTGCCGGGCGGTAAAGTAAAATTGCTAAAATTATTTGCAGGTATTTTTAGATAATTTAATAGTCCGTTCGTGGCTTTTATGGAATAAAAAGTATCCTCAGGCAGTAAGAACTTAAAAGAATATTCTTTGTTATTAATTATAAATTCTGTAGCATTTTGTAAAACCCGGTACTCTTGTAAATTGTTCTTTTTGGATATTTTTTCGGTGGTTACTCTTGTTCTAGGTAATTGTTTTGTTATTAAGTAATTATCTCCGTTAATAATAGCGTAATCTTGGCAATATTTTAAGAAAAATCCAAATTCAAAAGCGATATCATCAAGACTTTTAAAATTTATGCTATGTGTCTTGGAAACTGAAAGCCAGATAGTCACTTCAGGTTTTAATAAGGATCCCAAAAATTGTCCCTCTTTTGGCCTGTCACAGTCTGCTTCCACGATGTATATCTTTTGTTTGGGAGGCGATTTAAAGGCGGAAAAAGGAGCCATCAAAAATAAATATGGCCATTCAAACAGGTTTAAAGTTTTTCTTTGGAGGCCCAAGATATCAAACGGGATACCATAAGCACTGTTGGCGTGGTGGGAATATTTTGCCTGATCCCCAAGTTGTGACTCTACTAAATGCAGAAGTGTAGTTTTGCCATTTGATCCAGTTATGACGATGGTTTTTGGTTTCCAGATATTTAACTGTATTTGGGCAAAAAATCTAAAATAATAAGCTATAGAAAAATACAATGATTTCTTTAATCGATTAATCATGTCGAACCTAAATTATACCGCGTAGGGTATAATTAAGCTAATGGATTTTAATAAATTAAGGCAGAAACACCAACAGCTTGTCTTTGAGGGGTATAAAATCGAGCAGGAAAATGGCTACCTTCACGTTACTTTTGACTTTTTGCTAACTCCTGATATTAGGTTTAAACCCCAAGTGATATTTCCTAATGTCAAAAATCCGGGAAACATAGATAATTTAGTTTTTAATCTTGGAATGGTTGAGCTTTTAAGCTATTGGAAAGCAGCTTGCCCTAAACAAATTATTATTAAGGCAGGTGATTTGGATGAAGACCAAATCAAGTTCTGGAAGAAGCTTTTAATAAAAGGTTTAGGGGAATTTTTCTACACCAATAAAATTGATTTTACAAAAGAAGATTTAGTGGAATTTGTGCGGCAACCTTCCAGGTTGCAGGCTAAATTTGATGGAGAGTTGAAAGACCGGGATTTGGTAATGGTTGGGGGCGGCAAAGATTCTGCTGTAACACTGGAGTCGATTAGTAAAGGCAAAGAATATAGTTGTCTTCTTTTAAATCCAACTGAAGCTGCAATAAAAATGGCAGAAGCTGGAGGCTGTAAGAATTCAATAATTATCAAAAGAATAATTGATCCAAAATTACTGGAATTAAATGCCCAGGGATATTTAAATGGCCATACCCCTTTTTCTGCATATCTGGCTTTTCTTTCTGTCCTAACGGGTGTTTTATATGATTATAAAAATCTGGTTGTCTCTAATGAGGCTTCTTCCAACGAGGGCAATGTTACCTGGATGGGTCAGGAAATTAACCACCAGTATTCTAAAACTTCTGAATTTGAAAAAGACTTTAGGGATTATTCTAGTAAATATCTGGCTTCTTCTGCCAATTATTTTAGTTATTTAAGATCTTTTGGTGAACTGCAGATATCCGAGATGTTTTCCAAAATGGAAAAATACCACAAGATTTTTAGAAGCTGTAACCGCGGTTCCAAGCAAGGAATATGGTGTGGTAAATGTCCAAAATGTGTTTCAACATATATTCTCCTCTATCCATTTTTAGGCAAGAAAACAGACGAAATTTTTGGAAAAAATTTATTAGAAGACAAAAGTTTAGAACCAATTATCAAAGGGCTGCTTAGGGAAAATGATGTCGTTAAGCCTTTTGAATGTGTTGCAACAGTTGAGGAAATAAAGACTGCACTTTCATTAATTAACCAGAAAGTTTTAATTTTAGGGTTTGGGCGGGAAGGCAAGGCAACTCTAAATTATTATAAAAAGCATTTTCCCAATACAGAAATCGGCATTACAGATAAAAGTGATGGAGAAAATTATTTAGACAAGTTAAAAGATTATGATGTGATTATTAAATCCCCCGGTATTCCTTATTTGCCGGAAATTAGAAAAGCCCAAAATGAAGGAAAAACTATTACCTCAGCTACACAAATATTTTTTGATAATTTTAAGGGTCAAATTATCGGGGTTACCGGTACCAAAGGCAAAAGTACCACGTCCTCTTTGATTTATGAAGTTCTAAAAACTGGTGGAATAGATGCGCATGTAATAGGCAATATTGGCAAACCAGCCTTGGATCTATTGGATGAGTTAAATGAAAATTCTGTGGTGGTTTATGAACTATCCTCTTTTCAACTGGAGGGTTTAACTAAAAGCCCGCATATTGCAGTAATGACTAATTTTTATCCAGAACATTTGGACCATCACGGAAATTTATCAGCGTATTTTGCAGCTAAAAGTAATATTACTAAATACCAAACAGAACAAGATTATTTAATCTGCAACAAAGATGTTGCAATAGAAAATAGAGCAATGAAAATACCTTTTACCCAAAATGGTTTAGATGATTCCTCCCCAGCCAAAATTATAGGAAAACTGTTTGACATTCCGCAGGAGGAAATTGACCAGGCAATCAAAAATTTTAAGCCCCTCCCCCACAGGCTAGAATTTGTAGGAGAATTTAGAGGGATCAAATTTTACAATGATTCTTTGGCTACAATTCCACAGGCAACAATTGGAGCGTTGCAAGCTTTAGGTGAAAATGTTGAAACATTAATTGCCGGAGGTTTTGATAGGGGTATTGATTACTCTATTTTGGGAGAAGCCATAGCAAAATCTAATATAAAAAATTTAATTCTATTTCCGGATACAGGAGAAAAAATAAAACAAGCATGTATCAAGTATCAAGTATCAAGTATCAAGTATTTTAATGTAAATAATATGAAAGATGCCGTTGAACTGGCTTTTGAACATACAAGCCCCGGTAAAATAGTTCTTCTCTCGCCGGCGTCAAGTAGTTTTAATTTGTTCAAGGATTATGCAGACAGGGGAAACCAATTTAAAAAATATGTTACTTCGCTGTGACGAGCTCTTTAGCTAATTTATCTGTATCTCCTGCGCTCATAAAGAAAACAATATCTCCTGGTTTTATTTCCGGTTTAATTTTTTCTAAAGTTTTTGTAGCAGATCCCGCATATAAAACTGAAGGTCGATTGACCGGTATCTATTTCCCTGGAAGGATAAATATCAATGATAAATATTTTATCAGCCGGCAGGTTTTGGAAAACCTTCACAAAATCAGCAAATAAAGCCTTGGTCCTTGAAAACATATGCGGTTGGTAGACCATGATGATTTTTTGATTGGGAAATTTTTCCCTGGCTGCATTAATGGTAACTTCAATTTCTGTGGGGTGGTGACCAAAATCAGAATAAACTTTGGCTCCATTATATTCCCCAATATACTCAAACCTTCTGCCAACCCCCTTATAATTTTGTAAGCTCTCTTTAATAACAGCAGGATCAATTCCTAAAATTAGTCCTACTTGAAAAACGGCAGAGGAATTTAAGATATTAAATTGCCCGGGGATTTGTAATGGAAAATCTATGAGATGTTTTGAATAATCAATAGTTATATTTACACCCTTGGGGTGTAAGACTAAAGTTTGTTTTACTCCAGGATCTGCCAAATTTGCAATGATGGTGCTTTTTGTTTGCAGTAAAAACTTTTTAAAACTACTTTTAACTGCCTCAAAATCCTTAAAATATTCAGGGTGATCCATTTCAATATTAGTAACAACGGTAATATCCGGTTTTAAATGCAAAAAATTATCATTGAATTCATCTGCTTCTACCACAAGATATTTACTTTTGCCAATTCGATAATTTGAGCCCCATTTTGGCACAATTGCTCCTAGTTCGACTGTTGGGTCTAATCTGGCATCCTCTAAAAGTTGGGCAATCATGGCAGTGGTGGTTGATTTTCCATGAGTGCCGGCAACGGCTATCACAAATTTGCCCTTAACCAAGTATTCCCCTAAAAATTGCTGCCAAGTCATCACTGGAATACCCTTTTCTTTAGCAGCGACTAATTCTGGGTTATTTGGGTCTAAAGAAAAAATGGCAGGAGTGGTTGCCAAAATATCAATATTTGTTAAGTGGCTAGGATCATGACCTACAAGTAAACTATTAAATTGTGTTGTAAATTCGTTATTGGGCTCTAAATCACATCCTGTGATTTTAAAACCCTGGGCTTCGGCTATTGCCGCTACTGCCGACGCCCCGCTCCCCCCAATTCCTAAAAAATGAATTTTTTTAGACATATGAGTTATATTATATGATCTTTACCTTTCTAATGCGAGAAAAGAAGAGGTGTCAAGCTAATCCACCTGGAGGGTGGGAAGCTAAATATCTAATGTGGCCATTTTGGCATGGGTTTGGATGAAGCGTTTGCGGGGTGGCACTTCATCACCCATTAACATGGTAAAGACTTCATCAGCTGCAGAGGCATCTTCAACAGTCACTTGTTTTAAAACCCTATTTTCAGGATTCATGGTAGTTTCCCAAAGTTGGTCCGGGTTCATTTCCCCCAAACCTTTATACCTTTGGATAATGACATTATCTTCTTTGTAGCCTTTTAAGATTTCTCCTTTTTCTTCATCGGAGTAGGCATAATTTACCTCTTTTCCCTTTTGGATTTTATAAAGAGGAGGCTGGGCAATATACATATAACCTTTATTGATTATTTCCGGCAAATACCGGAAGAAGAATGTCAAAAGCAAGGTCATAATATGCTCTCCGTCTACATCTGCATCTGTCATAATAATAATCCGGTGATACCTGGCTTTTTCATAGTCTACCGTGTCCCCTATTCCTGTACCCAGAGCAATTACTAAACACTTAATTTCTTCAAATTCTAATATCTTATCAAGCCTGGCCCTTTCCACATTTAAAATTTTTCCCCTAAGGGGCAAAATAGCCTGGAATTTTCTGTCCCTCCCCTGCTTCGCCGAGCCTCCGGCTGAATCTCCCTCCACTATATATAGTTCAGATTCTGCGGCATCCCGGTTTTGGCAATCAGCTAATTTGCCCGGTAAAGCCATGCCTTCCAAAGCGCCTTTTCTGATAACTGCATCTTTGGCGGCCCTGGCAGCAGCCCTGGCCCTGGCTGCCAATAAGACCTTTTCCATAATCCTTCGCCCGTCCTGGGGATTTTCTTCAAAAAACATATCCAAGCCGTCTTTGACTACCTGAGAAACAATTGGCTGCAGCTCGGCATTGCCTAATTTTTCTTTTGTTTGGGACTCGAACTGAATATTGTCAGAGTTCATTTTAATAGACACAACAGCTGTGAGGCCTTCTTTAACATCTTCGCCGGTTAAGTTATCATCTTTTTCCTTTAAGGCTTCAATTTTGCGGGCATAGTCATTAATGGCCCGGGTTAAGGCAATCCTAAATCCTGTCAAATGGGAACCGCCTTCAGTGGTAGGTACAACGTTAGCGAAGCTTTCTACATTTTCATTAAAACCGTCATTGTATTGGATGGCAACTTCCACATCGATATCATCTACTATCCTGTGAATTAAAATTGGTTCAGGGTGAATAAGGGTTTTGTTCCTATTTAGATGTTTTATTAAAGTAGCCAGGCCGGATTGGAAATAAAAATGGCGCTCTTGATTGGTCCTTTCATCATACAAGTGGAAAAAGATCCCGGCCACTAAATATGCTACTTGTTTAAGCTGTTTTTCCAGTCTGTCAAAATCCGGTGTGATGGTGGAAAAAACTGTTTTATCTGCCAGAAAAGTTATTTTGGTACCGTTTTTAACCTGCCATTTAAAGTTAGTTTTAAAAGGTAAGACAGGGTTTTTGAAGGTCGGCGCAACTTTACTTTTGGCTTTGCCTTTTGAATATTCCTGAAAGTATTCTTTTCTATCCCGCCTGACTTCTGCCCTGACATAATCTGATAAAGCATTAACTGCTGACACTCCCACCCCATGCAAACCGGTGGAAACTTTATAACCGCCTTCCCCGAATTTGCCGCCTGCATGAAGCGTGGTCATGATAACTTCAAGGGCGGATTTGCCTACCTTTGGATGAATTTCCACCGGGATTCCCCGGCCGTCATCAGCCACAGTTATGTAATTGTCTTCATGCAATGTAACCCAAATATTTTTGGCATAACCGGCTAAGGCTTCATCAATAGAATTGTCAACCACCTCTTTGATTAAATGGTGCAGCCCTCTAAGGTCGGTGGAGCCAATATACATGCCCGGTCTTTTTCTCACCGGCTCTAAGCCTTCTAAAACCTGAATCTGTTCTGCGGAGTATTTACTGGATTGAGGCATAATATTTAAAAAACTATTGTATCATTTTGGCATAGGCATTACCAGCATTAGATATTCTAAAATTGCCCTGATATTGACATTTTGCTTGGCTAATTTTTCTGCCTGCAGAAGCTCTTTGGTAAACTTTGGGTACTCCAATAAATGCTGGTGAAAATACCAAACTAAGGCCTGCAAAAATTCTTCCCTGTTTTTCAATTTTTCTACATACTCAAATCTTTGTTCAATTGTTGCTTCAAGTAATTTTTCTACATCTTCTTTACCCTCCTTAATTCTTAATTCGTCATCCTTGATTCTAATTATCTCGCATCTTGATAAAATTGTAGGCAAGAAATTGGCATCAGACGGGGTTCCAAAAATCAAGATTGCTTCTTTGGGCAATTCTTCAATAGTTTTCAAAAGAGCATTCTGAGCCTCAACCGTCATGACTGAAGCATCTTCTATAATTACACTTCTCCCTTTTGCTGAATAAGGCTTTAAGGAAAAGTGTTCTTTAATTTTTCTGGCTTCGGCAATCCCCAATTTTTCTCCTACTTTAAAATATAAAACATCAGGATGATTTAGCTTGACGCCTTCGAGGTGTAAAGCTATTTCTTCTTTAATCTTTGCAACATCCGGACAAATCAGCAGTCTTGCAATCATGGTCAGATTTTAACATAATGGATATATGCCCATAAATCTGTCCCAAAATTCCCAAAATACTTCTTTAGAAGATATTCTTTTCAAACAAGGATTAATTAACTCAGACCAATTGTCTGCTATTAAATTGGAAAGTATTAATTCCGGCCAAACCGTAGAAAAGATTCTAACTGCGCATAATTTAGTACCCTTGGATAAAATAACCCAATCTAAAGCCCAGCTTCTCAATATCCCCTATATTAAACTAACTGACAGGGCTATTGCCGGAGATATCCTAAATTTGATCCCGGAACCGGCTGCCAAACGCTACATGATTATTCCATTTGATAAAAAAGGAGAAGAATTGTGGGTAGCGATGGTTGATCCTTTAGATATTCAAATAATTCAGTTTATCGAAAAAAGAGCCGGACTTAGGGTTAAACCATATCTTGCGCAGGAAGAAGATATCCTCAAAGCTATTGCCGATCAATACTCGCAAAACTTAACTTCAGAAGTAACTTCTGCTTTAAAAGAAGTAGAAGCTATTAAACCTCTTGAGAAAACACAGGCAGGTCCGGAGATTTTGCGTGAAGCCCCGGTTTCTAATATCGTAGATCAGCTTTTGGAATATGCTATCAAAAGTCGGGCATCCGATATCCACATTGAGCCCCAAGAAGACCGGACCAGGGTTAGATACAGGATTGACGGTGTTTTACAGGAGAAAATTTTGCTGCCAAAAGGGGTACATGACGCATTGATTTCAAGAATCAAGATTCTTTCTGTTCTAAAAATTGACGAAAAGAGATTGCCTCAGGACGGAAGATTTACTTTTGCTTACGGACAAAATGTAATCGACCTGCGGATTTCTACTGTGCCAACAGTTTTCGGTGAAAAAGTAGTGATGAGGCTTTTACCTAAATCAACTGCCGCCCCCTCTCTTTTAGAATTGGGTTTAAGAGGGAGCGCCCTTAAGGCTTTAGAAGTCCAGCTCTTGCGGCCTCACGGAATTATCCTAATCTGCGGGCCAACCGGGTCGGGGAAAACTACCACCCTTTATTCTGTTTTAAGCAAAATTTCCTCTACTAGAGTTAATGTAGTCACGATTGAAGATCCGGTTGAATATCAAATTCCCGGCGTTAATCAGGTCCAAGTTAATCCTCAAGTTGGTTTAACTTTTGCCTCAGCGCTAAGAAGCTTTTTGCGGCAGGATCCAAATATTATTATGGTTGGCGAGATCCGGGATACTGAAACTGCTGACTTGGCAATTCAAGCTTCTTTAACCGGTCATCAGGTTTTTTCTACCCTGCATACTAATTCATCAGCCGGTGCGCCGCCCCGGCTTTTGGATATGGGGGTTGAACCGTTTTTACTGGCCTCAGCTTTAAATGCAGCTATGGCACAACGTGTAGTCCGCAAAATTTGCCCCCATTGCCGGGTAGAATTTAGCGCCCCGCCCGAGGTAATTGAAAATATTAAGTCGGTTTTAGGTAAGTTGCTGCCCGTTTCGCGAGGCGAGCCTGTTTCAGCATCCGGCGGGTTCAAACTTTTTAAGGGCAAGGGATGTTCTTTTTGCGCAAATACCGGTTATCTGGGTCGAATTGGTATCTTTGAAGTGCTGACTATCTCGGAACAAGTTACTAAATTGATTTTAGAACATGCATCTTCAGGCAGTATCGAAGAGACTGCGATTGCGCAAGGTATGGTCACAATGAAGCAGGATGGTTATTTGAAAGTTTTGGAGGGGGTAACAACAATGGAGGAAATTTTGCGGGTAGCGCAGGATTAACATGAATATTCAACAGCTTCTAGATCTGACAATTCGGCAAAATGCATCTGACCTTCACCTTTCTGTTGGTTTCCTGCCAACTTTAAGGATCCATGGTGATTTGATTCCTGTGCCAGGCGAATCTATAGTTTCCCCAGGACAAATGGAAGAAATAATCAAAGTTCTTCTTTCGGAGATGCAAATAAATAACTATAAACAGTCGATTGAAGTTGATTTCTCTTTTGAATTTGAATCAAAAGCCAGGTTTAGGGTGAATGCCTATAAACAAAAAGGCCAACCAGCGCTGGCTCTAAGGCTAATTCCTTATAGAATTCCGCCTCTTGAAGAACTAGGGTTTCCGCCTGTTGTTAGTAAGCTGACAGAGTTAAAGCAAGGTTTTGTTCTCGTGACCGGCCCGACCGGTCACGGTAAGTCAACTGCTTTGGCTTCATTTATAAATAAAATAAACTTAAGCCGGGCAGAACATATAATCACTATTGAAGATCCTATAGAATATGTTTATCCTGCCGGTAAATCGTTAATTGAACAAAGGGAGATGTATTCTGATACCAGCTCCTGGGGAAATGCTCTGCGCGCCTCGCTGCGGGAGGATCCGGATGTGGTTTTAGTTGGCGAGATGCGGGATTTGGAGACTATTTCATCAGCTATGACAATTGCCGAAACAGGGCATTTGGTGTTTGCCACCCTTCACACAAATTCAGCGGCTCAATCTATAGACCGGATTATTGATGTTTTTCCCGAAGTCCAACAACCTCAAATCAGACTGCAGTTGTCAGCTACCTTAGAAGCAATTTTGTCGCTTCGTCTAATTCCGACAATCCAGCCAGGTAGAACTTTAGCAGCTGAAGTTTTGTTTGCTACGCCTGCTGTTAGAAACATTATCAGGGAAGCTAAATCCTATTTGATCGACAACACAATTGAAACTTCGGCTGAGCTTGGTATGCAACCTATGGAAAGAGCTCTTGCCAATTTAGTGCACGCCGGAAAAATTTCTGAGGAGATGGCTTTGAAATATGTCTTACGGCCGGAATTGTTGGCAAAGCTGCTGAAGTAAAATGGAATTTCTATACAAGGCTAAAGACATCAAAGGTAATGATTATACCGGTAATATTCAATCTCCCGATGCCCATTCGGCTGTAGCCATCATCCGTAAAAAAGGTTTAATTCTGATTTCCTTAAATTCTAAGTCAGGACATGCCAATAAATTCTTAGAGCATTTTTTTAACAGGATTAACTTTACGGAACTAGTTATTGTTACCAGACAACTAGCTACCATGGTTTCCAGTGGTTTAGTTTTATCAGAAGCAATAGATATTCTGGAAGAACAACAGACAAATAAAACTTTAAAAAGGGCTTTGGCAGATATTTCTCAGGATGTCAAGGGAGGTTTAACTTTAGCGCAAGCCTTGAGTAAGTACCCGGATATTTTTCCGCGTCTTTATGTCAATTTAGTTAAAAGCGGTGAAGCTTCCGGTAAATTGGATCTTGTGCTGCTTCAGATGGCAGACGGTTTGGAAAAAGACAGGGAATTTAAAGCTAAGGTTAAAGGAGCAATGATTTACCCGGGTGTGGTTTTAACTATGATGGTAGTGGTTATTTTTATTATGATGATTTTTGTTATTCCCAAACTGACAAATTTGTATTCCCAATCTACTATAGAATTGCCCTTGCCTACTAAAATTTTGATCGGGACATCAAACCTATTTACCCGTTTTTGGTGGATGAGTATAATTTTTGGGGTGGGAATTTCTGTAGCTGTAAATCGATGGAATCAAACACCTCAGGGCAATCTTTTTTTTGGAAAGCTGCTTTTAAAAATTCCTATTGTGGGAAAAATTATCACGAGTGTCACTTTAACCAATTTCAATCGGACTTTCGGTCTGTTAGCTTCCGCCGGTATTCCTATTTTAGACTCAATCGGCATAGTAACTGATTTAACAGATAATCCGGTTTTTAAGAATGCCCTAAAAGAAGCTTATAAAGGAGTTGAAAAGGGTTTACCGCTCTCATCGCTTTTAACGGTTAACAATTTTCCAAAAATCATCAGCCAGATGGTCAGGGTCGGCGAAGAAACAGGCAAAGTTGACGAGATATTTTTTAAATTGGCAAGTTATTTTGAATCAGAATCAGATCATTTAATTAAGAATTTGACAGTAGCTATTGAGCCGATTGTTTTGATAATTTTAGGTGTTGGAGTGGCATTTTTGGTGATCTCGATTATTTTACCGATATACAAGTTAACAACATCGTTTTAGTCTCTTGACTAAGCAGTATGACTTATGTCTATTATTGAATAGAGGGGGTGAGATAGTTTGAAAAAATCTGCTCAGGCTCTAGCTAAAGGATTTACTTTAGTGGAGCTTTTGGTAGTTATTGCAATTATTGCCATATTGGCAGTTATTAGTTGGTATTTTGTTAATCCGTTGGAAATTAACAGCAGAGGCCGTGATGTAGCAAGGCTTGCAGATCTCACTAGTTTGCAAAATGCAATTAGTCTGGCTGTGCAGGAGGCAACAGGTTCTGCAGCTGAAATTCTTTGTAATGGGGGCGCGACTCCCTGTAATGGTTCAAGCAACAGTGGGACCCGTAGTTCTGATGGGACAGGTTGGGTAAAGGTTAATTTGTCTGCCCAAAAGACTGCATCAGTTCCGACTTTGCCGGTTGATCCAATCAATGATGCAGTAAAGCACTATACTTATTGTTCTGATGGTAATGCTTGGGAAATTAATACTACCTTGGAATCGCAACAGCAATCTGGTAAGGCAGGAGGAGATGGTGGTAATGACCCGGCTCTTTACGAGCTTGGTTCCAGCTTAAGTTTGATTGCGACATCAGGAGGGAGTTGTACTTATTAATATAATGTGGGGGTCAGCAGGATTTATTGTAGGCGTGGTATTAGGAAGTTTAGTTAAGGCGCTGGCTGACCGGAGTTTAGGTATGAAGTCTTTTTGGGGAAGGTCGTATTGTCCGTCCTGCAAAGCAGGATTAAGATGGTATGACCTTTTTCCTATATTTTCATATATTTTTCTTAATGGTAAATGCAGATACTGCAAAAAGAAAATCCCTCTGGAATATCCAATTACTGAAATTATCTTAGGGATATTAATTGCTTATCTTTTTACTCAAACCCAATTTTCGTTGATTTCTATTCCTGATCTTATATTAAAAATATTTTTTATAGTTATTCTTGTTGTTTTATTTATTACAGATTTTAAAAAGATGTTTATTCCGGATAGGATTGTAATTCCGGCAATTATTATTAGCCTAATTAGTCTGGTAGCGATTACTGTATATAAAATAGGTTATCTTTATTTTTATTTATCCCAGTCCCCTATTGGCAGGAAACTTTTGCCGCCATATAGTGATTATTTTCAAAGGCATGCGCTGGCAGCTGCTGAACCTCTTTATTTAGGAATACTAATGGGTTTGTTGATCGGGGGTTTTTTCCTAAGTTTAATAATTATTACCCGGGGAAAAGGCATGGGCGGAGGTGATGTAAAATTGGGGGCATTTATCGGGTTGATGCTAGGTTTTCCGCAAGCTCTATTCGCGGTTGTTTTATCCTTTCTAACCGGGGCCATATTTTCCATAATTTTGATAATTGCCGGCAAGAAACATTTTGGTCAAACCATCCCCTTTGGCCCATTTTTGGTTTTAGGGTCTTTGATTATGCTCTTTTGGGGCAACCAAATTATGGATTGGTATTTAAAGTTGGGGGTTTGATCTGTAAACCTCCGATTACACCCTTGGGGTGTAATCGGAGGTCATACTCTTCTATTAGTTGGTGTTTAATAATTTCCAGCTCCCTGCCATAATCTGCATGATTTAAAATAAATTTCTGGTAATCCTTTGGTGATTTGAACTGATCTAAGATAATCTCTTTGGCACAGATTTTTTGGGTGTTTAGCCGGATATATTCTGGATAAGATGACCAGCGATAATCGCTTAAGTCTTTTACCAAATCCGAAACTAAGGGATTTAAGTGGATGTATCGGCTAAGATGTAATAATTGCTCATTGCTTTCCATTAACACTGATTTGAACTCACCCTGCAGAAGGGGTCCTACTCTTTTATGCTTAATATTGAAATATTTAGTATAACTGTTGCTTAATTTGCTGATAAATTCAGTTATGCCGCCATCAATTAATTGTTTAACAAGGAAGTGGAAATGGTTTGGCATTAGACAGTAACAAACAATTTCAATAATCTTTTTGCTTTTGTCCAATAAATCATTAGTAGGCGTAAACAGAGAAAATCTGGGTTTTGGCCCAAGTATTTGATAATAAAGCATAGTTTTCAAAAATCTTTGAAAGTTGTATGAGTTTTTAAAAATATCCATCTTGTCGACGCCCCTGTTGAAGATATGGTAATACTCTCCATTGACTAGTGGGTGTATTCTTGAAGGCATAAATTCAGTAGACCATATTTTAATTAAAAAGTAAACCTCCGATTACACCCTTGGGGTGTAAGAATAATCTAAATTTGAGTACTTGACAGACTGTTTTGATTATGCAGATAATGAATTATAGCTAAAAATTAAATGAGAAAATTTCTGCCCAGAACTGTTAATAATCCAAAAGGCTTCACCTTAGTTGAACTTCTGGTTGCTATTTCTATTTTGGCTATTCTTTCTATGATCGGGGTAGTTGGTTTTACCAGTGTGCAAAAAAATGCCAGGGATGCCAAAAGAAAAGCTGATATGGATGCTATGGCTGCAGCTATGGAGGCAAATTACATTACCGGAACCGGTTATCCGACATCTGTAGCAGGATCCTGGTTTGCAGGGAGTGCTTTACCGGCCAATCCGGGTCCGGGAGGAGCAGCCTATAATACAAATACACCTACTACAACAGGCTATGTATTCTGTGCTTTACTGGAAAACAAGAATGGCAATTCAGCCAGCAGCACATCATTTTCTTCTATTTCAGGCGGAGATTATTATTGCAGGGTAAATTCCCAATAACCAAAAACTTCAGTTAATCCCCTGTTTGCTTAAAATATCAAGTCTATTTTTGGAATCAATATTATTTGGATTAATTTTAAGTGCTTTTTTAAGGGCTGCTACAGCTAAATTAGGTTGATGCGCTCTTAAGTAAAATAAACCTATGCCGTTGTATGCGCTATCGTTATTGGGATTGATTTTTAAGACACTGGAAAACAATGTCTTATCATTTTGCCAGTCCTTATTTCTTAAAAAGGTAACTGTTGAGTAGAAAATAATATTAGCAAAAAAAAGAACTATTAGAAGATATAAAGAAATTTTTTTAGAAAAAATATTATACGAATAAGCTATTAAGAGAACAAAACCATATGATGGTAAATATAAATACCTTTCAGTCCACGGAGCGCCTTGAGGCAGGATATTGGAGACAGTAATTAGAGATATCAAAATCCAGCAAAGACTGAAAGCAATTTCTTTTCTTTTGGAAAAGATTTTCAGAATAAGATAAACAACAGAAGCAATAGTAATTATTGGTACTATAATAGAAATTTTCATCAGTAAATTAGCAATAAAAATTCCCTGGTTAGAAAAATTATTAATGGCAAGTAAACCAGATAAAAGTTTTTCCGGCACATTATGGGTGATGGTTAAGTTTATTGGCAAAACCAGCCAGGAGAAGTATCCCAAAAGTAATTCCGGTGTCTCTATTCTGGAAAGTAGAGCAGAGTTTAAAAAGTTTGGACCTAAATAATCAGCCCTATTACCTACCTTCAGTAACAGAAATCTTATTATGCCGTAAGCCATAAGCAATATAAAGTACGGCAGATAAACTTTTATTCTAAGCCGTTTTTTAAAACAAAAGTCATATAAAATGATTAATAAAGGCAGCACCAGGGTCATCTCATAGGTGAAAAAGGCAAAAGCAGCATATATATAGGAAGCAAACAAATGGGCTTTTGTTTTTTTTAAGTACAAATAGAACGAAAGCAGGAGAAATACCACCCCTACAGTGTCAAAGCTGGCAGTGATAAAGGATACGCTTTCGGTGTGTATCGGGTGCGTTGCAAATAAAAGTGCGGTCATAAATGGTACTAAAGGCTTGTTAATTATGAGTCGGGTTATGAAATAAATCAGCAAGACAGCAGATAAATGAATAAAAATTGCCTGCAGGTGATAACCAAATGGATTGGTCCCATATATTTTAAAGCTTAAGACATAAAAAACGCTTCTTAAAGGCCGGTAGACTCCTAGATGATTGGATGGTAAGTCACCTGCCATAAGTGATGGCAGGCTAAAGGTGACTGACAAACCTCCGTTATCTTTAATCGAAGGCCATATGTAAAGAAAATCATAGTCATCCCAGGCAAAGCCGTTTTGCAAAGTATTGGCATAAATTAAAATTGTTATTAATATCAGAAAAAGGATTTGAATCTTTGTACTCTTGACAATTTTTTTTAGATAAGTCATATTTAAAGTATAACATCTGAAATAGCATAAAATATGAAAAAAACTGCCTCCTTCGATTACGCTCAGGATAAACGTGGGTTTACCCTTGTTGAGCTTTTGGTAGTTGTTGCTATCATTGCCGTTTTATCTGTAATTGGCATAACTATATTTAGTGGTGTGCAAAAAAGTGCAAGGGATGCAAGAAGGAAAGCTGATATTAATGCTATATCTAATGCTTTAGAAGCGGATTTTTCTTCAAATAACAGAACTGAATATCAAACTGTCACTGGAGGAATGTTTAGTGGAGGTGTTATGCTTACGGATCCTACGAATAGCGGTGGATACGATTATAAAATTTCAGCTTTGCCATTGGCTACTTATACGGTTTGTGCGAAACTCGAGTCAGGTAATGGTGGTAATTCTAGCGATAATACTGGTACAGCAGCTGCTAATGGAGGTTTTTATTGTCAGAAAAGTCAGCAGTAATCTATTTAGTTAAAAGTTCCCTCATTGTTTTTGATTGAAGAACCATAAATCAATGTAACATCTTTTTGTACATGATATTTGTCAATAATTTTCTTATTTAGATTATTCTTCTTCAGAAATATAATTGTATATTCATTAACAAAAACAACTTCCCATTCGGGATCATTAATCCGATTAATAAGGAATGTGATTGCTGGCTCTGTGCGGTTAAGCCGATAGAAGAAGATTGTATTAAAGTTATTTTTTTTAAGTTCCGATTGCCATTTTTGATCATTTTCTAACATAGGAATGTAGGTTTCTTTAAAAAAAGCTGCAGGAAAGGCTTCTGGTCGGTTGTCAATAAATAATTTATGTTTTGGATAAAGATAATAAATTAAATATCCACCGATATCGAAATCATTGAAAATCGGACCTTGAATATTATTTCTTAGAAAGAATTCTGCTCCTTCTTTGTCGGTAGGCTTAGGTGTAATGCTAATTTTTGTTTTATTTGCTATGCTAAGTAGATAAAAAGAAATTAGAATTACGGTTATTATAATCTGAGAAATTAATACCCATTTTTTTATTTTTGTTTTTTCAAGAGATAACAAAATTTTAATATTTATTGACAGGATCACTATCATTAGAAAACCAAAAATAGCAAAGTTTCTAATAGAGTTTAAGGACATGATAGCGGTCATAAAACCAATTACCAGAAGCGGAAAGATAATGTTTTTTTGATGCATAGTCTTTTTTAGAAAAATTAGTCCCGTACTGATCAGAAAAATTATTAAAGCTAATATAAAATATGTATCAGAGATTAAATTGGTTAAATTATTACGAGTAAGCGCTGATGTATTCTCATCGATAGAAAAACCATAATTGTTAAAAATTTTTAACGGGTAAAGGAATCCGTTCACACCAGAGGGATTAACAAAAGAGACAAAAAAAGAAATGAGCAGTATAAAGCACAAGTTTCTGAAGTAATTGATTTCATCCTTTCCGCTGATGTGACTAATAAAAGCTTCAAACGTAAAAACTGTAACAATTATTAAGCCAAAATAAAAATAAATATGAAGATTTACCCAAAATAATTGAATTGCTGGTAGAATAATCAAATAACCTATCGGTATTTTTTTGAACCGGTAATTTATTAGTATCCAAAGAAAAATCCCGCTGAAAAGATTGCTGAAAATCTCAGGTCGTATATGTGGTCGGCTTGCCAAAAGCGGCAAAATTAATATTGATATCCATGATGCTAAATAGAAATTGGAATAGCTCCATGAGATATGAAAAAAGACTAAGAACGTTAATAAAGGTAATATTATAAATATAATATGTAAACCTGTTAATCCAATACTCTTCTGCAGAAAATAGGATATTACACCAAAGCCCCAATTGTGATTTATATAAGGGAATTTTCCGTTAGTATAAGTAAATAAGTTGGTATTTGGTACAAAAAATTCTTTAACAATAATTTCCCCATTTTTTAAATGTCTTCCCAAATCTCCGGTAGTTAGTATAACAGGTCTGGCAATCAAGAGTGTATAGCTGAGTAAGATTATTAATAAGATTAAAAATTGTATGATTTTCATCATAAGTATCATAACAAATCTATAATTAAATGGTTGAATATTTGCTTAGTAAAATGGCACAATAGAGGTAATGTCCAAAAAGGGTTTTACGCTTGTTGAATTACTAATAGTTATTTCCATTATTGCTGTTTTGTCCATGGTTGGGATAACGCTATATAGCGGTGTGCAGAAAAATGCCAGGGATGCCAGAAGAAGGGTTGATATTGACGCCATAGCTAATGCGCTAGAGGCCCATTATACGGCAGCAGGCTACAGAGCTTTAAACAATATTTTCTTTTCCTCCGGTGATTATCCCAGGGATCCTTCATATCCGGGTGATCCTAATGCATCCTGTATGTGGACTAATCCTACATCATGTAAATACTGCAGCCGGGCTTCAAATGGTCCCTGCCAGTCCGGTGACAGCAATATCGGTGATTATAGCCCAGGTCCTGGTGGCGGTTTGGACGGGTGGTTTTCGTCGTTTACGGTTTGCGCCAATTTGGAAGCCGGAGGTTTCTACTGCAGGTCAAACCAGCAATAATTGAGAAAGGTTAATATTGACGTCTTAATGAGCTTAATCTATTATGAAAATAATGCTCAAGTCCCGTGGTTTTACTTTAGTTGAACTTCTGGTAACAGTGGCTATTATTGCCATCCTTTCGGCTATTGGATTAATGGTTTATAGTTCTGTTCTAAAACAGGGTCGGGACAGTAAAAGGCAGTCAGACCTCCGCTCAATCCAATCAGCTTTAGAACAATATTATGCTGACCAGGGTTTTTATCCCGGCATCACTGCTCAGGCTGGTATCCGTACTTGTACAAATGGATACTTCAACAACTGGGTAACCAATTCTGAACGGGTAGATTGTCCCTTAAAGAATCCTGCCGGTAACAAGACTTATCTGAATCAAATTCCTCACGATCCTCTACCTGCACCGCAGCCGGATTATTGTTATGTGCCTACTAAAGCAGAACTTTATGCCAGATTGGATAATTCCCCCTCAGGCGCTCCTTCCTACACCTGTAGAAATAATACTTATAATTTTAAAGTTACCCCCCCGTAGTGTACAATGGAAATATGGGTAAAACTGTCCTTAATGCCTTTACATTGGTTGAGTTATTGGTAGTGATAGCAATTATAGGTTTAATAGGGGCTTATGTCCTGTCAAATTATGGTACTTTTGGGGAAGACCAGAAATTAAAAAATGCTGTTTTGGATATCCAAAGCCTGCTCAGGCAAGCCCAAACAAATGCTACTTCCGGAGTAAAATGCCAGGGCCAGGGCGGCGCTACTTGGTTTGTGGAATTTACCAGTGGCACAGAGTTAAATTTGATGTGTATGTATCCTGCTGGTGGTGGTTTGAACTTTATATCCGGCTCCTTAAAAAAGTTGCCCTTTTCTGGAAATATTTCGATTGACACTATGACATCTGGAATTAATAGTTGTACTTTTGGTGCTACCAATACAGTTACTTTTGCTCCTCTTTCCGGGGCTATGATTGCATCTTGCGGTACAGGCATAGTCACAATTACTGTTATAAACAACAAAACATCAAATACAAAATCTTTAAAAGTTGAACAAGGAGGGAGGATTTATGCGCAATAATATGAGAATTAAGAATCAAGAATCAAGAATGAAGCTTTTTAAGCTTAATTCTTACCGCTTAATTCTTAATTCTGAACAGGGGCAGTCTTTAATAGAAGTTATTGTAGCTGCGGCGGTCGGGATTTTGGTGGTGACAGCTTTGACTTTTGCCACTATTTTCTCTTTAAGGAATGCCAGCTTTGCCAAAAACAGCGCCCAGGCTACAAAGTTGGCCCAGGAAGGAATAGAAAGGGTCAGGGCTGGCAGGGATAGGAATGAATGTATTACTGGATTAACAAATGTAAATTCATGGAATGGTAATAGCAGCGATACTAGTTGTGTTGGTACCGGATCTATCTGGACTTATCAAATAAATTCTGCTTGTAGTAATCAACTGAACCCCAATTGTTATTTTAATATCGCAGATACGGGGGTCTTGAATTATTTTATAAATGGATCGTCTTTTCCTGTAAATGGTTCACAATTAATACCGCCTAATTTTAAACGGGTAGTTATTTTATCTGATGATTCTACTAGCTATACTACCCAAAAAAAAGTTACAGTCATAGTGACCTGGACAGACTTTGCCGGGGACCATGAATCAAAATTGACAACAATACTAAGAAAGCTGTAAGAATTATGAATCAAGAATCAGGCTTTAATAAAAATTCTAGTGCATTTACCTTGGCTGAAATACTGGTAGTAATGGCGATTACTTCTATTGTGGGGGCAATATTGGTGGTGATTTTTACTAATACTTTAAGAGGCAGCAATAAATCACAAATATTGGCTGTGATCAAACAAAACGGCCAGGCAGTTTTGGAGACTATGGATAAAAATGTTAGAAATTCGGATAATGTAATATGTCCAACACTAGGAAATCCTTCCAATACTTTGGTGATCGTAAAAAACGGCTGTTATACCAGATACAAATTTATAGTTCCAAGTCCAACTCAAAATGGTCAAATTCAACAAGATAACCCACAACCGGATCCGTCTACTCCTTGTGCCCAAAATTCACCTACCCCTGCTCCGACAGATATCCAATCATTTATTAACAGCGTTTGTACCGATCCAATGGTTAATCCTACTGTCTTGACTGATACTAATGAACAGTCAGGGGTTTCAGTGGAATGTCCTGCGTCTGATTGCAGTATAAACCCCCCGCCAGTCTTTACCAGAGATAAACCCGCGGGAGCCAAGGATCAAGTTACAATTAAGTTTAATTTAAAACCGGGGGTTAGTGCTTCTTCTGCAATTACCAGTCAAATTGATCCAGTTACATTTCAGACCACAATTGGGTTAAGATAATTATATGAAGGACGAGAAGGGCCTGCCCGTCCGGCAGGCGGGCCAAATTGTACTAATATTAGTTTTGGTAATGACTGTGGCTTTGGCAATCGGGATTTCAGTGGTGCAGCGGTCACTTTCTGATATTTCCACCTCTACTAAAGTTGAACAATCCTCCCGTGCTTTTTCTGCTGCTGAAGCAGGGATAGAGAATAAATTAAGCGGGGGCACGGGGAGTGTTAGTTTTGATAATCAAGCAACTGCAATAGTTACCGGCACTAATGATTGGTTACCAACCATTAAAACTGATAATACCCGCCAGGATCCATTAGAGTATCCTCTTTTAACTAAAGAAGAGGTTGCCCATGTTTGGCTCATTGCCAATTTAAATGATACGAATAATCCTCCGGCACAAGGGTACAAACAGTCGACGTTGGATGTTTATTGGGGTAATTCTGCTACAGATCAGGCTGCATTGGAATTGACATTAATCTATTACGGGCAGGATTCAGGAGACCCTGTTAATCCTAATACAAATAAGTATAGAAGTAAGAAATGGTATCTTGACCATAATGTTACAAGATCACCAGATAATAAATTCGAGAAAGTTACGGCTTGTTCAGGAAATGCACTGGGAGCAAATGCTTATCAATGCAAAAAGATTCTGAACTTTTCGCTTACAGATACTAACGCAAGATTGATGTTGCTTCGGGCAAGGCTTCTGTATAATACTACATCCCAACCTTTTGCTGTGCAGGCAGTTAATTCGTGTGGTCGGGATTGTTCTGTTACCCCGCAGGCAAGAATTTTAGAGTCTACAGGGACTTCAGGGCAAACACAAAGAAAAGTCAGATTGTTTCAGATATTCAAAGTTGTTCCCCCTTATTTTGACTATGCCATTTTCTCTGCCGGAGAAATTAGCAAATAAATGGAAAAAGGCGTTTCGCTCATTGAATCCCTATTAGTTGTGGTAATAATAGGATCAATAGTTTTCTTGCTGGCCAATATCCCAAATGCCTTGATGCTAATTAGTAAAGCCCGGCATGTCAGTTTGGCACGGGAAATAGCTGTTAAGCAGATAGAGGATAAAAGAAATATAAACTATTCTAATTTAGTTAATGACAATAGTGCAATTTCTGATTCCCGCCTTAGCTTATTGCCTCAAGGCGTTGGTACAGTAGTTGTGGAAGATTGTCCGGCTGCTATTTGTGCAAATGATGAGCCCATTAAACAGGTGACGGTTACAGTTTCCTGGGTAGATAACAACAAAGCGCAAAATATAAATTTAAATACTTTGATCGGAGAAGAAGGGATAAATCAGTGAAAAGTGCAAAGTGCAGAGTGCAAAGTGTAAGAAATTATGGATTGACTTTAATAGAGGTTTTAATTGCCGTGGGGATTGCCACAGTTGCCGGAGTTTTACTGTTGGTAATTATTGTCAATAGCGTTGGTTTATTTTCTAAACAATCCTCAAAAGTCCAGGAAGGCCTGAATATGAATGATGCTTTATCAGAAATCAGGAGCAGTATTAAGCAGGCAACCGGCATAGCGGATACCAGCAGCGCCAACCAGCTTGTTTTAAGAGTATCTTCAATAGATACTTCCGGTAATATTATTGATAATACCTTTGATTACTTTGTTTTCTCCCTAGATCAACACTTCTTAAAATTTAAAATTCTTCCGGATTCTTTAAGTTCCAGGAAGGCCCAGGATCGGGTTTTTTCCTCCTCAGTTGATAATATAAATTTCCAATATTTTAATTCTGCTACTCCTCCGGTTGAAGTAATTCCGCCAAGCGCCACTAAAGTCAGGACTACTTTGGTTTTGAAACAACAGTTTGGCGCTGATTCTGAAACCAGCACGGCCACCTCGGAGGCAAGTTTGAGAAATGATTAAAAAAGAATCGGGACAGATTTTGGTTTTGGTTTTTATTGCTTTAGGGGTAGTGCTTTTTACGGTGCTTTTTGTAATTTCCGGGGCGCAGATTTATTTCCAGAATGCTTTGTATTCGGCAAATGCCGAAAAAGCAACAGCTCTGGCAGAGGCAGGAATAGATAAAGCTTTAGTTTTTTTAAATGAGACAGGCGGCAGTTATAACGGAGAATCCGAGACTGTCTTGGGAGACGGGTCATATTCTGTGACTATTACCTCACAAAATCCCGGCACCAGGATTATTCAGTCAACCGGGTTTTTACCAAATCAGGCAAACCCAAAGGTTAAAAGGACTATTTCCATTACAGCATCAAACGGAGCCGGCGTGTCTTTTGTTTATGGATTACAGGTAGGAGAAGGCGGTTTAGAGTTGGGTAATGGTAATGCGGTAGAAGGATCAATTTACTCAAACGGTAATATTACAGCCGGAAACGGCAATAGCATTAGTGGAGATGCCTGGGTTGCAGGCGGTCCTCAAGCAACTGCTGACCAGCAAACAGATTGCGCAGACAGTAATTGCCAGGATTTTTATTTTGGTAAAAATATTAATGGCGAGAATCGGTTTGATGTGGCCCAAAGCTTTCAGCCCGTAAGCAGCGGTGTATTAAATAAAGTTTCTATAAAGATAAAAAAGAGCGGCAACCCGCCGGATGCCATAGTTAGAGTGTTACAGGATAAGGATGGCAAGCCTGATAAAACTGCCGTGTTAACACAGGGCACTTTATTTAGCAGTTTAGTCACTTCCCAGTATGGCTGGATTGATGTGACTTTTAACTCCTCACCTACAGTTTCAAAAGATTATACTTACTGGTTGATGATTGATACATCAGAGGATAATAACAATTTTTGGTCCTGGCAATCTGATTTGGCTCAGAGTTATTCAAGGGGTTTACCCAAATGGTCTCCTAACTGGTCGGTTGGCAGCGCACAGTGGAACTTGCCCACCCCACCGGCTGATTTGAGCTTTAAATCATATTTGGGAGGGGCCCCCACTTCAATCAGGGCCGGCGCTAATAAAATGACTGTAGGAGGTAATGTCTATGCCAATACTATTGAGAATTTAATCATTAACCGGAATGCTTACTATCAGCAGATTATAAGCTCAACTGTTGCCGGAGCCGCTCATCCCGGATCTCCCGATCCGCCGCCCAAAGTTTTTCCCGTCTCTGATGCCAATATAGCTGCCTGGAAGCAGGCTGCCCAGGCAGGCGGCATTGTCACAGGCGATGTCAACGGCTGCGTTGGTACGCTTGATGCCAAAAAGATTACCGGCAATGTTTCATTCGGCAGCGGTTGCCGGGTAACTGTCAAAAGCCCGGTCTGGATTACCGGCAATTTAACATTAAACAGCAATAATATTTTGACACTTGATTCCGGTTTTGGGGTTACCTCAGGGGTAATTATGGTAGACGGCAAGGTGGAGTTAAATAGCAATAACCACTTAGACGGGACCGGTGTAGGCAGCAGTTTGCTGATGGTGTTGACCAGCTATGATTCCAGACTTAATGGGGAGTCGGCAATAAAAGTAAACAGTAATGGCAATACCGGAGTCTACTATGCCAGTACCGGTATTATCGAGCCCGGAACAGGCAATTCTTTTAAAGAATTGACTGCCTGGAAAATCAAGTTAATAAACAATTCCACCATAAATTATGAGACTGGTTTGTCAAGCACCATGTTTACCTATGGCCCCTCAGGGTCATTTTCTTTGGTTAAAGGAACATACCAAGTAAAATAATTTTTAATTTCTAATTTGAAATTTTAAATCAAATTTAAATGTATTAATGTTTAAAATATTAAAAATTTAATTATTAAAAATTGAATAAAAATTAAAAATTTAAAATTTAAAATTTATTAAGCTCTAGACTAGTAATCCTAAATGTGGTTACAATAGATATAATGTCCAAAATATCGGTTGGTTTAGATATTGGTTTTTCTTCTATTAAAGTAGTTTTTTTATTAAAGGATAAAGATCAATATAAGCTATTAACACTCGGTTCGATCCCCTCTCCTCAACCCGGAATAGTTTCCGACAATATTAATGACTTAGAGGCTTTAGCAAACGCCCTAAAAAGGTTGTTTGCGGCAACTAAAGTTGACAGCAAAGATGTAGTGGCGGCTTTGCCGGAATCAAGAGTGTTTACCAGGGTCATTGATGACTTGCCATATCTGACAGATAGCGAATTATCATCAGCAATTCATTATGCTGCTGAGGAATTTATCCCTATGTCTTTAGCTGATGTCAATTTGAATTGGCAAGTTTTAATTAGAGCTGACGGGAAAAGCAAAAATGCCAAAACAATAGTATTAGTGATTGCTTCGCCTAAAAATGCGGTTGCCAAATATATTAAGGTTTTGAGTATGGCCGGTTTTCGCCCCAGGGCCTTGGAGACAGAAATAATCGCTGTTACCAGATCTTTGGTTGGTAGCAATCTTTTTTCACCCAGTACTTTAATCGTACAACTTGGCGCAACCACTACTGATTTTGCCGCTGTATCCAAAGGGCTAATTTGGCTGACCCGTTCAATTTCAACCGGTGGTATGGCATTAACCCGGGCTTTAGCCCAACATTTTAATTTTGAGGTAAATCAGGCAGAGCAATACAAAAAGATTTACGGACTTGCCCAAGACCAGTTAGAAGGTAAAGTTTTCGAAACCTTAAAGCCGATAGTGGATATTATTGCCAGTGAGGGCAAAAGGGTAATTCAGGCTTTTGATGCAAAATACCCTGCATATCCTGTTAAACGAGTAGTCTTATCCGGCGGCGGAGCCAAGATGCCGGGATTAGTTGTTTATTTGGCAAATATTTTGGGGTTGGAGGTTCAAGAGGCGGATCCCTGGTATTCAATTATTAAAGATAAGGCGATGGTGCCAAAACTCGCCCAAGATGCTTCTTCTTATTCAGTGGCAGTTGGACTTGCATTAAGGGAAGAATAATGAAAATCTCGATTAATTTATTGCCTCCTGTTACTGTAATTCTTCTGCTGGTTTTTTTAACCTCTCTAACGCTAGCCCTGCGGATTTTACAAAGCAATAATATTGTTTTGTCACAGGTGAAATTAACTAAAGCAGAAGAAAAAGTTTCCGGTCTAAAAAATACTCAAGCTTCCCTCTTTCTTTTAAAGAATAGATTAACCACAATTAAGGAGTATTTTGGGGTACCGTCAAAACAATCCTCTATTTATCAATTAATTGAGAAATTAATCCCGGAATCTGTGATAACAAATGCAATTACTGTGGACAAAAGCGGCGAGGTAGTTTTTTCAGCTTTGATACCTGACTCTGTGAGTTTAGATCTTTTAATAAACAGTCTTACCGGGAAGGAGAGCAATGAGGGTAAGATTGAAGAGATCTCGATAGAAAGCCTCAATCGGGGAAGGGACGGAGCTTATCGAGTAGGCTTTAAAATTAAACCAAAAAAACAATGAAGAAAGAGACGATTATCAAATTTTACTCGGATTTTAAATTGTATATTTTCCCGTTTATTGTGGCATTATCCAGCATATTTTTAATTGTTTTTGCTATCTACCCGCAGACGTTTAAATTAATAACGGATCACAAACTAGCGGAAAATTTCAGTAACAAAGCGAATTTTTTAGAAACTAAAGTTACTGCTTTAGAGGGTTTTGACCAGGAGGATTTATCACAAAAAGTGGAGTTAACTCTAATATCCTTACCTGCAGAAAAGGATATTGGTAATATTTTTGGTTTATTGCAAAACGAGATTCTAAAATCAGGATTTAGTGTCAGTGCAATTTCTCTAGGTAATAGCGGCGGTAAAGTAGGCGGTTCTGATAGCTACGAATTAAAAGTGGAGATTAAGGGAGCAAAAAGGATGTTCCCGATTTTGTTAAATAATTTGGAAGATTCACCCAGGTTAATTAGGATAAACAGTATTGATATTTCTTCCCGTCAAAGCGGTCAAGAAATCGATGCCGCCTTAATTTTAGGAGTGTTGTATTCCTCGGCGCCCTCAAATTTTGGTACAGCGGATTCTCCTTTGCCAGAGATTTCCCGGGAAGATGAGGAATTACTGGCAAAATTGGCAGAGGGTAGCTCAGTTCCGCAAGCCCCCGAGCAGCCGCAATCGTCTTCCTCCCGTGGCAGATCTAATCCTTTTGATTGAGTAGGTTAGGTCTTACTTTTTTGGTTTTTTCTAAAGATTTTTCAGACCGCCATTTTTTTATTTCGGCATGATTTCCGGATAGTAGAACCCCTGGTACTTTTTCTCCCTCAAATTCCTCAGGCCTGGTATATTGCGGATATTCCAAAAGCCCTTGGGAAAAAGATTCTTCTTGAGTTGCTTCCGGTTTCTCTAAAACTCTGGGAATTAATCTGGTAATTGAATCAACTATTACCATGGCCGGGATTTCTCCGCCGGTTAAAACATAATCCCCGATTGAAATTTCCTCCGAAACATATTTGTCTATAAATCTTTGGTCCACCCCTTCATAATGTCCGCAAATAATAATGATATGACTTAATTTAGATAACTCTCGGGCTTCTGCCTGTTTGTATGGGGTTCCGGAAGCAGACATCAAGACAATTTGACTACCGACTACAGACTTCCCGCTTCGCGAGGCGAGCCGACTACTGCTTTTTGCGGTAGACTGTAGACTGTAGACACTTTTTAATGCTTTTGCTAAAACATCAGCTTTAAAAACCATTCCCGCTCCACCGCCATAAGGACGGTCATCAACTACTTGATGTTTGCCTTCCCCGAAATCACGGAGATTTATGAGCTCAAATTCTACCAAGCCTTTTTTTTGGGCGCGTTTTAAGATCGATGAATTTAAGATGGGCTCAAAAACTTCCGGAAACAAAGTAATAATAGAAAACTTCATAGTGATTTACGATTTAGGATTTAAGATCATAAATCATTATTCATAAATCTTAAATCTGTTTTTCGGCTATAGGTTCAGTTAATTGGAGGTTAACCCGTACATTCTCGGCTATTGCCCTAACTGTAAGTAGTTTCCTGATGGCCCTGATTGTCTGGCCGCTTTTTCCGATAATAATGCCCATATCAGATGGATCAACTGTTAACAGAAGAGTAATATTTCCTTCTTCATTTTGTTCGTCAATTGAAACAGCTTCAGGCTTGGTAACTAAGCTTGTGACAATAAAATTAAGCAGGTCCTTCATAGAAGCTTTCAGTCTTCAGCTTTCAGCTTTCAGACTTCTCCTTTTTTTCTTCTTGTGTTGTCTCTGGTTCAGCTGGAATTGATGTTTCTGTCTGTTCTTCTTGTTTGATTTCTTCTACTTTTTGATCTGACGGCTGAGGACTGATAGCTGATGACTCAGGCTTTTTCTCTTTTTTAGGTTTTCTGGGCGGCCTTTGCGGGGCCTTACCAATAATTCTTAAATATCCGCTAGAAAGTTGTGCCCCTTGTTTGATCCAGTAATCAATCCTGTCTTGTTTTAATTTTATATCCTTTGGTTCCGTTAAGGGGTTATAGGTTCCTAATAGTTCAATATAAGCGCCGGTTCTTTTGGTCCGTTCATCAACCACCACTACCCTATAAAAGGGTTTTTGTTTGGCACCGATTCTCATTAACCGTATTTTTAGCATGCTGTTTAGTATATAGATCGCAGGAGATTAAGTCAATTGCTGCAAAGCTTTATTGGCTGCCTGCTCTTCTGCTACTTGTTTACTGAGGCCTGTACCTTTGCCCATCTCTTTTCCTTCTATGTATACTGCTACAGTAAATTGTTTGGCATGATCCGGGCCCCGAGTTTCCAAAATTTTGTAATGCGGGGAAACTTTTAGCTTTTGCTGGACCAATTCCTGCAGGTTTGATTTGGCATCTTTAGGGGGGCCGATTCTTAATTCTTTTTCAAAAAGAGCGAGCAGAGTTCGACTGACAACTTCTTTGGTAACTGTTAGATCCTGATCTAAAAAAATCGCCCCCAGCATTGCTTCATAAGTATTGGCCAAAAGCTGCAGGTTTTCTCTTCCTCCTGAGAGCTCTTCCCCTTTGGATAATTTTAAGTATTTGCCTAAGTTTAGTTTTTTAGCTGCCTGGGCCAAGGATTGAGTTTTGACAATGTGGGCCCGTAGATTAGTTAGTTCGCCCTCCGCATCAGTAGTCCTGGCATTATAAAGGTAATGAGAGGTGACTAAAGATAAAACCGAATCGCCTAAAAACTCCAGGCGTTCATTTGAGGCCATATCCAGCTTGACCTCGTTTAAATAAGACCTATGCAAAAAGGCCTGTTGTAAAATTTTGGGATTTTTGAATTTTATTCCAAGCAGATTAAGAAGTGTGTCAAATTCATTATGCATACTTCGATTACACTCAGTATTAAAATTATTCTAATAAATTATCCTCAACCAAAACAATTAAGTCATCAACCTTTTTTAAATTTTCTGTTTCAGCCGGGTTGAAAGTGACATCAAATTTTTGCGAGAGTTCTGTAAGTAGCTCATCCAGTTCTATCGGGCCTAAATTCAGTTCTTCGCGGAGTAGAGCATTCCTGTCCAGGTCTTCCGGATTAAGACCCAAATGTTCGGCAATTGCTTTCATAATTTCAAGTTCTTTATTCATATGATGATTTTTTCAAGCGCAACTAATTTTCCTAAAGCGCCATTGATAAAACCGGCTGATGAGTCTGACCCGTATTCTTTGCCCAGTTCCACTGCTTCATCAATTACCACCTTAGGCGGTACCCCTTTTTCTATTATCAACTCAAAAACCGCTAAACGCAAGATGGATAAATCAATCCTGTTGATCCCGGCAATCGGCCGGTCAGGGGCAGATCGGGCAATTAATTTATCAATTTTAGACAGTTTGGAAACTATTGGACTAATTAAGGGTCTTGGTTTTTTGTCTGACTTAAACTGCCAGGAAAATAACTCCTGCATGATTTTAATCCGCTTGAGATGCCTGGGGTCAGATTTTCTCTTCATCTATTTATTTTAATTCAAAAAAAGATATTTGCAATACTTTAATATATTAACTACAATAGTTATGTATTATGTCATCAGAACCAGGACGTGAGGAGGCCTCGCAAGAGAAGCCATTCAGAGTGAGTGATTATCGGGATGGTTTATTTCAGCCCAGTGGTCATTTTTCAACAGAGAGAGTCATGCCTTTGGATGCTATTGCCAATTGGGAAGAGCAAAATGATCATATTTGGGATGGAAAAGCTTGGGGAGCAGGACAGGCGCTATTTCTTAGAGACAAACCCTTGGTATTTGGAAGAAATACTTCTGTGGTAGATGTCCAAGTCGCCGTTGATCCTGATCAGGATGGTAATTGTATGTCGGAGCTTGCTGTTTCCCGCAGGCATTTTGAGTTACAACCCCCCATTAACGGTAAAATAGCAATCAAGGATTTGGGTTCAACTAATGGTGTAGATATTTTTGATAGAACAGGAAAACAAGTTGCCACTTTAAATAAGTCCAACCCAGATGGGATTTTGGAGGAGGGATATTTTACATTGTTTGGCGGCGGGCCTACGGAAGAAGGGCGCTTAATTGGTTTTAGAGTATGCAAAGACGCAAATAATAAGTTGTTTCTAGTAAAGTTTAATGTCAGGAATTTGGATGATTTGCTTTCAATGGCAGGTATAGTTAGATCAGATGTAAAACAACTTAATCCTAATATTCTAAGAGAGCCTTTTTTAGAAAAATCACCTAGTAATGAAGCAATTTCTGCAGCATATGAGACTTTGGTGAAGGATGTAAGTAATCTCAGACAGTTTAAAGAACTTACTCCTGAAAGTCTTGATTTATTAGAAGGCTATAAAAAATTATTTGCGGACCTTTTTCAATTATCAGGAGAACTTGGGAGAAAGTTTTATAGTGGTGATTGGCGGTTGGCTGCAAGCTTCATCGGTGCTTGGGCAACAGCGGAAGGGGAAAAGCATCTTAATCGAGGTGACCAGGAAGCTGCTGCGCCAGCAGCGGATTTAGCTCTTTTGGCTTTAGATTTTTCACAAAATAAATTAATCACTTTTACAGTTACAAAACAGGAAAAATCGTAGAAATTTCAAGAAAACAAGATTAGTTTAAGCCTTTGTTACTTTAACCTGTTCCATTTTAACCGGTTTGCCGCCGTAGAAACCGCAGCTGATACAAACCATGTGAGATTTAATAAGTGTGCCGCAGTTTTTACAAGCCACAAGATTTACCGCTAAATTAATAGACGCTCTTCTTGTCCTTTTTCTTGCTTTAGAATGTCTTCTCTTTGGTTCTCCAGCCATTTTAATTAGTAGTCAGTCTTCAGCTGTCAGCTTTCAGACTTAAAAAATAAAAGTCTGACGACTGACGACTGATAGCTGAAAGCTTTCTAGTCCGGCATGACGCCGGATGCAATCTGTTGTAATTTTGCGGCAAGCCTGGGATGTTTGTCAAGAGTTGGATCTGCGCTTAATAATTTTTGGGCTTCCTGCTTAGTTTTCTCAAGAAGTGCTAAATTGGAAAAAGAGGCGATTTTAAATTCAAACCTGCCAGATTGCATGATGCCGAAAATTTGTCCGCTGCCCCGGATTTTTAAATCCAGCTCAGCCAATTTTAAGCCGTCAAAAGTAGTTTCCAAATATTTTAACCTGCTTTGTTCATCTTTGGAAGAATTTGATGTGTATAGTAAACAGAAAGATTCTTTTGTTCCCCTGCCTACCCTGCCCCTAAGCTGGTGCAATTGTGATAAACCAAACCTTTCAGCCCCCTCAATAACCATGATGGTAGCATTGGGGTTGTCCATGCCGACTTCCACGACCGAAGTAGAAATCAGGATATGGGTTTTGCCCGAGCGGAAATCTTTTATAATTTTTTCTTTTTCTGCGCCTTTCATCCGGCCATGCAGTAAATCCAGTCTTAAATTGGGAAATATTTTTTTCAGTTTTTCAAATTCCACTTTGGCAGCCTTTACTGACAAGAGTGTTTCTGAAGCCTCAATTAAGGGGGTAATAATATAAGCCTGATCGCCTTCGCTAACTTTTTTGGCAATAAATTTATAAGAATCCTGCCGCTTTTTTTCCGGAACCACAAAAGTTTTAACAATCTGCCTGCCTTTAGGTAGTTCGTTAATCACTGACATATCCAAATCTCCGTATAAAGTTAGTGCGATGGTTCTTGGGATGGGTGTTGCTGTCATAGTTAAAAAGTGCGGGACTTTGGCTTTGGAACGCAAGATGCTTCTTTGTTGCACTCCAAAACGTTGTTGTTCATCTATTATAACTAAACCTACATCCTGTATTTCCTTATTTAATAATGCATGTGTGCCTACGAAAACATCCCCATCTTCCCCTTTTTTACTGCCTGTATAAATTCCCACATTTATACCAAGTTTTTTAAGTGTTTCGAAGTGTTGAAAGGCCAGAATTTCCGTAGGGGCCATAAATAAAGTTTTTAAATTATTTAAATGGACTAAATAGGCGATGATGGCAGCTACCACAGTTTTCCCTGAGCCAACTTCACCCTGAATTAACCTGTTCATTGGTTGGTTCTTTTCTAAATCATCTAAAATTTCTTTAAGGACTTTTTGTTGGGCATTAGTCAATTTAAACGGCAATTTATTTAGAAACTTTTTTAAATCAGAAGGCTTAATTTTTAAGGGTTCAACCAATGGTTTGTTTTTCCACTCCAGTCTGGCTTTTTGTGTTGCTAAAGAGACATAAAATAATTCATCAAAACCTAATCTTTCCCGGGCTTTTTCTGCCTGCTCCCAACTTTCCGGAAAATGAACTTTTTTGATTGCCTCATTTAATTTCAACATATTTTTCCTGATTTCATCCGGTAACGGATCCTGAAGTTTGTCTAATATTTGCGGGAGGATTTTATCTATTTTGGTCCTCAGCCACTTGGAAGAAAGACCTTCTGTTTCAGGATAAACCGGCACTAACCTGCCCGTATGTACACCTGGAAGGTGGGCCCTGACTCCTTCCAGGTGGTCTGCCTTCTCCCATCTGGGGGCAATTATAGAAATTTTGTTTTTATATTTAGTAATTTTTCCTGAAACCTGTAACCTGTCCCCTGTTTGTATTTGCTTGGTTAACCAGGATGAGTTAAACCAGGTAAGTTCAATAGGTGAAGTTCCGTCATTAAATACAGCCTTGGTAATAATTTTCCTGGACCTGGTATAGATGTTTTGGATGGACCAAATTTCCCCTTGCAGGGTAACAGTCTCCCCTATCTGGGCTTCCAAAGCAGAGGTAGTATTGGAAAAATCATCATACCTGAAAGGAAAATGATAAATTAAATCCTCTATGGTATTTAAATTCAGCCTTTTGAGTTTATATAGTAGCCCCGGTCCAATGCCGGTAATTTGCGAAAGAGAAGTTTGCAGTTCCATGAAGGAATTATACTACTTAGAATGCACTGAGAAGCGGAAAGAGGGAAAAAAGGATAATTGCCAGGCCGGCAATGACGGATAAAATTATCCAAAAGATTTTAAATTTAGGTGAATACATCATAAAGAAAATTTCTAATTTTTAATTTCTAATTTCTAATCAATTATAAAATTTTAAATTAAAAACTATTTTTTTGTCAATCTTTCAATCTCTTCAAGGGCGGCTCTTCTTTCAGGATCTTCAAAATATTTTCTAGCAGGTTCAAGTCTGGTAATTAACCACTCTGCCACAGCATTTTTTAAATCCATCGGGTGCAACTTTTTATCTGCATAATCTTTTTCCAGATCTTCATAAGAAGTATAAGTTATATTTCCCCCAAACTTTTCCGGCCTTTGGATTTGCAAGGCGTCCCCTTGCGAGGCTAAAATCAGATGTTTGGCCCAGTCTAAGATGGGATTGTACTCTACTTCCCCTTCCGGGCAATATGCATTATTTATTTTCCTTTTTATTTCATCAGGGTTGTCGTGGATAAAAATAGCGCTATCAGGTTTTGACTTACTCATTTTAGCAGCTTCCAAATCCATAACTTTTTTACCGTTTTCATCAGTAGTAAAAACAGGCTGCATTAAACCTTGCAACAGATGATGATGAATAGCAACGGGTTTTTGTTCCCCTAATGTTGCGGCCGCCTCTCTGGCCACCACATGGACGTTTCTTTGGTCAGTGCCGGCTTGGGCAATGTTGACTTTTAAAGCAAAAATATCAGCCGATTGCATGGCCGGATAAATCAGCATGGCTGAATCGGAAATCTCGCTTTCCTTGCGCCCCATGATGGTAGTGGAGCGGATCATTCTGGCAAGAGTGGTAGCTTTTGCCACCTTAATCATCATCGCCCAATAATTTGAACCTAGGTTATCATAAAGCTCGCTTCCTAAGACAAAATTCATTTTATTTGGATCAGCGCCGGCAGCTAGTGCGCAGGCTTTCAGGGCTTGTTCAAAATATTCCCTGGCCATTCTTTTGGATGTTTCCAAAGTGCCATCCAATTTTTTATTAAGCCAGGTATGCCAGTCAGCCAGCAGAATATTTATTTCTACTCCCGCATCCTGCAAATCTTTGATTTTCTGCATGGTAAAAACCCAACCCACATGGCCTTTGCCGGAGATTTCAAAGCCAATGTAATGCTTTAACGGGGCGCCTGATTCTAAAAGAGCTTTTAATTCTTCCGGTGTTAGAGTTTCCTCTAAATTTCTGGTAATTAAATTAAATTTTTCCTCATTTGTCATAAGTTTATGATACTATATCTATACTATATCAAAATGGCTACATTAAATAAATTATCAACTGCCCTTCTATCTGCATATGACAAGGCAGCTGCCCCAAACCATGAGAGGACTATTTCCGTAAACCCACTCGTAGCTGAGATTGCCACCTGGTATGAAAAATTCCGTACAGCCATGGATTACCGCGAGGACGAGGTGATTTTGCGCTCTACCATTGAACGTATCCTAAAAAGAAGGTTGATTTTGGGCGGAAACGGACAGACTATTGCTGCGCCTTTAATAAGAGAGCTGGTCTGGGCACGGTATTTTCCCGATTCTACTATCCCAGAGGCTCAGGTTACAAGAGTCGCTTCAGAAATAGACTTATATTTGAAACTGGAAGAAGAGGTTAACCAAAGACATAGGATTAACAAAGGAAAAGTAAATGAGTGGATTTTGCATTTGTTATCTTCTGAAATAGAGCATATTTTAAAGCCAAATGACCCTAAAGATATTATGAGTAATTTTATTTTCGGGGTTTTTAGGGATCAAGTCACAATTACTGATGATAGTGATGAAACCCGGGATATCCAGGTTTTCATTGCGGTCAGACGTGCTTATGCCAATGATGATTTGGCATTTTTGCGCTTTCATTTATTTAAGCAGTATTTTGAAAAATTAACAGCATATAATTTGGATAAAGTTGCCCAAAATTTCCCTGAGGCGATCGCCCAGATAGAATACCATTTTAATTACCCGGCCAAAGATAAAATCCATACTTATATTAAAAACCAAACCATCCCGTTTTTGATTTTGGATGATGTTTTAAGAAAGCACCGCGGGAATACTTTTTCGCTAGTTTCGGATAAAGATCTGTTAAGTTCGGAGGCGCTTTCGGCTTGTAATGCCCGTTATAAAGCTGTAGCCGGCAAAGTCCAGAGGGCAATTTTAAGAAGTGTGATTTTTATATTTTTTACTAAAGCTGTCTTTGCCTTGTTTGTGGAAGGGGCTTTTGAAAGGGTGCTTTATGGCAGGGTGCTTTGGTCCTCAATTATGTTAAATACTCTAACCCCTCCGCTGTTGATGATAATAGTAGGTGCTTTGATTAAAACTCCCACCAGGGAAAATTCTTTAAAAATTTTAAAAAAGATCAATACTATTTTGTATGACGACCCGCCCCAACTTGATAAACCATTAATGATGAAGAAAAAACCGGGGAGGACTTCTCCGCTGCTGTGGGCTGTATTTATCCTGCTTTGGCTGGCGACTTTTGTGTTAAGTTTTGGGGCAATTGTGTTTATTTTGACCAAGCTGCATATTAATCCTCTGTCCCAGGTTATATTTGTATTTTTCCTGGCTATTGTTTCGTTTGTAAGTTTCAGGATTAACAGGACAGCCCACATGTATATCATAAAAGAAAAGAAAGATAACCTAAAATCCTTGGTATTTGATTTTTTCTTTATGCCTGTAATTCAAGTAGGAAGAAGATTGACTTTATCTATTTCCCAATTAAATATTATTTTATTCATGTTTGATTTTATAATCGAAACCCCATTCAAAGGCATTTTTGCCTTTTTTGAGCA
>JACPEX010000026.1 GCA_016183265.1 Candidatus Daviesbacteria bacterium | reverse complement strand
TGGAATTTTTGGGAGAAAATTTGTGATAATTTTTGGCTCTTCAGGCTATCATATGCTTCTTTTTGCTGTCCGGCAGAATCAGTGGCCTGAAGAAATTGTTTATTAGTTTCTATAAATTTACTAGCTTCTTCGGCGGAAACTGTGGCTTCCGTAGCATAAAGTTTCTCAATAGTTAACTGCAATTTGATTTGTCCTCTGATGCTTTGCCTGGTTTGTCCTTGTTGGGAAAGCAGGGCATCCAAGCCTTGCACCCCTCCTACGCTGCTTTCTATTTCAGAAATCTTTTTAGAAACTTCTGCTTCAGTTGCGGTAGCGCTATTTTTAGCTGCTTCACTTAAAATGATTTTTTCATTAACCATTTGGTTTAGAGTTTGACTGCGGAATTGTTGGTTCAAACGTATTTGCAATTCTAAATTTGTGATAGGCGAACCATTAACTATTGCAGCAATAAACCAACTCTTTTTATATATAGCTAAAAGTAAAACTCCGGCAATTATTAAAATAATGTAAAAACTTTTTGAGGAGCGGAAATTTTTAAACAGAGATATTTTATCCAATAAATTGTTAACTTTTTGAAAAGGATAATTGTTTTCTGTTTTTGCCGGTTGTTTTTTTGCTTTTGCCATTGACCGATAATAACAGAATAAGTTGCATGTTGGCAATAGTTAAATTATGATAAAACTATGCAACGCGGATCTGTCCAACTCCTGCTAATCTTACTATTTATAGTAATAGTAATTTTTGGAGGATTTTATTTTTACCAAAAAACTAAAGTTACCAAGGCTTTACCAGCTCCAGAACTGCCTCCTGTAAAACAGTCAGAATTTAATGATTACTCAAACCTTGATCTTGGTTTTAAATTCCAATATGCCAAAAATTTAACAGTTAAAGAGGATTCGGAAGAAGAATATAATAAGAGGGGCAATGGGAATTTTAGGAAGAATTTTAAAGGTTATGTGGGTTATGAACCGGGGAAATTTTTGGGAGCAGTGACAGTATTGGATAAATCTAATTCTTTTGACATAAATCCTTTCTCTGTCTGGGTCTTTAATAATGATGATAATCTAACAATTGACGCCTGGTTTAAAAATTATTGGTATTACCCATTTTTATGGGGGGTATTTGATTGGTCATCAAAAGGCCATGTGACACCTGATTTGGAAGCAACCATCAGCGGCCAACTGGCAAAATATAAGATTGTTACTTATCAACCAGGGAAACCTAAGTTTTTATATGTGTCAAAAAATCAAAAGATGTATTTATTTAGGGTAATAGGTGAGGAAGGTGAAAAAGTTTTATCAAGCTTAAAATTCAATTCCGAGAAATGATATAATTTGGGCATGATAGATGAAAAATTAATTTCAGAGATCAAGAACTCTTTATCCCGTGAACCAAAAATAAAACTGGCCTATGTTTTAGGTTCTGTTGTTAGTGGAAGAATAAAATCCGGGAGTGATTTTGATCTGGCTGTGGTAGTTGATGATGTAGGCGAAATAAGTTATAAACAGATTTATCAATTAATCTCCCATGTAAGTTTTCCTAAAGATTTGGATTTGTCTATTGTTGATAAAAATTCTTCTCCTTTATTTTTATTTCAAATTACCAGTACGGGCAAGTGTGTTTACCAAAAATCTGATAATGAGAAAATTAATTTTGAAAGCTTTGCTATGAAAAATTATTATGACACTGCCCATTTAAGAAATATTTACTCTTCTTATCTAAAAGAAAGGTTTTCATATGCCCATTAGTAAAGACTTGGTTACCAAAAAGCTGGATTTTTTAAATAATTACCTCCATAAAATCGAAGGTATGGATTTTAGTGAGGAGGTTTTTGTTGAGGATGCTGATATCCATGATTTGATAGTTTTCCGGCTGCAGCAGGCGGTAGAAACATGTATTGATATTGCCGCGCATATTATTGCCGGCTTGGACGCACCGCAAAAAGAAACAGCCAAAGACGTGTTTATCTTTTTAGGTGAACAGGAAATTATAGATGCTGATTTGGCAAAAAGAATGGGTCAGGCAGCGGATTTTAGAAACAGGGCAGTCCATGGGTATAATAATTTTGATTACAAACTGCTTTTTAAGGATTACAAAGAGGACATCAAAGACCTCCGCCAATTTGGAGCAGGGATTGTTAAATATCTGGAAAGTGTTTAAAATGAAATCATGAACACTTCGAGCAAGCTTAGTGCAAGTCAAAAAGGTTCTGCTTTAATATGGTTATTATTTGCTGTGATAGCTTTAATCTTATTGTCACCAATTCCTTCCTATAAAAATTTCCCTAAGTGTGTTACATCAAGCGTGCCGCCAGTAGTTGGTTGTTACGCAAAAGAATGGTTCTTAGAAAAACCACTGATTTATCAGCTAGTCTTACGACCACCTAAACCAATGCCTTCACCAACCTCAGATATTAATCCAAAAGGTAGAGAATTTCAAAATAACGATAACTATTTTGTAAATTTTGCTCAGGTTGACGGAGAAATTTTACTTAGCTACAAAGGTAAAATTTATTCTCAAGAATACGATCCTCAAACAGGTAATACCAGGGTTGTTGATTTGAAGGATCCTAAACAATACCAGTGGGAAAAGTTAGTAGAATCCCCTATCAAATCGCCTGTAGAGCAGTTCATAGCTGATGAATTGTTTGATTTTAAAATTTTTCCCAATAAGAAAGATTTTGTCTTTATCATGAGATGGAGACCCATGGGATCTACAGCGAATAGCTTTGAAAATAAAAACTTCAATGTGTTTTACTATGACCATCTAATCAAAAAAGTGATTGGGCCCTTAGAATTAATTCTCAAAGACGGAACAGAGTATAACGGTGTGCCGAAAGTTGATCAGATTAGTAATGACGGAAAATCTATGTCATTCAATATGTATGTTTGCTGGAATTGTGGAGGGGATTTTCCTCAGAAGCTGGTATTTAATATCACAAACAAACAAGCTATGAATATAGGTAAGGTTGCATATTTTAAATGGAAGGATAACGGTATGTATGAATATAAAGATTATATTGGGATTACCTGTCCAATCCCCACTCCCGGGGGTCCGAGAGAATATCTCCAAAGCGCATGTTTTGAAGAACCAAAAAACTTACCACTTAAATCAGGGCAGTTTTAAAGAAGATATATATCAACAAACTTTGCCCTCCAGCATTTCGGCCCACTTTGCTCGCTCAGTACTTGCGTGCGAAATTAGTCAACAATGTAAATGTCTACAAATTTTGCAGACCATCCAGCTGTTTTGGCATCTTCAAAGCCTAGGTCAATAATATTGCCTTTGATAGCTCCTCCTGTATCTCCGGCTATGGCCATCCCGTATCCTGGCACATAAACTTTAGTCCTGTATTTAATAACTTTGGGGTCAACAGCAATGACTCCTTTACCTTGTTTCATCCCGGTTGATGTCCATTCGTTGCAACCAGGACAATGGGAATCATAATGGGTGGCATAAACCCGCATTTTCTTCCAGTATTTAATTTCTCCATCCGGAGTATCTAAGGTTTTCCAGACAATTTTTGTCCCCCGTAAGATTCTTTTATCCTGGGGAGGAATTGTTTCAACAGAGATAATTTTTTTTTCATATTCTTCACCATCTTTTGCGTAGGTTATTTTAAATATTTTTGTTTTTTTGCCATCACTGCCTTCTTCCAGGACTTTCTCTTCTCCGGTTTCTGTTTCCGGATCATCCTCGTAAACTGTTTTCTTAGGTAAATTTTCTGTTTCTTCCTGCAATTTTTCACTAAAAGAAGACTCGGTAGTAATTGGCTGGTTAACCGGTAAGGTTATGATGGCGGTAGAGGTGTATTCTCCTAAGATGGTGGGAGCTTGCCAAAAATATTTGGCAAAAAAAGTTAATAGTATGAGTAAAACTATGCCTAGGTATTTTTCCATTCAGGCGTTTAGCCAATCTTCGTTATCTTCGTCCTTGTAACTAATATTGCTAACTACCAAATCTTGGGGGATGTCTGTTAAAAACCGGGAAACCAAATTATTGCTTCTTTGGCCAAAATACAACCTTTGCCTGGCATAAGTTAAATATAATTTAATCTTTGCCCGGGTAATACCAACATACATGAGTCTTCTTTCTTCTTCCATCTCTCTGGTATCTAACATAGAGCGCGAATGAGGGAATAGGCCTTCTTCCATTCCCACCATAAAGATAATGGGAAACTCCAGTCCTTTTGCAGAGTGCAAAGTCATGAGGGTAACTGCATCTGCATCAATGTTTTTTCTTTGTCCGCGCAGATTATTATTTTCTACCAGGGCGACATTTTCTAAGAATTCTGTCAGATTTGGAAATTCTTCAGCTACCGAGCGGAGTTCTTTAACATTTTCCACCCGCATTTTACCTTCTTCGGTGCTGTCATCAAGGTAAGCGAGATATCCAGTTACCTGCAGAATTTTATCTAAAAGCTCTAAGGTGCTATATTCTGTCATCTGGGTTAATTCCATTACTTTGATTAAGCGCCCTTTACCAATTTTTTCAGCCCGTTTTAGCGCAATAGAATCTTTAGGGTTTTGCAACAACCTAAGATAGGCTAAAACATCTTTGATTTCTTTTCTGCCGTAAAAACTAATCCCGCCAAAAAGTTTATAGGGGATGCCGGATTTTAAAAATTGTTCTTCCAAAGACCTGGATTGGGCATTGGTTCTATAAAGAATGGCGAAATTTGATAGCGGTGGGGTAACTTTAGATAAAATAAAAATAGCTTCTTCAATTTCATTTCTGACTTCAGCAATTTCTATTTTTTCGCCGCTATCCTTTTCAGTCCAGAGCTTTAAGATAGGATGGGATTTGTTTTTGGAAATGACTGCATGGGCAGCATCTAAAATATTTTGGGTAGACCGGTAGTTTTGCTCCAGATGAAATACTTTGGTATTTGAATAATCTTTTTCAAAGTTAACAATATTGCGGTAATCAGCTGAGCGAAATGAGTAAATCGACTGGCTCGCATCCCCCACAACGCAAATATTTTTATGGCGGTTGGCTAAGAATTTTGAAATTAAATATTGGGCAGGGTTAGTATCCTGGTATTCGTCTATTAAAATATAACGGAACTGAATTTGGTAGCGGGTGAGTATTGCAGGATCTGTTTTGAATAACTTAATGGTATAAAGCAATAAATCATCAAAGTCTAAAGCGTGGTTTCCCTCTAAAATCTTTTGGTATTCCAGATAAATTCTGGCAACTAATTCCTGAAAATAACCTCTGGCATATTGAGGGTATTCTAAAGAAGAGATGAGTTCGTTTTTAGCGCCGGAAATGGTGGAGCGGACAGAATAAGGTGAGGTTTTTTGGGTTGGAATGTTTAAATTACTCATTGCTTCTTTGATGGTATCCAAAGCATCACCTTCATCATAAATTGCAAAGCCCGGCGGCAGACCTAAAACCTTGCCTTCCCGCCGCAGGATTCTGGCGCAAAAAGAGTGAAATGTCCCCATTACCGGTTCATGGTTCATGGTTGATGGTTCATGGTTAAGTAATTTTTTAATCCGTTCAATCATCTCCTGACTCGCTTTATTGGTAAAAGTCATAATAAGGATATTTTCGGGCGGAATTTTCTTTTCGGAAATTAAATAAGCCACACGGTAAGTTAAAACCCTAGTCTTGCCCGAGCCGGCGCCTGCCAAGATCAAAGTAGGCCCTTCAGTTGCTTTAACGGCCTGCTGTTGCGCGGGATTTAAATCATCTAAAAGATTGGGCATGCGGCATATATTAGCATATTCCAGCATCTTTATTGACGGTTAGTTCAGTTTCTGATTTAATATAACTAATGGCTAAAAAATTAACTTTTAATCAATGGAGAAAAAATTGGTTAAGTATGGGTTGGATTATAATAATATGCGGGATACTAGGATTAGTGATTGGATTTATTAGTGGTTTTAGTAATACGCTTCTTAATATTGGTCTTTTGTTTTTAATACTTTTTCCCCTTTTACAATGTTTAGTTTAGCTTCAATTTTTCTTAAATATCCGCAGGTGTCAATACAAATCCACCCAAGGGTGGACTTAGAAGACCTAAGATTTCAGTCAAATTTCAGTCAAAATTTAAGTGATTTTGCTAGGTGATTTTCATTGAAATCGTACAATGGGTTTAGTAACCTGTTTATTTCGCTCAATTTTCGTCATCGTTGTCGTCCGCATAGTCCCCGATCCACTTGACGAATGGCAGTTTCTCTTGAACGGCCCTCATGAGGTTGCGGTCGGCAGTCCAAAACTCGCAACCAAGCATCTGAGCAAGGGCGATGTAGTGAGCATCGTAGGCTGCCGCGAGTCCGTGAGCGTGGGCTAGTTCCAGAGCACGCTGGTGTAGTCCGGGTGGCAATTGTAGTTCTACCAGGAAGGCGAGGAAGCGATCTAGGTGTTGTTTCGCCTCAACCAAGGACAGGAGAGGTTCTCCTGGCGGTTTGGCCCGCCTCATTCGTTGGCGAACGATGTTGGTCACCTCAATCGGCAGCAGAGGCGGGGCTACAATCCGTTCCCCAGCGGCGATCGTTTGCTGATATAGCGCTTCGGCTTGCTGTTGCAGCTCCTCCGCAAAGACCCACTTAGCGGCAAGGCTGGCGTCAATGCAGATCATGAGAGCTGACGGGTCCTCTCTTCCCGCATCTTGCGGATGATCTCTGTCGAGTCGGAGAAGAGCTTACCACCATGACGTTTAAGCATCTGGTCCTTGAGCTCTTGGGCCGCTTCAAGGGCAGCCAAGCCCTTTTGCTGTTCCTTTTTGGTCAGGGGCCGGCTCAGTCGCTCTCGTTCCTTCTCAATGTCGGTCATGCCCCCTCCTTTCTCCCGTTCCTTCCGGGCAGGGGTAATGAAGCGGGTTAACTCCGTCCTCTTAAGTCGGATTCCTCTGTGGCCTATTCGATAAGCGGTGATTGTACCCTGGTTAAGCCAGCGCCAGATGGTCGATTGACTAACTTTGAACAAAGAGGCGGTCTCAGTAACGGTGAGATATTCTTCATCTAGCGAAGCGCTCATGGATGTAAGACCCCCTTTAGGAAAGGTGGTGGTCATAGGTTGATTATTCATAGATATGCATAGCCTATCACAGATATGTGTTTACGTCAAGCAGAGGGTAGCATGATTGGTTGGAGATCCTGTAATCTTTCAGTCAGAATACGCCATAATAACATTGAAATCTTACAGTACGACCGGTAGCTATGCTGCCTCTGGGCCGGGACCAACATGCCGGTATGGAATGTTTAAGGCGCGCAGTATACTTAGCGACCGTTCGGGCACAGAAAAGACCCCCTTGCGGTCGGTACCAATCACAGTTCCAGAGAGGAAAAGTGCATATCTGCCTTTACGTGCGTGTTCAGCTTCGAAGGTAACCAAGCGAGCACTGAGACTTAGCCCTTCAGGCGGAAGAGATACAGTGACATTCTTAACTGCTTGAGCGATTTCCCAGGCAACCTTTGCTTTTTCGTCGGCAAAGATACGTTCCTTATCGATATGTGTATTGCTCCTTCTAAACTAATCATAGTCTACACCTAGTTCTAGCGGCTTTCGGGCGCATCCTTCAAAATTCAAGGAGGTACGAGCAGCCATCGTACACTTAGGAGATTGGCAAGCTGGGCGGTGCCTAAAACGAGGCTAAAAGGTCGAAGGGAAAATCACTGGATGTTGGTATAGTGAACAAATGTTGATATTACAGCTCATTGACCTATTGTGATATAGATTGTCCATCTTGACAGCAATCAGGGGGCTACCATGTCAGATTTCAGTCAAAATTTAGGTGATTTTCTTTTAGCCCCTTATTCCTAATTTTTCTTTTATTTCAGCAATAGTTAAACGTTGTTCGTTTTGTAAATACCTAACTTCTTTAGCCTTATCAATTTGTGAACTGTCGTAAAGCGCATAACCGCCTTTAGTTAATTTAGCTATTTTCAATAATCCTTCATTAGTCCAATATCTAATAGTCGGTATGGTTTCACCAGCTGTTTTAGCAAATTCCCCAATCTTATATAACTTTTCAATTTCTGTTTGCGCAACCTCACCCATTAGACCTGGTAAAACCGCCTTTCCTTCTGCCGCATTAATATAAGCATCCAAAGATCTCTCAACCGCGTCCTCAACCAAATTAAGTAATAAACGCCAGTCCTTAGTTGATTGGCCAATTTTGAAAGCATTTAAATACTCTGTTCTATGCTCGTTTTTAATAATAGCCATTGGATAACCGTTAATAATTAAAATAAGATTCATTAGCAATCTTCCCACCCTCCCATTGCCGTCAATAAAGGGATGTATTCCTTCAAATTTATAATGAGCGATAGAAGCTATTCTAACTGGATGGCCCTCTTGTTGATCGTTTAGCCATCCCACAAAGCGCTGCATTAAATTAGGTACCTGCTGCGGAGTTGGCAGATCGAAATCAGCTCCTCTTAGAAAAACCTGTGTTTGTCTGTATTTACCTGCGAAGTCATCCATAATTCCATCAAGAATAATTTTATGAATAGCCAGAATATCATTCTTAGTGATAAATTGATGACTTTTTCTTTGCTTTGCTAACTCCTTAATAAACTCAATTGCTCTGGCGTGATTAATAGCTTCCAGTTGATCCTTTAATGGCTTGCCGGAAATTGTTGCAGAAATGCCTTTCTCTATCACCTCAGCAGTTTCAATTCGGGATAGGGTGTTACCCTCTATAGCATTAGAGGAGTAGGTTAGCTCTATCTTTAACCATTCTTCCAGATTAACAGTAGCTTCTTCAGGTAGGGGTTTTAATGAATCCAGTTTTTGTTTTTTCTCAGTTAGTTTTTTTAATTTATTATCCATAATGTGTGGTATACTTTATAAGTATAAAGTATTACATAATACTTGTCAAATTATAATTTCGGTTTTTCCCCTTTTACAATTTTTAAAAGCATGTTATTATTTTAAACCTTATGGTTAAACTTTTAGATTTTTGGGCACCGTGGTGCGGGCCCTGCCGAGTTATGAATCCGGTTATTGAGGAACTGGAAAAAGAGTTAGATGATAAAGTGAAGGTGGAGAAAATTAATGTGGATGAAAAACCGGATGAAGCATCCAAGTACGGAGTAATGAGTATTCCTACTTTTATTGTTTTAAAAGATGAAAAAGAAATAGGCAGAAAAATCGGTATTACTTCCAAAGAAGATCTTCTTAAATTACTCCAATAGAATTATAATGGATGGTATGAAGAAAAATATCTGGATTATAGCTAATTGGAAATCTAATAAAACAATTGCCGAAGGCTTGGATTGGATATCACAAGTTGGTTCGCAAATTTCTAAAAATGATCAGCTCAAAGTTGTAGTTTGTCCGACGTTTAGTGCCCTTTCCGAAGCTAAAAAAGCCGTTACTGTGGGTAATTTTCCATTAATGATTGGTTCGCAGGATTTATCGCCGTTTGGAATAGGCGCTTATACCGGGGAAGAACCGGCTCAAGTTTTAAGTCAACTGGTTGATCTGGCTATTTTAGGCCATTCCGAAAGAAGGCAAAATTTCGGCGAGACTGATGAGATGGTCGCTAAAAAGGTCGGGCAAGCCTTAGCAAATAACATAACTCCCTTAGTTTGTGTACAAGACGGACAAACGCCTGTGCCTCAGGGTTGTCCGCTGGCAGCATATGAACCGATTTTTGCAATCGGGACAGGCAATCCGGATACACTGGAAAATGCTAATAATGTGGCAGCAAAGCTTAAACAGAGCTACGGGGATTTAGAAGTTTTATATGGAGGTAGTGTAACATCAGATAATGTGGAAAGTTTCATTGCCCAAGAAAATATTAATGGGGTGTTAGTAGGGGGCGCATCTTTGGAAGCAGAAGAATTCATAAAAATTTGTAAAATTGCCGGGGAGAAGATTTAGGTGAGTCAATTAAGGGCTTTGAGGTTAGGGAAAGATAATCCTACCAAGCTTAAAAGAGCTAAAAATATTTTTAAAAAGCTTTTGCCGCCACTTATAGTGGTTGGAATTTTAATATCATTTGCTATCTTTTTAATTAGCCGTTCAGATACCAGTTCTTATGTTACTCAAATACTTTCCGGCACATCCCTTAAATCAACTGATGGCCGGGTTAATGTCTTGCTTCTAGGGATAGCCGGCGGCACCCACGCCGGCAGCAATTTAACAGATACTATTATGGTAGCTTCATATAACTTAAAGACTGACCAGGTTTATTTATTTTCTATCCCTCGGGATTTATGGTTGCCCGAACAGCAAAGTAAAGCAAATGCCGTTTATCAGATCGGGCTGTCGCAAAATAATGGTTTAGGTTTGGCTAAAACAATTTTTGGAAATGTGTTAGGGGTCCCTATTCACTATGCAGCTAGGGTAGACTTTAGAGGTTTTGTTGCCGCCATTGATGCCATAGGCGGAATCGAGGTACTTGTGGAGAATCCATTTGATGATTATTTATATCCTATCCAGGGAAAAGAAAATGATCTTTGTGGAAACGAGGAAAAAGAAATGGATTTTAATGAAGAAGAAGCCAAGAAGTTAAATATTGAACTAGGTAAAAGAAAAGTGCTAATTCTAACTGACGGACAAATTGCTACTGATTCAGCAGAGGAAAATAAAGGAATGAAGTATTTTAGTTGCAGGTATGACCATATCAGGTTTGATAAAGGTAAAATGGATATGAGTGGAGCAGTAGCTTTGGCATTTGTCCGTTCACGCCATGGCACAAATGGCGAAGGATCGGATTTTGCCAGGTCCAAAAGACAACAAAAAGTAATTGAGGCGGTTAAAAGTAAATTGTTGTCGGTAGAAACTTTAGCAAACCCTCAAAAAGTTACGGAATTAATACAGGCGTTAGGCAAAAGTATCGCTACGGATATCTCTATAAAAGATGCTTTAGAGTTTTACAAAATGTCAAAAAATTTGGATAAAACGTACAGCTTTGTTTTGGACGATTCTCTGCTTTATCATCCACCTGCTTCAAATTATGGCGGTGCTTATGTTTTAGTATCGCAAGATGATGACTTTTCTATTGTTGCGGAATATGTTAGAAAGATACTGACAGGAGAATTATCAGAATATGACGCTACTGCTTCTGCACGGCCCCGCTAAAACTGCCTCAAGAAAAAAACTTATAGAATTAAAGCAAAAATTCGACCCGAATAACGTGGTTGTTTTCGAAGAGGGTTCAGATTTGGCAACAATTTTGACCAATTTGCAATCCTCATCCCTGTTTAATGAAGAAAGACTAATAATAGTAGAAAACCCTCCTGATGAATTTGTTTCTAACTTTCCCCTTTCCCCTTCACCCCTTACCCTTATTTTATGGTTTGACCACGAAGTAGATACTAAAAAATGGCCGCAGTTTAAGCCTTTATTTTTCCCGGAAGCTAAAGAAGTGTCAGTTTTCCCGTTTTTAGATTTATTGGCCGGCAAGGATAATAAAGCATTTTTGGAAATGCAGAAACTAAAAAATGCAGGTTTTGATATCTACTATCTTTTAACTATGATTTTTTATCTGTTAAGAAGTTTGGCAGTTACCCCCAAAACTGCGCCTCCTTTTGTGAAAGATAAACTCCAAAGGCAAAGAAGGGGTTTCTCATTAGATAAAATCTCCCAGCTATATAAAGATATGTTAGATATTGATTTTAAAATTAAATCAGGTTTGTTAGAAAAACCCCAAGCAGAGTTTTTACTGGTTCTTAAATTTTTGGGCCATTAAATCCAGGTCCTTTTGGTTAACTTTGCCATCTTGGTTGATGTCTGCTTTGGAATTTTTAAGATTTTTGCCAAAGTCTTGTAGAATGATGGCATTATCAGCGGCATTTATTTTTCCGTCATCATTTAAATCATATTTATCTAACTCAGATTTGTTAGGATTGGCTGATGGTAGAGATTCTTCTGTAGTTAGATCAATATTTTGGCCTAATTTGACAGGGGGAAGGGGTTTTGAGTTATTCTTTAACTTAAATAACAAGTCAGCAGTCCCTTTTTCTGATACGATGGTTATTTTACCAGATGAATCGTCGTCTGATTTGTATATATCGGATAAATCAGCTTTTCTAATAGATGAAAGCGGGATTAAAAAATTGCCTTCTTTAACTGGTGAGGATTGTGTTATAGCTCCGGATATAGACAGATAAGCAATCCCTTCATTTAAGGGTGTGTCGCCGTCTAATGCAGAACCTATAACTGGGGTAAATTCTGATTGGGCGGATAAAGGTTGAGCAGTTTGAAACTTTTCAATATTTGATGACATTTTACCCGAGACGACCTTAAATTGATAACTGGTTTTAGGCAATAAGTTTTTTAAGGTAGCATAATGGATAAAATGGGGTTTTGGTCCGCCAGCTGGCGGATTATTATCCTGGTCATCTAAAACTGTTTGCTCCCCAGGGTTATTTTGGCCAAATGCGACAAAAGATGTAATAGGGGAATTAGTTTGCCAGGAAATTGTAACTGAAGTATCAGTAATATTAGTAATGGTGATATTTTGGGGAGTTACATTAGGCGCAGCTCGAGAAAGAATTATCTGTTCTTTTAAATTGAGATAAACACCCGCTACAATTCCTAGTATAATTATACTAAGCCCTAGAAGGGTCGGTATTTTAAATTTACTAATAAATTTAATTATTGTTAACATATTTAAGTTATTAGGGAGTAGATTCCAAAATTTGAGTATTGAAATTCGGATTAATCGGCTCGATTACCTCCTGTATTGTCTGGGGTATTTGTACTGCCGAGCGCGCATGGATAATATCGAATGTAACCCAAGAAATTATAGTGATTAAAGTAAGGATTGCAGCGATGAACCATTCTTTACTAGTCATTTTAAATAATAGGCCTTTCCGGATAAAGACATGATTAACAGATTATTGTCATTGGTTTTCGATAGAGATAGATTATCAACGGATATTAACCTACTACTTGATTTGAGATTCTGCAATAGGGCAATCAAGTTTCGATACTGGCCCTCGATATTGAAAATAAAAGATACTTCAGCAAGTGTCTTAACTTTATTATCGGTTTTTGTGTCGATAACCAGTGGTTGAACCTGTAAGGCTGATACTGATGCCTCGTACGTTTTAGCAAGCTGTTCTAAAGTCTGAATAACTGTTTTTAGGTTAACGCTATCGGGTATTGTAGCAGAAATTTTTTCTTTGATACCTTGATCTAAATTATCATAATGGTTTTTAGCCAGAGATAAGTTATTTGCTTTATCGGTAACTTTTTGTAAGACTTGCTCAGAATCTGCCAGCTTTTTTTGTAAGACTAAAATTGTTTCAACAGTTGGTTTAATAGCAAAAATTATCAGTATAGAAATGGTTACTAAAGTAAATATAGCTGAGCCGTAATTTTTAACAATTGGCAGTTTAGTAATAGGTTTAATATAGATAAAATATCTAGAATATAGAGAAGAAGAATCTTTCATGAACTTTTTCCTCCCGGGTTTGTGACTTGAGTGTCAATAGTAAATTTAACAATGTTTTGTTCTAACCCAACACTAGTTAGACTGATATTACTAAAAGTGCTGTCTCCTTTTAACCCTGTAATAAAACTTGCCAAATCGTTAGTAACTTGAGTCTGGCCGGTGATGTGAATGAGGGCAAGATCTACTTTTTTCTCAATATTAATGCTAATAATCTTAATGCCAAAAGGAGTTTGATCAGCAATCTTTTTTAACACTAACGGCCAATCTATGGAATCTTTTCTTACGCTATCTATAGTTGATAACTTAAATTGAGTTTCCCTAATTATAATTTCATAAGGCTTGAGGCTTTCGATATATGGGATTTGTTCTTCAATTGCTTCTTTTTTTGCTTGTAAATCCGCATCCAATTTAAACCTGGCGCCAAATGCAATTAATACTACGGCTTCAACGAGCACAAAAATATAACGGCCGGAGGAAAGGAGCCAATGGATTAATTTGGATAAAAGCTTCTCCGGATTGCTTTGGGGTTTGAGTAAGTTAAGGTTAAGAACTGACTTGGATTTATGTTTGGGCATAGTTTTATTTTAACAGGAAAGCTTCGCCTTGTCATTGCGGGGAAGTTTACCCTGAGCTTGCCGAAGGGAAGCAATTTATATTTCTTTTAGATCTAAGACAATCTTCATTGCTTCTTCTACCTGTTCCAAATCCATTTTTGAGAGTTTGCCCGACCTTTTAACCAGTCTTTCCCTATCAATAGCACGCATCTGATTAGCAATCAGCGTTGAACTTTTATCTAACCCTTTTTGTTTATTCACTTTCACCATATCCGGTCCGATAAACTCCGGTACAATTGAACTAAAAGGGATAATAATTACTGTAGGTAAAACTTGATTTAAGATATTATTAGAAATTACTAAAACAGGGCGTTTTTTATGAATCTCTCTGCCAAAAGGGGGATTTAAATCAGCGATAAAAATTTCTCCACGCTTAGGGTAATTTGTTAAAAGATTCTTCATCGCTATATTGGAAATCCTTTTGGATTTGGTTGATAATTTCTCTTTGCCCCCGGGCACTTTTCCGTAGTAAACTTTTAATGTCTTTTTTGCCTAATCTTTCTTCAATAGCACTGGCAATAAACTTGCTGCGGGAGCGAACAGGAACACTCCTGCGAAAATCGAGCGCTAATTCATTTGGTAAAGTGATATTAATTCTTTGTGTTTGCATATACACACTAATTATACACACTCCATTATATTTGTCAACCCCAAAAGTTTATGGTTTACTGGGTGAATCTAAAGGTGGAAAGAATTTGATCCATCTCATCTAAAATCTTTGTATCATAGTTTTGAGGAGTTATATAAATAATTCTGCCTATTTGTGTATTAGATCCACCTTTCTCACATAATTCAAAAGTGCCAGTTTCAGAATCAAAAACTTTTACTCTCGACAAATTAAACCCTGATGTCTGAGTTAGAATTTCTTTTAAAATTTTCTGATCACATGAATTTCCACCCGGAGCATATCCTTTACTAATTGTTATTTTATAATCTCCATTGGAAAAAATAAAACTATTTTTACCCCCCGATCCAACTGCAGGATCATCAAAATAACCTTGTTGCCAATTAGCAGGATATTTTATTGAAAATTTTATATATTTAGTATTTTCATCATTAGTATATCCATCACGTTGCTTTGTTTGATTATACTTTTTTATTGTTTCATCTGGGAAAAAGGGGTTATATTCAGAACTCGTATATGTTTTCCAATTGGCGGTTTCGGCAGAACTGGAGGCTACTGGGCTGGTAACTGGGCTTGGTGAGGGTTGAGAGATAGGAAATAATTTGTAATCATTCCAGCTAGGATTAAGCTGTTTTTGGTATAGCAAATACCCACCAACTGCTAAAGCTATTAAAAGAATTATTAAAATCGGAGCCAAACCTTTTTGTCTGTGCATTTTATATAAATGCTGTTTGTCTAAAATTAACTTCTAGTGGAAGCCTTATACTTCTGTCTGTCTTTTTAGATCTTTTAGAAAAATTCAGGATGGTAAAACCTGTAATCTCTTGGGTATGAGGATTTTTTCTGATTACCATCTCATCCTCTGTTTCATCTGAGATATCACCTGCAGAAGGCATGCCCTTGGAAAAATAAAGCACGTCTGCCTCTTTGTCGTAAAATAAATTTAAATAATTACCCTTTTTCATACTCATATTTTTCTCCTGATAACTTACTCTTGCTCAAATAGGCAGTTAGAACAAATGACCTGCTACTCATTTTAACCACTCCTACAATATACTTCCCTTTTCTAATTTTAGCAAAATACCTGTAGAATAACAACACTTGAGGGTCAGATTTACTGATTCTTATCTCTTCTGGCTTAGCAAATACATCTTTAAGTTTAGAAAAGTAAAGTTTCAAATCCGGATGAAAATTTAGGATATGTTTTTTGCGTTCAGCAGTTAACTCAAAATCTTTACCTAAAACAGATTTATACTTCATGTTTCCTTTAATCTACCTGGAATCCATAAATCTATTTTAGCAGGAGTCAACAAAGCAATCTATTGAGTGAATTTAAAGGTGGAAAGGATTTGGTCAAGCTCTTGATTTGAAAGCTTAGATCCTTCCGGTGTCAAATAATTAATAGTTAGATTTATATTCCAAGCCTCCCCTTTTTCTAAAAATGTGAAATATTGATGTTCGATGCTATTAAGCTTGTCAGAACTAATATACTTTATCCCTTTGATCGTTTTTCCTAAAATAGTTCTATTAATATAGCTTACTTGATCAGCAGGAAAACCCAGAGTTGATACCAATTTCTGGAGACAGTCATTATTATTAGAGCATTGGATCTTTTTACCAGAATTATCTCTTGCATAAGAAATACCTAATTTTAGTTTAATAGAGCCATCTTGATTATAAGCATCCAAGGAAATCGCTCCTGGATCAGGGTAGTAATTAATAGCAATCTTACTAGGATACTTTATAGAATAATGACCGTCCTCGTTAATATATGTTTTCCAAGTTGCAGTTTCAGCAGAACTGGATGCTACTGAGGTGGTAACCGGACTAGGTGAGGGTTGAGGTATAAAAATAGGTTTAGTTTGTTTTTGGTAAATGAAATATCCACCAATTGCCAAAGCAATTAAAAGAACTATTAAAATTGGGGTCAGACCCTTCTGTTTGTTCACTTGATTTAGTATAATACAATTATGACTGCTGTTCAAATCAACAAAAACAAAGGCCTTATTCAGGCGTTTAAAACTTTTAAGAAACGCTATTTAAACATGGATAAAAAACCTGATCTCAGAAAATTTCTTCCTGAAAATGTATATCAGACTATGCGCCTTGAGGGAGAAAAAATTTCGCGCAAACAGGTACAGTCTCTTTTTAGATGAATAAATCCACAAAACTTATGATTTTTTAGTTTTAGCAGGAGATTTTTTGGCGGGAGCTTTCTTTGCAACAACAGATCCGGTGATGCCTTTGGATAATCTGGATTTTAGGCGGGCGGCTTTGTTGGGATGAATTAATTTTACTTTGGCAGCTTTATCTAAAGCAGAAAAAACTGCCTGTAAGTCTTTGGCAGCTTTAGTAGTCCTGACTTTTTTGATCAGGGACTTATAACTAAGCTCCCGTTTTTTGTTACGGGCTGTCCTGATTTTATCTTTTCTGACCTTTTTAATTGCAGAACGTATAATAGGCATGTGGGGTATGGTATCATAAATTAACCTAAAACAAAATGGTTAAGAATCTATTCTCTCTTCTTTATTCAAGACAAACATCAATCTTATCAGCTGCATCAATACTAATGGCTACTATGATATTGTCAAAGATTTTAGGTTTGATCCGCGACCGTTTGCTTGCACACGTATTCTCACCGGAAAAAATTGATATATTCTGGGCTGCATTTCGATTGCCGGATTTGATATTCCAGATTGTTATTTTAGGAGCTTTATCTGTAGCTTTTATCCCTGTATTTACCGAGCATTTGGAAAGCAAGGGGAAAGAAGATGCTTTTGAGATGGCAGGGGCGGTTTTGAATGTATTTCTAACAATATTTATTGCGGTAACAATTTTAATTTATATTTTCGCCCGTCCAATAATTGATAACTTTATTGCGCCCGGATTTGATCCGGAAAGACAAGCGCAAACAGTTAGCTTAACCAGGGTGATTTTATTTGGCCAGGCTATTTTGGTATTAGGATCTTTTTTTATTGGTATTGCCCAGTCTTTTCAACGATTTATTGTGCCGGCTTTGGCGCCGATTTTCTATAATTTAGGAATCATTTTAGGTATTGTTTTTCTCTCCAAAGGTTTTGGCATCACCGGCGCAGCTTATGGGGTGGTGATCGGCGCATTTTTGCATGCTGCTGTGCAACTGCCGATGGTTTGGTCGATGGGGTTTAGGATTAAATGGCCGTTACGGTTTTTTAATCCGGGGGTGAAAGAAATAATGCGGCTGATGAGTGTTAGGACTTTAGGTCTGGCTGCTGAGCAGGTTAATGAAACAGTCGGATTGGCTTTGGCATCACTGGCGCCGGTAGTTGGCTCTGTAACCTACTTAACTTTTGCGCAACATTTACAGGTTGTCCCGATTGGGCTTTTTGGAGCAACCTTAGCCCAAGCCGCTTTACCGATTTTATCCTCTGAAAGAGCCCGGGGGAGAATTGAAGAATTTAAGATTACAATTCTTACTACCCTTCATCAGATTCTTTTTCTGGCCTTGCCGGCAGCCGCTATCCTGATTGTGATTAGAATCCCGGTGGTCAGGTTGATTTTTGGCGCATCCCAATTTGACTGGACAGCGACTGTTTTGACCGGGGCAACTTTGGCTTATCTTTCTGTCGGGCTGGCTGCCCAGGCAATTTCCCTGCTAATAGTACGGGGATTTTACGCATTAAAAGATACGAGAACGCCGGTTGCAGTTTCTTTAATTGTGGTGGCATTAAATATTGTGTTGAGTTTATATATGATTGTAATTTTGAAACTTGATGTTTGGAGTATTGGACTGGCTAATTCTGTTGCTGCGGTAGTTTCAGCAGGTTTACTATTTTGGACGCTCCATTTTAAGGTGGGAAAGTTTGATTTAAAAATGGTGCTTGTCCCGTTTATTAAGATGTTAATGGCAACTGTGATTATGGGTGTAGCCTTGTATGTTCCAATTAAACTATTAGATCAGGTAATTTTTGATACCACCAGAACTGTAAATCTTCTTATTTTGACAGGCACATCTTCTCTATTTGCATTATCAATATATGTAGCATTGGTAAGATTTTTGAAGGTGAGGGAATTAGATGCTTATATTGAACTTTTCAAAAGACTGGGTAAATTCCAAACTAAATTAAAATCCAAAGAAATTCTCCCCGAGACTGTTTAGGTGTTACAATACCCACTATGAATATTAGGAATTTTTCAATTATTGCCCATGTTGACCATGGGAAATCAACCCTGGCGGATCGATTTTTAGAAATAACCGGTACAGTTCCAAAAGATAAACTGCAACCGCAGCTGCTGGATTCATTGGCTCTCGAACGTGAGCGTGGTATTACCATCAAACTTGCTCCTGTTAGATTAAAATACGAATATCGAAATTCTAAATACGAAACAAATTCTAATGTTCAAAATACAAAAGACAAAAACAGTTTCGGATTTCGTGCTTCGAATTTAGAGTTTGCAGATTCAGAGTATACTCTGAATCTGATAGATACTCCCGGTCATGTGGATTTTTCTTATGAAGTCTCCCGGGCGCTGGCAGCGGTTGAAGGCGCAGTGCTTTTGGTAGATGCCACCCAAGGGATCCAAGCCCAAACTTTAGCCCATGGTCTGGCAGCTTTGGAACAAAACCTGACTTTAATTCCGGTTATTAACAAAATTGATTTGCCAAATGCTGACATTGAAAATTGTCAAAGGCAGCTGGTTGATACTTTTGGTTTTGCTGAGGATGAAATTTTATTAGTGTCCGGTAAAACCGGCCAAGGAGTAGAAAAATTATTGGAAGAAATAACTGTTAAAATTCCAGCCCCAAAACAAGAAATAGATAAACCGCTCAAAGCTTTAATCTTTGATTCTTTTTTTGATAGTTTCAAAGGGGTGATTGCTCAGGTAAGAATTGTTGAAGGGCAAACTCCGCCTGATCAAAGCCAGATTGTTTTCCTGGGTACAAAAGCTTCCGGCCATGTTTTAGAAACCGGTTTCTTTGCTCCGCAGCTGACACCAAATAAAGGTTTGAAAGCAGGAGAAATCGGTTATATTGCTACTGGTATTAAAGAACCTGATTTAGTGAAGGTGGGAGATACGATTAGCTCTTCATTTGAGACAGAAGCTTTACCAGGATATAAAGAGGTCAAACCGATGGTTTTTGTCGGGCTTTTTCCGATAGATTCGGATGAATATTTTGAATTAAAGGAAGCTTTAGCAAAATTTAGATTAACTGATCCGGCTTTTTCCTATGTTCCTGAGCAGTCTGATGCTTTGGGGGCAGGTTTTAGGTGTGGTTTTTTGGGGCTTTTGCATGCAGAAGTTGTTCAGGAAAGATTGTCGGGTGAGTTTAATGTAGACCTTCTGGCAACAGCCCCCTCAGTTGAATATATGGTGGATGGTGAAATTCTGACTAATCCCTCAGCGCTCAGCACTTTTCACTCTATTCGTGAGCCCTGGGTGAAATTAAGGATTTTTGTCCCTCAAACTTATATCGGCCCGGTAATGGAATTGGTACAGGATAAAAGGGGGAAATTCTTAAATATGCAGCATTTTGGAATGCAAGTTGAGCTTTTATATGAAATGCCGCTTGCTGAAATGGTAACCAATTTTTATGACAGGTTAAAATCAGTCTCCTCCGGTTTTGCGTCTTTAGATTGGGAGCTGTTGGATTTTCGGGAAACTGATGCAGTTAAAGTTGATATTTTAGTTTCCGGGGAAAAGGTGGATGCCTTATCTACCATAGTTTACCGGCCGAAAGCAGAGAGTTTTGGGAGGAGGATGGCAGAAAAATTAAAAGAAGTCTTGCCCCGGCAAAATTTTGCTATAGCTGTGCAGGCTGCCATCGGCGGCACCATTATAGCCAGAGAGACCATTTCTCCGTTTAGAAAAGACGTCACAGCCAAATTATATGGGGGAGACAGAACCAGAAAAGATAAGCTGCTGGAAAAGCAGAAAAAAGGAAAAAAGAAAATGAAGATGGTAGGTAGGGTAGAGATCCCCCAAGAGGCATTTTTAAGTATATTAAAAAGCTAAATATCAGTTAATAAGTTTGAGTGGTGCGGCGTTCAATCTCAACAATTAAGATAATTTTAGTTGTAGTATCAATGTCTAAAAAGATTCTATAACTGCCAGTTCTGATTCTATGGCTTGTTTTGTGAGGTGGTTCAAGCTTTTTGATGTCCAAAGCAAATGGATCCTGTTTGATTTTTTCTGAAACCTTCTTAATGCGGATTTGGTCTTTTAACGGAAACTTCTTTAAGGATTTGATTGCGCTTTTGGAAAAGTTTACCTGAAACACTTCAAATACCTAGTTCTTCCCAGACTTTTTCTGCCGGGATTCCACCATGTTTTTTAACATCATCAAGAGCCTTGTTTACTTCTCTAACTAATTTTGGATCATAATCTGCCAAATCATCTTTTAATTCCTCAATTTTCATATATGTTTCAATATCTATTAAAACCCCTTTGGGTCTACCGTGTTGGGTGATTACAATTTTCCCTTCTTTTGGAAGGAGGTTAAGAATAGATGTTAAGTCTTTTCTCAGATCATTTGTACCAATAAATTTTTTGTCTAGTATATTACTAAGTTGCATTAGGAAATCATAACATATTCCTAAGGTTTGTCAAGAATTAATTTCTGAAAGTTTAGCTTTACACCTTCTTAGCTTTACACCTTCGAGGTGGCAGGTTAATTTGTGTCGTATCTAGATATCTATATTAATCAGATGAGGGGAGAGGTTTAGGTTTTTGTAATACAGCTGGTTTACCACAACAATCTATAATACTACTTGATGCTTTTGTAACTAAAAATTCTGTTCCACATCCTACATTTCGCCTTCCTAAACCAGTAATTGTTACTTCCCCAGATGCATAAATTGTTTCTATCCGGCATAATATGGCCTCCCTGTATATTGGCACCCTCTACTTTGTATTCTTGTCCATTTACAACAGCTCTGAGAACTTCTTGAGGCATGATTTAGTTTATAGTCTTTTCGAACTATTTTGTCAAGAATTTTTGTATAATACTTACATGAAAGTTGTGAAGCCGGGCAAATTAAATATTGGGGATACCATTGGAATTGTGGCGTCGTCGTTGCCTGTTTTGCCTTCACATCAGGAACAATTTGAGAGAGGCAAAAAAATGATTTATGATTTAGGATTTAAGATTTATGAAGGTAAAACAATAGGACAAAAGAGATGGTGGATGGCAGGAACTTCGAAAGAAGTGGCTGAAGATATTAATTCAATGTTTGCAGATAAAAAAGTTAAAGCAATTATGGCGCAAACCGGTGGTTATTCTGCCATTACTGTTTTAGAACATCTTGACTACGAACTAATAACTAATAACCCAAAACCTTTCCTAGGTATGTCTGATATGACTGCTTATCACCTTGCTATTTTTGCCAAAACCGGCATGATGGGGTTCCATATGGATGATGTTTTACATTTCAACGAAGAGTTTTTCTTAAAGTTTTTAACAAAAGCCAAAGCGCCTGGGATAGTGAAACCTTTGAGTGAATGGGAGGAATGGAAGCAAGGCAAAGCAGCAGGACGTCTGATCGGAGGTAATCTTTACACCCTGT
>JACPEX010000024.1 GCA_016183265.1 Candidatus Daviesbacteria bacterium | reverse complement strand
AAAAAGCTTGCTATTGAAAAAAGCAATCCCATGCGGTTTATTTAAGCCGGTCAATACTTCAATAACTTCCCCATTTTTTAAAGCCATAATTTTCCCGTCTGATGTAATTGAGGCAATTAAAGTGCCCCCGGAAGAAAATTCCAAATCCCTGACCCCCCCTAAATTTTGGGCAAAGATTTCCAGGTTGTTTACTTTGGGAGATGTTGAAGGTAAAACTTCAGGTTTGATATCCCCGGGCTGGTTTTTGATTAAAAATGCCCCCAAAAATAAAACAACCAGCAGGCCGATAATAGCAAGGTAAGTTTTGCCCATTACTTCAAAATGTCTTTTACAGCGTCAATTAATTTAGGATTATTAAAATATTCCAGAAGTTTGCTTTGCCAGGCCGGGTCATTGATATTTATATCCGGTTCCACCCCCCGGCCTTCAATCGGCAAATTATCATCCCGCAAAGTTATAGAATGCACTAAAAATAATGAGTATTTTTGTTTCGGGTCGATCTGGTTATCAAGCGGAAAAACCCGCTCCACTGTCCCCCATCCCTTTGTGGGGACTCCCAATACAACACCGACATGGTATTTCTTTAAAGATGCTGCCATCATTTCAGAAGAAGACTGGCTGTTTTGGTCAATCAAAACAACTACCTGTTTAAATTTGGTAATACCGGTTAGTTTGTCCGTCTGGGTCTTAAAAGGCAGGTATTCGCCTTTGTGGTAAAAATCAAAAGCATACTGACCTTTGCCCAGGAAAAACCCTAAAAAATAAGCGGTGGCATCAATCGCCCCGCCCACATTTCCGCGCAAATCCAAAATCAAAGCAGTTAATTTACTGTTGTCTTTTTGTGATTCAAAAGCTTTTTGGAATTCTTCCAAGGAAGTAGGTGAGAATTTTTTAAACTGCACATAATAAATCCCCGGCTCCAAAACCCTGGTAAAAATAGTCGGTTCTATGCCGGCTGAATCATATTTTTCTTTAGTGTCCTTTTTGGTTAGAGTATCTTTGGCATAAGTTAATTGTTTTAGTTTCTCCGGAGTTGCAGTTGCCGATTGTTTCCTGAAAGCCTCCTCTACTGCTGCCTCAGATGCTCCTTTGGCAAGGCCCAGATCTTTATATAAATCTTTTTCCGGATTGATATTGGAGACGGTATTTTTAAGGGTTTCTTCCTGTTTTTGGGTATATAATCCTGACCTGCCAACAGGCGCCAGGGACGCTAGAACCGATGAGGCAATTTTGGCAACATCAGGGTTATTCCTGCTGATTGCATCGAGCATCTTATCCTTGTTTTCAAACTTGGCGGAAGTTACATTTCCCCCGTTTTGATTGATTGATAATTTAAAAAGTTCCAGCAATTCGGCATCGGAAATATTATTCCAGTAATTTTCCTTGATTTTGTCATAAATTTCTGAGATGAAGGCCTTATTGGGCGGTAAAGCCGCGTCTTTGGTATTTTTTTCAATATTACTGACATACTTATAGCCAAAGCCTACTCCCAGCGCGAATATGATGGCAAACAGGATAGTATTCTTAAGTTTCATCCATATAGTATATACTAATAATTATGGATTTGTTAACAATTATTTTAGTAGTTTCCGGTTTGGTGCTTTTTGAAACGGTTTCATCTGTTGATAATGCCATTATTAATGCCCAGGTTTTATCTACCATGGGAGAAAAAGCCAAAAAGTTTTTTTTGACCTGGGGGCTCCTGGTTGCGGTATTTGTGGTGCGGGGTGTTTTGCCCTGGCTGATTGTCTGGGGAGTTTCCCCGTCTTTGGGCCCGGTTGGCTCTTTAACTGCTACCTTCTCGGGTGACCCGAAAGTAGCAGCGGCAATTGAATCCTCGGCCCCGATTCTGCTTATTGCAGGAGGAGTATTTATGGTATTTTTATTTTTCTACTGGCTGTTTTTAGAACCCAAAATATATGGGCTTAGGGGTGAAAAATTTTTGCATGCCCAGGGGGCCTGGTTTTATGCCATAGTTTCTATACTGTTGTCGGTAATTGTCTTCCTTGCCTTAAATAAAAACCCCATGATGGCTTTTGGGGCAGTTTTGGGTTCAACTGCTTTTTTCATCACCCATGGTTTTAAGGAAAATGCCGAAAAAGCGGAAAAACAAATGGCGCGCCGGGCAGGCAACCTGACTGATACCAGTAAGGTTTTATATCTGATGGTAATTGATGCCACATTTTCTTTAGACGGGGTGTTGGGGGCTTTTGCTTTTACCCTGTCAGTGCCTTTGATTTTGCTGGGAAACGGGATTGGGGCAATAGTTGTCAGGCAAATCACTATTTCCAATATAGAAAGAATTAAAAAGTATGTATTTTTGAAAAACGGGGCCATGTATTCTATATTGATATTGGGAGTAGTAATGCTTTTGGAATCTTTCGGTTTCCATATCCCATCCTGGTTCTCCCCTGTTGCCACTGCAATTATCGTCGGTTACTTCTTCCTCAAATCCAGGAAGGTTTTACCAGAAGAACTTGTTTGATGTTTTAATTCCAAACATGGCATTGCCAAGTGGGCTTTTGGGGTTTAAAGATAAACCTTTTTCGGCAAATTTTTCGGCAGATTGCAAATTTCCTGTTTGAGCCAAAAATAAAGATATACGCAGGTATCCCAAATAGGAATCGGGGTTATAACCAGCCGGATCTAACTTAGATAGGTCAACGTGCTGCAAGGCGTCCCCTTGCAAAGCTAAAATGATTATAAAGTCATCGATATAAACAGTTTTCCAGTCCGGGTTTTTAACAATATTTTGCAAAAAAGTTTTGCCCCAGGGGGTCTGGTCCGTGTGAGAGAAAATAATAGTCTTAAAACCATACTGTTTATCTACTTCGCTAAATTTTTGCGGGTCTGACTGCATCGGGATATAAACATTTTGAAAAAATTCCTTAGGATACTCCCCCGGCCTGCCGTCAACAAAAATGCGGTATGCAGGCCAGCTTCTGTAAGTAATATAACTGCCAATGTCGAAATTATTAAAAATTGGCTGGGGTAAATTATTCGCTAAGACAAAATCTAAGGCTTTTTTGCCGCTTTCTTTAAATTCCAATTTTGGTTGTGTATCACTGTCCGTATATCTATAATAATCCCCGTTTAGATAAAAATAGCTTTCAAAAAGAAGAAACGGGATGGTAATGAAAAAAAATATTTTTGGTTTGAATGTCCCAAAATTTTCTAAAACAGCCGGAAGCGAAATAAATACCAGATAAGGAAAGCTGCGGACATTCATTAAAGCAAGTACCAGACCAAAACCGGCAAGGCCAAAATTTTTAACTGAAAATTTTTTCCTTACCAAAGCGACAATAAAAGATAACAAAATTATTGCCGTTATAATTTTGACAAACAGAAAATTAGGGTTCCTAAAGTTTATGCTTTCCAGAAGAAACATGGTTTGGTTTTCCACAATGGTATAGCCATAATTTGACCCATACAAAAGAGGGTTCAGGAATCCCTTAAGTCCGCTGGGATTAATAAAGCTGGCTATAACCGATAGCCCAAAAATAATACTCAATATCTTAAGCTTTACACCCTTGGGGTGTAAACGTAGGTTTATATAGGTTAAGTGAAGAATATAAATACCCTGTAATATAAGGCCTGCAATAAAATAGATATGGGTATTGACCCAGACGAGTTGGATCAAGGGCAAAAAATAAATGAGCCTTTTTTTAGATTCCAGAATATAAATAGTAAGAGCCGTAAACAAAAAACTAAATATTTCCGGACGCAGTTCCGGCCTTTCCCGCAGGGTATGCAGAAAAATAAAGCCAACAGGCAAAAGCAGATACTGATTTCTGGGGATAGTTTTTAAAATCAGCCAGACTGCCAGTAAAAAAATAATGATTTTCAGAAATAAAACCGCCTGAAGGCCTATTGTTTGACTGCCTAAATATGCCAAAACCTCAAACAGCCAATGGCTGTTTATAAAAGGATAATCAGGATAGGTGTAGGAAAAAAGATTAGTTAAAGGTATGCTTTTGGTTTGCAGGATTACTTCTCCAAGCTTTAAGTGCCTGCCAAAATCCTGGTCGAATGAATGGTCAGTCCTGAAAAGAAAAGAAAAAACAAAAAATAACAGCAGCAATTTGACCCACATTTAAAGATTTTATCACAATTAATTTACCCTGAGCGAGCAAAGCGAGTCGAATGGGTGCGTGATTTATTGCGTAATTATTGCGCGACCAGCCTCGCGTAGACGCGAGTCTAGGCGGGTTCTGTGATATAATATACAGATGTTTAATCCTCAATATAGTATTACTTCAACCATACTTTCCCGGATTGCGGAAATTGCAGAAATAAAAGCCGCTGTGGAGCGGTCGCGGGTTTTGCCTTTAAATGAAGTACAGCTGCGGCGCCAGGCAATTTTGCGGATGGCCCATACCTCAACCAGCATTGAAGGAAATAAGCTGGCTGAATTTGAAGTGGGTAAAGTTTTGGAAGGCAAGGCGGTTAGGGCATCACAAAAAGATATTTTAGAAGTGGAAAATTATTATCAGGCATTAAAACTAATTAGCGAAATGGCTCAGGAAAGAGGCGATATTACGGAAAAAGAAATCCTTAAATTGCATGAAATTGTGGTTGATGGTTTGGTAGACAAAGTGAAAGTCGGTAAGTACAGGCCTTCTGATGTATATGTTTTAGATGATTTGGGAGACGGACGGGAAATGCTCAGATTTAAAGCCCCTGATGCTTCCAAAGTAAAAAAATTGGTTGATGATTTGTTGTTATGGTTGAGGACTTCAAAAAAAGAAGACATTCATCCTGTTATCAGGGCGGGAATCCTGCATTTACAGTTTGTGACTATCCATCCTTTCACAGACGGTAACGGCCGGGTGGCCAGGCTTCTGACTCAACTCCAGCTTTACCGGGACTCATGGGATTTTAGAAAAATCCTGGTTTTGGAAGATTATTACAACCGGGACAGGATGTCTTATTATAATGCGGAAAACAGGGCCCAGGGTAAAAATTATTTAGCAGATATGGATTTTACTACCTGGTTGGAATACTTTACTACTGGATTTTTGGTCGAAGCAAGAAAAGCTTTGGAACAGGTTCAATCCATAGGTTTTGGAAAGAAAAGCAAAAAAAGCGAACAGATCTTTTTGGATAGGGACGAGATTCAGATTATGGATTTTCTGACCACTACAGGCAGGATTACCTCAAAGGATGTAGTTGATGTATTAAGAATAGCTAAAAGAACTGCTCAGTTGAAACTGAAGAATTTATCAGACAAAGGCCTGCTTAAATTAAACGGCAAAGGCCCCAGCTCCTACTATTCTATTGCGCGATAGGATGCGCGGTTATTGCGCGAAAAGTCCACTGATGAGTCTTACTATCAATAGTTGATAAATAGCTTATAAGATTATATAATTCTAATAATTATGGCAGCGAATATAGAAAGGCTTGCAAAAGATTATGCAGAAAAATATCCTGAAGTAGCGGAACTTCTTCGGGGAATTGCCAAAGCAGCCAGAAGAATGGATATGCCAGAATTTTTGGAAGTATACCCGGAAATTTCACTTGCCGAAGAACATCAAAGACAATCCTGGGTATTGGCAGCCCGCTTTGCTGTTAAATTAGGCATGTCAGAAAAAGATTATATGGCTACACTTCCGGAATTTTCAGAAAAATATGATACTGATAAATCGCTTACATTAGTAATCCCGGTAATTATTGAACCCAGACTTCCTTGGATTGAAGCAGCTAAAGCGGCTGGTATTTCAATAGCTGATGGGATGAAAATTACAGATTGGGAAGAAGATAAATTTAAGATGCCGGACGTACCTTTCAGCACATTTGTTCACGAAAATTACTTTAGTAATTTAATGCGCCCAGTTAATGCCAGAAGGGCTTTGCTTGAGGAAGAATGGAGTAGACCTTACCGAGCCGGACGGGTAATCGATGCTATTTCAGTTTGCACCGTCCGTCCTGATTTGCTTCGATCTGGGGTTAGTACATTAGGCTGGACCGTGATTGGTTCTAATGCGGGAGATAGAAATATAATCTATGCCAAAAATAGTTATAATAAAGGTGTTAGCCTTTGGCCTGATCAGCTGGCTAATTCAGGTGCTTACTTTCGATCGCTTGTTCTTGAAAGAGAGTTTAGGATCTTAAATTCAACAGCTTAAATTTTTAACCACTAAACCGTAAGCACAGATATTTGCTATTTTCAAATGGATATGGGATAATTTAAGGGTGAGTAGAGTGTGTTTAATGTTTTTACAGTAATTCACCTTCACAAAATTTAAAAAAAGGAGGTGAATTTTTTATCAATAACAAGAAATTATTCGTAGGTTCTTTGCCTTGGGCTATTGACGATGCCGGGCTTGCTGCTTTATTTGCGCAGGCAGGTAACGTTGTTTCAGCACAGGTTGTTAAAGACCGTGAAACAGGCAGGTCAAGAGGATTTGGTTTCGTTGAGATGTCTTCTGATGAAGAAGCTCAAAACGCAGTCAAAAACTTAAATGGTACCGATGTTGAAGGTCGTAAGATCGTAGTTAATATCGCAAGACCGAGAGAAGACCGCTAAATTTACCCAAAAGGTGTAATTTGAATTTCAGTCCCGCGTAAAAACCGGGACTGATTTTTTAGTGGGAAGCAGCAAAATCCAATTTAGGAAGGATATTTTTGGAGGCAAGGAATGACAGGGTGTATTTGACAACAATGTAGGATGCTGCTATGCCTGTGGCAAATAGCAGCCTCTCGGTAATGACTACCGGAATAAGGCCATTCCAGACAGCTGCAGGCAGGTTAAATGCCCAAATCCAGGCTGCTCCGCCAACTGCGTGAGCAGTAAAGGTGGCTCCCAAGCTTCTTATAAATAAGTTACTTCTTTTAAAATATGCAATTACCGGGATGATCCAGAACATAAGGGCGTAATGAGGTACTTGTCTGCCTATTGGGTGTATTACAAAAGCTATGATGGCAAGGATAGGTATTGCAAGCAACCATTTTCCTTCAAATTTCTTCTTTGAAGCCAGGGGGAATAACCTGATTATTGAACCTGTAGTCCAAGGGGTCTGCTTGATAAGCATATTAGCTACCTCTACTCCTAAAACAGATGCTATCCCAAAAACAGGTCCTAAGAATCCGCCTGCAATCGGGGCAAAGAAATCAAACAGGGTAAAAGAGACATTTGATCCCATGATTTTATTAAAAGGGATCTGCAGGGCAATAAATCCAACTATGGAAAAAAGGGCTAAAAAGAATAATTTTTTCTGCAGGCTGGTCATAAGAGCCCTAAGAATAATAGACCTTCTTCCAATCGTCAATACCTTGTTGTTACAAAACGTAGGAAGCTGGTGTGGTGGAATGGGATACACGCTCGCCTTAAGAGCGAGTGCCCAAAAGGCATAAGGGTTCGACTCCCTTCACCAGCACCCAATCTACAGATCGGCTCGAGAATATTTTAGCAGGAACTATTAGGGAATGAAAGCCATTCGGCCCTGAGCTCATGGTCGAAGGACTTGCAAGGGAAAGGGGTCAAGGGGAAAAGGATCCTTCGGCAAGCTCAGGACAAGATTGCAAGCTTCCGCTTCAAATCTCAATACTTCGACTGGTTCGACTACGCTCACCACAAGTCCGCTCAGTACAAGTCGACGCATCGGTTCGGTCGCTCAGCCCCGCTTCGCGGGGCTTCGCTAATCGCATCGTGTCGCTTCGCTCATCCCGCCTAATCGGCGGGATTCGCTAACACCATTTGTCTAAAGAATACTTTTATTACTCAAACAGTTTACTGTGGTTAGGATAATTAATCAATTCAACTATTTCATTCTCCCCAAAATCTCCATTTTGTTTATTACTCATAAATTCTTTTCCTTTTGGATTGTAATATTGAGACATATTAATTAAATTATAGCGTTTGGATCTCCAAGAAGAATTTGGCCTCTTATATTCGACCAAAGTAAAACAATGCCCGTAGAATCTGTTAGTGGATTTTCACTTGAGAGCATTTTCCTTAAATTCTTTTTCATTTCCCCTAATCCTCTGAGATGAGCTTCTGATGCGCTGTGACCTTTTAATAAAGTGGTTGCAACAATATTTGATGGTTCCAGATAAAGTTTTGCCAGAGGATCAGATAAAGGATTATTTTCTTTTTCAATTATATCATGATTTGGCCTGGTTACTAAAACAGTCTTACTCGTTGCCATATATAGCTCCGGAAGCCAGATCTTTTAAGTACTGCCAATTCATTTGAATCAGCTCATCACCGATCTCATCATTTTTTTCCAGATGGTTTATT
>JACPEX010000001.1 GCA_016183265.1 Candidatus Daviesbacteria bacterium | reverse complement strand
GGCTGCAGATAATGCCCCGGAAAATTCAATCATTACCTGCGTTGAAGGCGAATTAGAGATGGCATCCAGTAAAAACTTGGTGTTAAACGCAATCTTTAGCTCTTCACCTTCAACCTCACCTTCAATCTCATTTTCCTGGCTGCCCACCTCTTTAGTGTGGGACTCCAATTTTAACAGGCCTTTTTGAATAGTTAAAACTACAATATTAGCTTCGTTTTTGGCAAAGAGGGCTGCCAGTTTAATAGCTTCTAATAATTCATCTTTTTCTACCATGGCCCGGGCCACAATGGTTTGGGGAATAATTTTGCCCCAAGCCGGAAACTGTCCTTCAATCAACCTTGATGAAACAATGGTATTACCCAGAGTAAAAACTGCCTGGTTTTGGTTTTCGCTGGTAGCAATATTCACTTCATTAACCTCTTCCTCGGAAATTAATCTCAATACTTCTTCAAAAGTCTTTCTGGGTATCAGGCTTTTAAACCCTTCGGCTACGCTCAGGGCTGCGTTATCAGGCAGATTTAGCTGGCGGTGGGCCAGCCTAAAACCGTCTGTAGCCACAAAGTCAAGCTTGCCTGAAGACACCTCTGTTAAAATCCCTGTCAAAATCGGCCGGCCTTCATCCGAAGCTGATGCAAACAGAATCTGGCCTGAGCTCAAAAATGCCTCTTTAGGAAAACTTACCCCTTTATCCGAAGATTGCGGGATAACCGGGAACTCTGAGGCAGCAATGCCGTTTAAACTGGCTTTAAACTTGCCCGATTCAATAGTCAAGACTTCGCCGGCAGATTCAAAAATAACCTTATTTGATCCCAGGCCGGAAACCAGTTCCACTAAAGTCTTGGCCGGGATAGTAATCTCACCTGCTACTTCATCACTAATATTAATATACTTAATTACCCCCACTTCTAAATTAGTAGCGGCAATCTTTAGTTTTTTACCTGCCCGTCCGGCAGGCTGGCCTTCAACAGATAGCAAAAGATTATCCAGCACAGGCAAGGTAGACCGGACGCCAACCGAGCGGGCCACCGCCTGCAGCGAAGGCAATAAGTCTTGTTGTAAAATGCTAAATTTCATGTTCAGTCGTCAGTCGTCAGTCGTCAGTCGTCAGATTTTAAAGTCTGATAGCTGAAGGCTGAAGACTGATATCTAATTATCTCCTTTCCGGGCAGTTACAAACCTGTGGATTTCATCCTCAGTCACTTTAATTAACCGAAAATTAACTCTCCCTGCTGCAATAAGGTTTTTAATGTGTTTTTCCTCTTCTGTCAAGACATGAAATTGGCCGGACTTTACCTCAATAAAATCAATCCGCTCTTCATTTTTAATCCCGATAAAATCAATCGGCCAACCCAAAGGGATAATCCGGTCATAATCATACCTTAGTTCAGCATAAGTTAGAAGCTCGGCCATTTTCCCTTTTTGGGGATTAATTGACCCTTGGATAGTTTGTAGAACTTTTAAAGGCAAATCCTGCAGGCCTTTATACAGGTCAATTAAATCTGTTGGAATGTCTTGAGGTTTTCTGCCATGCAATCTGCCGATTAAATAAGTGATTAGTAAAAGCAAGATTATAATTCCGGCTAAAGTCCAGTTGAAGTTATCCACAAGTATGTCGATTATACTATATTATTTTAATAATAATCATAGTATTAATATGCGGTGTGGATATGTGCAAAACTAATTTTTTGAATTTGCTTTTGGGAGAATTTCGTGTGGGTAAACCGGGAAATTTTGTGGATAAGTTGGTGGATAACTAAGACAAGTGTGTGGATAACTGCTGCCTGAGCTCAATAGAAATACGCTGCACCTCCCTATTTGTTGATATCAGGTTCTTAATCCTGTCCCTGCCGTGCATTACAGTTGTATGGTCTCTGTCTCCTAAAATTTGGCCGATTTTTTCCACAGTCAAATTTAAATCAAGGGATAAAATATGCATAACTAAGTGCCTGGGCAAAACCAGCTCTTTGATCCTTTTGGGGCCGATTAAGTCGGCAAGCTTAATATTGAAATAATCACAAATTGTATTTAAGACCTGTTTTGGGGATAAGTCTTTTATATTATTTTCGCTTTTATGGCCCAGCAAGCCTCGGATATTGTCAATAGTAGGTTCCAGGTTTTTGGCTTTTAATGATTGTAAAAGTTGGGTGAGCCTGCCTTCCAAATCCCGGGCATTGGTTTCAACCGAGGCGGCAATCAAATTCAAACAGCCCTCATCCAATAAGAAATTGTGGTCCCGGCACTTGTTTTTTAAAATAGCCACCCTGGTATCAAAATCCGGACTTTGCATATCCACCATCAACCCCCCCTGGAAGCGGCTTTTTAAACGGTCTTCCAGTTTGGCAATTTCAAAAGGGGGCCGGTCTGAGGTAATGACGATTTGGGAATTTTTGGCGGATAGCTCATTAAAAGTATGGAAAAACTCTTCCTGGGTGCCTTCTCTCCCTGAGAAAAACTGGATGTCGTCAATAAGTAAAATATTGGTATTGCGGTAGCGGTTCCTGAAACTCCCAAATTGTTTGGTTTGCAAAGCCTCCACATAATCATTGGTAAATTTTTCCGAAGAGCAATAATTGACTTTGTAATGGGGGTGTTTTTTTAAGATGGCATTGCCTATCCCTAACATCAAATGGGTTTTGCCCACCCCGGTCCCTCCGTAGACAAACAAAGGGTTATAAGAGGTGCCGGGGTTTTGGGATACGGCCTGGGCTGCGGCAAAAGCCACATTATTAGTCGGCCCGACCACAAAATTTTCCAGGGTAAATTTGGGGTTTAAAAATGAATTATTTGTTTGAATTGGCTGGAAAAAATCTTCATCAGTTGTTTCTGTTGTTTTACCTTCTGTTTCTTTCACAATAAAACCAATTTCTACAGGTTTACCTAAGAGTTTTTCAAAAGTTTGTTTAATTAAAACTTTAAACCTTTGGTCCAAATTCTCTTTTATAAAAGCTGAATGAGCGCTTAAGACAACCAGGTCCTCAGTTTTTGATTTTAATAAAGTTTTGATAAAAAAAGCCTTAAAATTATCAGGGCCTACCTGGGGTTTAATGTTTTCTAAAAATTTATGCCAAAGTCTAAGGTTGTCCATATGTGGAAAACTTATCCACAATTTAATCTATCAGCCAAAGGCTGACAATATACAGGAACTATTAAAAACTAGATCAAGTTGTGAAAGATTCTAAGGAGACTGTTTACTTTTTACGCAATATTGATTAGGTATTGCGTCTTCTAAGTTTGCGCAGATGTTAAAATTAGATACGTTTTCCTTCGGTATACCCAAATATTCCTCACCTAAGGGGTCTTTTGGAACTGCTCCGGCCGCAAACCAATCATCTTCAGGGGTAGGATACTTATTTTGTTCTTCGCTACCGAAATTATTTTCCAGAGCTTTTGCCATTGAATCTATATCTAATTTCCTTCTTTCGTTACGGGCCTGCTTCCTTATTTGCTCGGGCTTATTATCAGAAGAGGAGGAAGTGTTGACATAATTAGTTTGGGGGGTGGATTTTGGCAGTTTAGACAAGTTTTTATAAATAACAGCCCCTGTTAGGGTAAGTTTTAGAGCTATATAAAGAATAGGAATAAGTATAAGGCCTAAGAATACGAGTATCAGGATTTTTATAATCTTTCCTTTATTGCTTTTTTGAGGATTGACTGCTTGAGAGTTTGGTTCCATGTATAAATAATACCATAGTTAATTATTGTATTATCAGGGTAAATCTAGTAAACTACACACATGCCAAAGAGGACATACCAGCCGAAAAAATTAAAAAGGCAAAGAAAACATGGCTTTAGGGCCAGGATAGCAACAGCCGGCGGGAAGAAAGTTATAAAAAGAAGAAGGGCCCAAGGCAGAACCAGGCTTTCCATCTAATGCTCCCCAAACCTCAACGCCTTAATTTAAAAACAGATTTTAAATGGGTAGCGGCAGGTAAAAAGCTAGAGACAAAATACTTAAAGCTGTTTATCAAACCTGGGGATAACCAGATTCCCAGAATTGGGATTGCTGTTTCCTCTAAAATTTTTAACAAAGCTACTGCAAGAAATAAAGCCAAAAGATTAACCTCAGCTGCTTTTGAAGCCCTTTATTCAAAGCTGCCCAAAACTATTAATATAGTGGCTCTTCCCAAAAGTAGTATAAATAAGGTAAAATCACCAGATGTGCTTTTGGATCTGGAGAAAATTTTAAAAGATGAAAAAATTATTAATTAAGATTATTGGGTTCTATCAAAACTTCCTTTCTTTTGACAAAGGGGCTTTAGCTATTTTGGCCCCGGGCGGGGCTTGCAAATATTCCCCTTCCTGCTCTGAATATGCTAAGCGAAGCATCAGGGAATTCGGGGTATTCCGGGGAAGCTGGTTTGGTTTAAAAAGAATATGGAGCTGTAAATAATGAATAGTATATTTGCCCTTTTTGATTTGTTATTTTTTGGCCCGGTCATTAATCTTTTGGTTTTAATCTTCCAGGGCTTGCAAGCTATTCATATTCCGGGAGCTTTGGGTTTTTCCATAATGATCTTAACTATTTTAATTAGGTTTTTGGTTTGGCCATTTATGTCTTCCCAAATTAAAGCCACCAAAAAAATGGCTGAGTTAAAACCTCATTTGAGCGAACTTAAGAAAAAACACCAAGGGGACAAGCAAGCATTAGCCAAAGCCCAAATGGCTTTATATAAAGAACACGGGGTTAATCCGGCCGGCGGCTGTTTGCCGGCTCTTATCCAAATTCCGGTTTTTATCGCCCTGTACCAGGCAATTATTAATATTTTGCCCGGCGCCGGCGGCAGCATTGATAAAATAAATTCCCTGTTATATTTTCCTCAGTTCAAACTATCTTCTGCCATTGATCCCAACTTTTTTGGTCTTAATTTAGGGGTTAAGCCATCAGAATTTGGCAAATTTGGTATTGCGCTTTTGCTAATTCCGCTACTTACCGCTGCCTTGACTTTTATCCAGTCAAAAATGACTTTGCCAAAACCCATCAAGCATTATCCCTCTGATTCGCCCAAAGAAGGCAAAGAAAAAGAGGGTTTGGAAGAAAGCATGGGGGCGGTTCAATCCCAGATGGTTTATTTGATGCCAATTATGATTGGTTATTTCGCTTTTTCTTTTCCAATAGGGCTTGCAATTTATTGGAATGTGTATACAATACTGGGGATATTGCAGCAGCACCGGGTGGCAGGCTGGGGAGGACTTTCCGATATAATCGGAAAAATCCGAAGCACGAAATCCTAAATACGAAACAATATCAAATGTTCTAATTTCAAAAGTTTAAAACATTTGAAAATTTGTATTTTGGATTTGTTTCGCCCGCCTGCAACGCTATGCTCGCCCGATAAAGCTACATCGTTGCGAGCGGGCGTAGCATTTGCGGGCAGGGATTTCGATATTAGGATTTAGAATTTAGTAATATTATGGAACAACAATTGTCAGACATTTTAGATAACCTTTTAGGAATGCTTCTTTTAGAGGGCAGTTATGAAATTGAAGAAAAGGATGATAATTTCACCGTGTCTATTGAGACCAAAGATGCAGGCAGGTTAATTGGGGCCAGAGGTGAATCTTTGGATGGTTTGCAGCTTTTGGTTAATCAGATGGTAGCAAAAAAAATCGGAGAAGAGAAATTTAGAAGGGTTGTCATAGATGTTGAGGGTTGGAGAAAACAAAAAGAGGAAGAATTAAAGACAAGCGCCAAGCGCTGGGGGCAGCAGGTTTTGGAAAGCGGCAAGGAAATGGAGTTGGAACCTCAAAGCTCTTGGCAAAGAAGGATTGTGCATATGGTGATTTCAGAAATGGAAGGGGTGGAAAGTGAAAGCGCAGGCGAAGGTCGGGATAGGCATATTGTAATTAAGCCCGTGTTAAAATGATTTGGTGAAACTTTTTTCCAAGATTTTAGAGCAATCGTTTTGGCAGGTTTTAGGAAAAGGCGTTACTTCCCTGTCCACTTTTATTATCCTGGGACTTGTTGCCAGAAATTACGGGCAAGAAGGCACCGGGATTTTTACTCTAGCCCTCACCTATTTAGCAATTTTTTATTTACTGGCAGATTTTGGTTTTAATGCGCATCTTTTGAAAGACGCCAGATTTGAATGGCAAAAATTATTAGGAGCAAGAATTTTGTGGTCTGTAATTTTAGTAATTTTGGCAATAGGATTATTGCCCTTTTTGCCTTTTGCTACCCCAAGTTTTAGCCAATCAATTTATTTTGGCAGCTTGGCTATTATCGGCTCTGGTATTTTTGTCACTTGTAATTTAATTTTTCAAAGCAAGCTGCGATATGATTTGTCTGTCTTAGCATTAAGTATTGGTACTCTGACAGGTTTAGGGGTTTTTGCTTTGCTGATTATTCAAAAATTAACTGTCCCTCTTTTACTGATAGGTCATTTGTCCGGCTGGATAATCATTGCTGCAACCGCATTATTTTTGGTCAGGAAAAAAATTTTCCCTGTTTTTGATTTTAATTATGCCTTGAAATTATTTAAGGATTCCTGGCCGATTGCTGCAACTCTGGCTCTAAATGTTTTGTACTTTAGGGCTGATGCTTTTATAATTGCCTATTTTAGACCAATTTCCGATGTAGGGATTTATAACGTCGCTTACTCTGTATTTCAATCGGCGCTGGTGTTCCCGACTTTTATCATGAACTCTTATTATCCCATGATGCTTAAGTCTTTAGGGGGCATAAAACGCGTAGGTTTGGGGTTAGTGGGTCTGGCACTGCTTGGAACTTTAATAACACTTTTATTTGCTCCGTTAATCATTAGAATTTTAACAGGAGGGGGATTTAACGGATCTGTAAATTCTTTGCAGATTTTATCCCTGGGTTTTCCGGCTTACTTTTTATCATCCCTTTTAATGTGGCTTTTGATTGCTAAAAATAAGTATAAACTGATGCTATTCGTTTACATGTCTGGGCTGATTTTTAATCTAATTTTAAATCTGATTTTTATTCCCCAGTATTCTTATATTGCCGCATCCTGGGTAACGGTGATTTCCGAATACCTTATTTTGGCAATGCAGGTTATGCTAATATGGGGGCGGCGATGAAATTAATTGTCTATACTGATGGCGCTTCGCGTGGTAATCCCGGACCAGCCAGTTACGGTTTTATTATTTACGATGAGAGCGGGAAACTACTTTACGAAGAGGGAAAATATATTGGGATTACTACTAATAATGTAGCTGAGTACACAGCAGTATTAGAGGCCTTAAGAACAATCAAGAAAAATTTTGCTAAAGGTTCTGTAAATATTGAAATTTTTGCTGACTCAAAATTAGTAGTTGAGCAATTATCCGGAAGGTACAAAATTAAAAGCCCGCATCTAAAACCAATTATTGAAAAAATACAGTTGCTGTCGTTTGAATTGGGCGGAGTTATACACGGACATGTGCCACGGCTCAAAAATACCGAAGCGGATAGGCTTGCTAACCTCGCTCTGGATCTCCGCTGAACCCACTTAAATTGACATAGAATGTAACCTTTGCATACTCTTGATTTTAATTGCAGGAGTGCTACGATTTACGCGTGAACCAGACTACCGACTCTAGCATTAGAAAGAATAGCATTTTGCTTTCGCGAAACAGGCCTGTAGCTTTAGTTGTGGGAGCTGCGGGTTTTTTGGGCTCACATTTAGTTGACAAGCTACTGGAAAAAGATATCCAGGTTATTGGGGTAGATAATTTAGAAACCGGCTCGCCTCGCGAAGCGGGCAAGAAGGAAAACTTAGGGATTGCTGTAGAGAATAAGGATTTCCATTTAATAATTGAATCCGGACAAAGAATGGATTTAGATTTAGACCGGTTAGATTATTTATTTATCCTGACAGAAAGCCCATGGGATTTAAATCAAATATTGGAACTTTTTAAAAAATTTAAGTGCAGGTGTTTGTTTGTATCGTCGATTGATTTATACGGTAAAGAAAGCAGGAAGGATTTGAATTGGTTTAAGGATAGTGAAAGCAAAATTGCCAAATTTGCTACAGATTTTAATCTAAATGCCCGAATTTTAAGGCTGGGGCCGGTGTATGGCCCAAGAATGCATTTTAGAACCAAGGATCCGCTTATTAGATTAATCCGGCAAACTTTAACAAATGATTTGCAGCAAGATATTACATTAGAGTTTTCCTCAAGAGCCCTATATGTTTTAGATGCTGTGGATTTAGTTCTAAGAACTATGTTTGCCGGTTCAACCGCTCAAAAAATCTTTGACGGGGTATTGCCGGTTCCGATCAAGGTGGCGGAAATTAAACTAGTGTTATTGGATCCGGTTTGGTATGAAAATAAGGGTTTCACTCCATCAGAGCTACCTCCCTGGACAACTCCTAATTTAGAGAAAACTATTGAAACTTTAAATTGGCAGCCTGGATGTAAACTGGTAGCCAGTTTAAGGAAAACCTTAAGCTATTTTAAGGATAATGAGATTGAAGTACCGGAATTAGAAGTTGGAAGTGAGAAGCTAGAGGTTGGAAAAGAAGAAATTCAATTGGATGAACAAAAAAAAGAAGAACTGGAATTATTTAGGCGGGGGAGCGAAGGGAAAGGGGGAAGGGGAAAGGGGAAAGGGATCAAATGGCCAAAATTCTCGCTGCCACTGCCAAAGATATACTTATTTGGCGTACTTTCGTTAATAACCTATGCTCTAATTTGGCCGGGCTTGCTTTTGGGTTGGGGGATTTATACTTTTCAAAACCAATTAAATGAGGGATTAAAAAATTTTGCCAATGGGGAAGTTGAGAAAAGTTTAGGCAATATAAATAGGGCAAATGCCGGGATTGCCGAAGTCAAATCTGTTTATGATAGTTTGGAACCTTTTAAAAAAACAGGCTTGTTAAAGTCTCAATTTGATCAAGCGGATAAATTTATTGAGTGGTCAATGCTGTCAATAGATTTAATAAAAACTGCCGCCATAGGGGAACAGTATTTGTTAAAAAGCTTAAAAGCAGTCACCGGCGAGAAGGAACAGTCTCCTGCTGATTATTTTGCCAACGCCCAGATTGAAATAGCTTTAGCTCAACAAAATTTATCCAAAGCTGAAATTTTAGCAAGAAGTAGTGCGGTATTAAGTCCTGATTTAATCAAACGGCTTTCTCTTGTTAGCATTCTGCTGCCAAACTTAACTGCTCAAGATGGGGTAAAAAGCTATCTGGTTTTACTGCAAAACAATCTGGAGCTTCAGCCGGCAGGAGGTATAGTTATGTCTTTTGCCAAAATTTCCTTTGAAAGAGGAAAATTAAAAAAATTTGAAGTCAAAGATGTTGATTCTTTAGAGGGGAAGCTTAATATTTACGAGGAGCCGGATTTTCCTTTTAATGCCAGACAAGCCCAATGGTTTTATAGTAAGGTCACAGGAGAAAAGGTAGATGGGGTAATTGCTATGGATGCTACAGCTCTAGGTAAGTTATTAGCGGTGCCGGTGTCGGCGGAGACTAATAATTTAACAGATTTGGCAAATCAGCTTTTTAATAAACTCTTTTTCCTGCCGCAAAATAACTGGTTAGAGATCGGAGCGGACATTGGTAGTTTACTGGACGAAAAGCACCTCAGTATTTATTTAAATGACCCTAAACTGTTTTCTTATTTAGATTCAGAGGGTTGGGCTCATAATTTGCCCAGGCAGTCTGAGCAAAACAGCAACCAGGATTTCTTAAGTTTAATCGAGGCAAATTTGGGCGATAACAAAGTAAATCGGTAGTGGGGAAGGATGGGGAAGTCAAGCACAGATTAAGGGTAAACTACACTAACAGAAGTCCGGCTACTGATAAGTACAAAAGCAGGTTGCGTCTTTATTTGCCGTTTGGGACCAAATTAACCAGAGTTTTGTGGGGAGCAGGGGATATGACTAAAGAGGTGACCAGTTTTGTAGATTATGGCCGGTCCGGTTATTCCTGGATGTTGGAGATTAATCCCAAAGAGCAAAAGACTTTAGTATTAGATTATGCAGTGCCGATTAAATTGCAATTTGATGATGGCAAAGCCAAATATAGACTGGATATTATTAAACAGGCAGGGACATTAAAAGACCCCTTTGATTGGACTATTGCTTATCCAATTAACTACCGGTTGGTCTCGGATCAGGCAGAAGCCATCAGTCCTCAGGAACAGACTATTTCTACAGACTTATCCCGCGACCGGAGCTTTGAGGTAGAATTTAAAAAGTGACACACAAGATTAATTTTAGAAGGTAAACACGGATCCTCAACGATAAACTGAAGAAAAAGAAAGTTTAAGTTGAGGCACATACGACCCCTGGTGAGATTTTTCAGAAACTAGAGGTTCTTCAGAAAGGGTATAAATATGGTAGGTTTGACCGGCAATACCTTTTATTCCCAACTTAAGAAAATTAAGGTTTCTGCTGCCAATCTTATGAAGAATAAACCTCTCGTCCGCATATTCAGAATAAGTATTATGCGGATCGCGGGAAGGTTTATCTTTTCTAGCCAAATCATTCGCAGCAGCTTCACCATCAAAATGAACCGGGAAAACTTCGAAAGCATTATAAGGGCCGGCCTTTTCCATATCCAGTACTCGATAAAATCGCCGTTTTGATTCTAGAGTTGTTAAATTAACCAGAGTTTGGCCGTCAATGGCTCGGGGAGTATAATAAAAACTCAATAAACCTCTTCTAGCAACATTATGTTGCCAATTTATTTCCATTTTGGTTTGTTCCCAGAAGCGTTCCAAATAATCGGGATCATAAACTGTCGCCCCACCCAAAACTGTAAAACAATAATTCACGTTCCAAATCCCAGCCACTGCATGATCAGTCTTGAAAGGAAATAGGATCTGAAAAGTAGCTCTATTAAATTCTTTATCAGCAGTTATTCCCACTTTTTTAAATATTGCCTCCGCCAATGGAAATATTAAATGCCTCTTACCACTGAGTCGGTGTATTGTGGTAGAATGGTAAGAATCCCCCCCATTTATTATTTCTAGAGCAGCTTTAGACGGGTTTAAGTGAGGTGAGGTCAGTTGATGAGGAAATGTGTAGAAGTCGCCACATTCTTCTTTATGATAAATAACATCACCATGTGGTTTCTCACCATTCCAACCTCCGTTTGGCTGCTTCGTAATCTGGAATTGACGAGGTGCATTGAGGATGTCACTAAAAACTTGGTAATGACGCATAATATATGGAGATAATCTTAAAAGCGCAGGCAATTTTACAGCTTTGGTTTCTGCAGAATTAGGCACAGGAGAATCAGAGCCAGTAGCTCCAAATTCCAGGAGATCTAAAGTTGTCTCACGGATTACCCTAGCCACTTGGTGAAGTGAACCATTTTGGGTAAGATTTTCACTCATTGTGATATTGTATCATCAAAAGAGCCGTTTGTCAAACTATAGGATCGTTTCGTAATACCCCTCTACCACCAGATAAAAGGCTTGTTATCTTAACGTAACTCTCCTAATATATAATAAAATGTCTGAGCTAAGGGAAACATCACAACCTTTTTTATTAGAAAGAATTAATTTGCCCCAAGGCCAGTTAGTTTTGCGGCAACCTTTACCCAAAGACTTGGCTCCTAATTTTAAAGAATTATTAATTTCAGAAAATCCCTGGTACCAAGAAGGTGAAATGTTAAGCAGGCGTACCCGGGAAGTGAAAAGGTTTAATATAGCCGGTACTGATATCGTTATTAAAAAAGCCGTAAAAACAGGCCAAGACCTTGCTGCTATGCCTAAACAATCAACATCACTTGCTCAATATACCCGGGCTGAAATACGGGCCAATACACCCACTGCCCAAATGATTATAATAGATAAGGCAGTTAAAAAATATAAAGAAGCGTATGGAGAGAATTTACCTATAGAACAGATGTTTGGCTTTTATATCGATAAAGCCTCAACTCAAAAATATATGATATTTAAGGGCTATGAGTCTACTGAAAGCCCGGATATTTATTCCCCTGAAGGTGTTGCAATACTTGATTTAGTCAACCAAATTGGACAAAAGCTGCGAGGGCTTGGTTTTTATTTAGGCGATGGCCCTCAATACCTCGTTATTAAAGATCCTCAGACTGAAACAGGTTTGAATATTGTCTTAATTGATACAGAACGGTGGGCAATAGATTAAGGCTCGCTATGATACACTAGATTGATGGTAAACCTGGGTTTTTTGGCGGCAATTGGAGCGGCTTTGAGTTGGGGATCATTTTTGGTCCCCTTTAAAAAATCCAAAAGCTCCAATATAGGGATTATTATTTTCCTTAATACTTAGGTTTCCTTTAAACTTTAATCCATATGGACTAATCAGCGGATTATTATGGGCAGTTGCCAATGTGATATTTTTAGTGGCAGTGCCCAATTTAGGGTTGGCCAGGGCAGTCCCTGTTTCATCATCTTTGGTAATTATTCTGTCTTTTTTGTGGGGTGGGTTGGTTTTTGGTGAGATGCCATCAAGTTTAGCAGCAGGCTTTTTAGGGATTGGGTTAATTATAGCCGGTGTGATATTAATTAGCGCAACCGGTAATATTGAAAGCCAGAATACCAAAAAGGGTTTGGCAGCAGCAGTTTTGGCAGGAGCAATTTGGGGAAGCCAGTTAGTTCCTTTGAAGCTAGGCAATGTTGCAACCCAAGATTTTTTCTTTCCGGTGTGCTTAGGAATAATGTTATCAGGGCTAGTTATTTTTATAATCAAAAAAGGCAGATTTAGAAAAGAAGCTATTAAGGAAAGTTTACTGAGCGGCTTAATTTGGAATATCGGAAATTTGCTTTCTTTGATTTCGCTTTCCATTATTGGTTTATCAAAGATGGGGCCAATTTCCCAGTCATCTACTTTAGTGGCAGTGCTGTGGGGAGTTTTTTATTTTAAGGAAATTACTGAAAGCAGACAAAAGATACAGATTTTAATCGGAGCACTGGTTTTAATAAGCGGGGTGATTACCTTAGGGCTTGCTTAAATAAGCTCAAATGTGGTAAATTGACACCTTGTGTCATCCTGAGCGAGCGATTAGCGAGTCGAAGGATCTAATTATGGACAGATTA
>JACPEX010000005.1 GCA_016183265.1 Candidatus Daviesbacteria bacterium | reverse complement strand
TGGATGGACCATAAAAGCTGCAAGTAAAGTTATTACAGAGAAAAAAATAACCATCAACGAAATATACCTATTCTTTTTCCATAGCGACTTTGCCGTAATTCCGGCAAGAAATAATCCCAGAAGATGTGCCCAGCCAATTTGATAAGGCAAACCATCCTTCTCTCCTCCTGGCACCTCCCTTACCGAGGCCCCATATCCCCATGACCGGTCTATCAACATCTTCCTAAATCCTTTAAAGTGTTCTGTATAGGAAAAATATCCTATGATAGTAGTTTCAAGATGGGCTAGATTTTTCTCAAAAGTTACCGGCAAAAGATAAAATGCTGATAGCATCATAGCCAATATCACCGATCCGGCAAAAGACCATAAAAACAGTCTCTTTTTTCTTTTGAAAAATAGAAATACTGCCCAAATCAAAGCTATCGGTAAAAAGATCATGGCTGAAAGATTATGAGAAATAATTAAAGCAGAAATAGTTATTCCCAAGATCAAGAGATTAAAAATATTCGTTTTCTCTTCCAATTTCAAGATTGTCCAGAAGATGGCTGGGAAAAACATCAAAGCCCACATTTCACCCATTGCTCCTCTGACATAAAAATCTACTGCATGGTATGGCGCAAAACTATAAAAAATGGCAGCCAAGCTGCCACCTAACTTTCCCCACAATTTGTTGGCTAAAAGATACATAAATATATATGAGCCCACAAAGGACACTGCAAACATTAATTTAGAAGAAACAAGCAGGCTATGCGTTAAAAAGTAAATAGTTGCACCAAAATAATAGGGTAATGGGGCATAATAATTAAATAGGGGATAACCATATAAACCTCCCAAATCAGGCACCCATCTACAGGGGATTTGGTGATCCAAAAAACACTTACTCATCTCATAAAGCCGGATTATTTGTACATCATCCTGATGGCTAAAATAAGAAGCCCAAACTAACGGCCAAAGCAAACTTATCGTAGATAACAACCCTAAAAGGAACGGCCAATTTTTCTTAAAATAAACCATAAATTTTTAACCATCAATAATGATACTAAAAATGCGGCTAAAGAGATAGCATCTAATACCTTTTTGAAGCCTGTCTCTGTAAAAGCAAATTCCATTTGGTGTTCACCAGGCGGGACTTTTACACTCACCTGTCCAAAGGGGCTACCGCTTTCTATAGGCACCCTCATCCCATTAAGGCTTGCTGTCCAACCCGGAAAAAGATATTTGCTTAAGTTTAAGACCATACCGTCTTTTGAAACTACATTTGTTTTAATTTTCAGATCATTAATCTTATCGATATTTTTTATCACCCCTAAATCTGAATACACAATTGGATAATTTTTATCCGGCCTTTTTTGTGTGCTTTTCGGCAACCTTAAGTATTCTTCCTGGATTTGCAAATACTCGTAGCTTGCTACAGGAGCTGGGATATAGCGATTAAAATAGTAATTATCTACCCTTCCTAGAAAATCCTGTGGCCGGAAATACGGCACCGTAGGCAGAATAATTGATGTTAGTAAAACTATTAGCTGGTAATTGTTTAATTTTATTTTCCCAAAAGTAATCAGCAGCAAAGGAATAAAAAAGGTTGTTAAAATTAAAAACCTCCAAGGGAATTGGAAATAAGGAAGAAAAGGTAAGTTACTCCATAAAATAACTGAACGGTGATTCATCAAAAAGATTGCTATAAATATTGCGCTCAAAACCCACCCCAATAATATTTTCTTTTTTACCTCAATCTGTTTCCATTTAAGTAAAAGGAGGATAATACCTAAAACCAATAAAAAGATATTCGCACCTCCTAGGAAAAAGGACATTCCGTCTCCTGGTCCAGGCACTGAACCCCCGTATCCCCAATAAGGCTTAATTAGTTGTCTAAGTGTCGGGAAATGGTCAGCAAAATTAAATACAGTGTCATATTTAACTAACTTACTCTCTATTAAGGCAGGCAGCCAAAAGTAAACACTAATAAGCAGACCCAAAAAAATCATCAAAAACGATTTAGCAAGATACACCTTTTTTGCAAAAGTTTGTAGAAGATAAATAATAAATAACAGTCCCGCAAATGGAAAAAACATATATGCCGCTATATTGTGCGACAACACTAGAGAAGCAAGAGATAACGCACCAATCCCCACCCATTTAAAACTTTTTTGTTCGGAAATTTTAATAACTGATAACACAATTAATGGCAGGAATACAAAACTGACAATCTCCCCTATTGCTCCCCTAATGTACAAATCTACTGCTCTGTATGGTGTGTAAATATAGAGAATTGCCCCAATTAAACTTAAGTTTCTTTCTAGAAATTGCCGAAGCAATAAATACATTGCAATTCCTGACAAAGGCACACTGATCAAAAATACTCCTTTGATACTATCTACAAACGATAATCCCAAAAGATGAAAAATCTCTCCGATATAAAACGGCAAGGGAAATACAAAGTTAAATAAAGGATATCCAAATCCAAAGCTTAAATCAGGAACAAACCTGGGGGGAATTTGACCTAAAAATAAAGTTTTGTGAAACTGATAAAGCCAGGCAATATGCAGGTCATCAGAAGCGCCATAATAACCCGGCACCAAAAGTGCCCAGACCGCTGGAATAGATAGGATAAGAATCCATATCCAAATATTGTTACTTAAAATATTTTTTGCTTTTTTCATATAAAGTTAGATACCCAATAGCTGCTAAAGATAAAAGTGAAACAATATTACTAATAACCCTGATTGGAGTATCAGTTAATTTTCCAGAAATTGAATGTATACCAGCCGGCAGGCTTATACTAATTCTTTTTACATAATTATCATTTGTATGTTTAATTTCTTTACCATTTTCATAAACATTCCAATTAGGAAAATCCATCATAGGTATTTCAATCCGTGCTGTAGACTTTACGTTGATATCCAACCTAAAGCTATTAGACCTTTTTTCAAAACTTTGGATATCTGCTTCCCCTACTCTAATAATAGGTTTATCGGGGGCTGGTTCTGAAGGCTCACTGGCACCAACAGGTAAGTAATCTAAAATAGCGGCTTTTTGCTGAGTATCCCACTCAATCCCGGATAATTTTGTTTTGTCTGTCATACCAAAATAAAATTCTTTTGGCCGGAAATAATTCCAGTTTAGAACAATAGATGCTAAAACTAGCATAACAATTAAAACTCTTGTTAAAAATCCTTTTAAAGGATAAATTAAAAATGCACTAAGCATAGCAGTTGCAAAAATAGTTACAGATAAAAATCTCCAAGGAAATTGAGTAAATCTTAAAACTCCAATTTCTTCCCAAATAAAAGCAGACTTGTTGTGAGTCATAAAGACAGATAAAGCAAAGATCAAAAAAATACCAAGATAAAAAACTAAAAACTGTTTATCTTTTCTCTTTAGGATTATTACAAGAGGTATAGAGGCAAATGCTACCATCCAATGCGGCCAACCTACTTGAAAAGAAATAGTATCAGCAGAGCCTAAAAGAGATGCGCCATATCCCCATGACCTATCTAAAAAAAGCTGAGGCAAAGTTACAAAATGGGCTCTAAAATCTAAATCCAGCCTAGTTAAATTATCAATTTGCACCAAATCCTTTTCAAAATAAGCCGGTAGTACGAAAAAGGCTGACAAACCAAAACCTAGAAATAAACCTAATATTACATATAATCCTTTTTTTTCAGTCCATATCCAATAGATAATCATAAACAATAAAACCGGGGCAAAAAGAAGCGACATTATGGTATGGCTGGTTAAAAAAGCTGCCAAGGTAACTGAAAAAAAAGCTAAATTCCTTTTTGAGTTCTCTTTAATAAGTTTTAAAGCAAGATATAGAACTAAAGGAACCAAAGATATAGCAAAGCTTTCAGCCACAGCTCCTCTAACGTAAGAGTCTAAAGCCCTGTAAGGGGCAAAGATGTACAAAATAGAGGCTACAAATCCCGCTTCTTTGTTAAATACTTCTTTTGCTAACAAATACATCGAAATCCCTCCCAGAACTAACGGTATAAAAAATAAGATTTTGGCTGATATTAAATAACCAAACAGAAAACTTAAGATACCACCTATATAATAAGGAAAAGGATTGTAGTAGTTAAACAAAGGATAACCATTGCCATACCCCATATCAGGTACCCACCGGCAGGGAATTTGCAAATCCTGCAAGCAACGCCTCATTTCAAATATTCTCATTACCTGCAAATCATCATGGTGAGAAAAATAGCCTGGTAAAAACAAGGGCCACACTATTAACCCGGATAATATTAAAATCACCAAAATTGGCCAATATTTAAGAAATACTTTTTTCATCTTTTTTACTTAAGAAAAATATTACTGCAAGCATCGTGAAGCTCACTACAGTTATTATATTACCTAGTCTTCTTATATTTGTATCTGTAAGCTGCGCTTTAATAGTATGCTTGCCTTCATCAATATTAAAAGTAATAAGCCCTAAACAATACTCTTGATTTCGGCAATCATCATGCCAAAAATTAACCCGTTTTCGATCAACAGTTACTTCCATACCAGGAAAATCAAATAACGGTAATCTAACTGTTGCCTCCCCACTAACTTCTACTTCGCCTATTTGATAATTGCTGCCTTTTTTATAACTTAAGAATTCTACTTTTCCATCTAAAGTCTCCGGTAGATCAGGGGCTTTTTTATTTGGTGGCAACTTAGCATATATAGGCAAGTAATCAAAAATACTGATAGTTAATTGTTTCTCCCAACTTTCACCTGAGAATTTCTCTTTATCAGACATATTAAGCCAAGTTTTTGGCTGAAAAAAATTAAGGTGCAATACCAATACTCCCAATATAGCCAAACTTCCAATAATAATCCCTATTTTCTTTTTAAACCTTAATGCAATATACACTGTAATTGATCCTAAAAAGGAGAGTAAAAAACCGGAGACTGATAAAAACCTCCAGGGGAATTGCAACCATACTAAGACAGGTAATTTCTCCCAAATAAAACTGGATTTCTGGTGCATTAAAAATAAAACAATTAACTCCAGAGCTGATAAAGTTAATATAATAACTGCAATTTTTTTAAGCTTTCTAAAATTTATTATTCCTAAAATTACGGCAAGCAAACCCAAAACCCAATGGACTTGTCCTACCGACAACGACAGATCATCGTTTGGTCCTAAATATGATGAACCATAACCAAAGTGGTTAGATATAAAAAGCTGGTTTAAATCTACAAAATGTTGCCTGTAGTCAAAATAGCCTCCCAGTAAAGTTTCCAGGTGCACATACTTACTCTCAAAAATAACCGGAAGAATAAAAAAGGCTGCCAACCCTAAACCTAATAGGAAACCCAAAAAAAGCTTAAAGAAGAGTCTCCATTTCTTTTCCGCAAATAATAATAAAATCACCCAGGCACCAAATACCGGCAGAAATACAAATGACATGAGGTTATGGGTAATTAATAACAAACCAGTGGATAAAGCAAGCCAACCTACATATTTTATTTTATTAGTTTGAATCAATTTATATGAAGACCAAAATATTAATGGGAAAAATACGAAAGCCCAAAACTCACTCATTGAACCTCTAACAAAAACCTCTGCAGCTTTATATGGAAGAAATGTATACAACACTGTTCCAATAAAAGCAGGCCATTCTTCTTTAAAGAAATCTTTTAAGAAAAGAAACATTGTTAGGGCAGAAAACACAAACCCTAAAATAAATAAGATTTTAACTGTGTCGATAATTTGAATACCTAATAAATGTATTACCCCCCCTAGGTAATAAATGCTGGGAGGATAATAATTAAACTGCGGGTAACCATATTGATAACCCATATCCGGCACCCATCTACAGGGAATCTGTAAGTCTAAAAAACACTTAGTCATCTGATGTATCCTAAAAGCCTGCAAATCATCCTGTATTGGGAAAAAGCCGGCTCTCATTAAAAAGATAGTCGGAACAAGACTGATAATTATTAAAAGAAAAATTTTACGCATAAAAAGTTAAGGCAAAACCTGGTATAAAAGCATGGCATCTTGTGGTTTGTTATCTTTGGGCTTAGCTTTGGGATATTCTTTTATCAAAACCGCATTAGAAACACCACCCTGAAGACTATTTTTATTACCCACAAAATAAGTCAAGTTATCTTTAGCTGCCATTCTAATTTGCGCCGAGATAACAGCTTTGCTTGTTACAAATGAAACATTCGACTTATCCAAATAAATTTGCAATCCATCAGGTAATGTCCCAAAAGCACCTTCAGTTCCCACTACTACTTTACGATCTTTGCTTTTTTCCAATAAAAATTTGGCAATATCAGATAGTCCATAACCTGCTGTCCAATCCTCAAAATACCCGATCCTCTCTTCTTTTGGTAAAGGAGCCTTATCCGGTGAAGTCAGTAACAAGTAATCAAAATATAAGGGTAACGGTAGAAGTACTATTAACATCAAGGCAACTGGCCATTTTCTAAAATAGGCTAATGCTGGTAATAACCTAGTCACTCCAAAACCGGCTATTACTAAAAACAAGGGTATTGAAGAAAAAAGGTAACGGGCAGTAAAGGTACGTAAAAAAGCCATATTCAAAAGCAACGGAATAAACGCCCAAAGTACAATAATTAATCCCGACACAGAAGAACCTTTAAAGGATTGCTGCCATAAACCATAAGCGATATATAAAACACCCATTACCAAAGAAAGTAGGATAGGCCAAGTTAGAAGCTTAGGGAACCAGTCAGCAATATCACGAAAATGCGGAATAAAAGGATCTAAAGGCCGGCTTATAAGCTCTAGAGGGGAAAAAACATAATCGGTATTGCGGGAGGATAACATATGGAAATTTGGCCCCAGCCGCAATAAGTTATACATGACAAAAGCAATTGCAATCGCAACTCCCCATAAAATAATAAGTCTTGTTAAGGTATGGCTTCCTCCTTTGTTTTTAAAACCAAGTATTGTCAGAGGAAGGATAAAAAGATTTAACATGCCGGGGGTTTTTGTTAAAATCGCCCCTCCCAGCAGATAACCTAAAATCATCGAGATATCCAACCTTAAACTGCCAGCCAGCCAGATAGCAAAATAAACTATCCAGATGGTAAAAGCAGCCAGCATGGAATCAACCAAAGCCATCCTATCGAAAAAAACAGTATATGGGGTAATGACATACAACAGACCAGCCCAAAAAGCAGTCCTTTTATTAAAAACCTTTTTTGATAAAAAGAATATACCCACCAAAGTAAAAAAACCAGCAAATACAGACAGAAGCCGCCCTGCCAGTAACGGATCATTGATAAATTTAAAAAGAGGTATCATTGCCCACATAAAAAGAGGTGTTTTACCGTCCGATAAAGGTAAAAACCTCAAGGTCGGTTCAGCCTTCATCACCTGCGCCCACCTGATATAAATCGCCTCATCGGCAAAAATCGGCTGCAGGGTTAAATTAGGCAGCCTTAAAATAAAATATCCGGCTGCCAATATTGAAAGAATTAATATTTCTAAACGATGCTTAATTACAAAATTCACCATCTTATTATACCAACTTCACCATCCCAATTGTCCATAAGTACCAAACTTACTACGATCGTATATACTGTCCAGTAGAAAAGGTTACAATCATTATTAGAACTTGTGCGGAAGATATTTTGCTAAGTATATGCTATAATAAATCTTGCTTAACCAAAGAAGATAATTTATGGCAATCAAAACACCAGAGGCATTTACTAAACTTGAACGCCAAAGAGCAACGCTTGAGAAGTCTTTACCCCGGGTTGCACCTCAACAATAAGATGGTTTGGGTTTATCTACTAAGCAAGTTGGGGTACATAGATCGTCACGAAGTTAAAACTCTCACTCAACTACTTACTGAGGATTATAACTCCAGGAAAACAGAAGGTGTGAATCGATCATTAGCCCAATTATGTTCGGACGCACAAATAACACGCAGAGATCTAAACCCACTACGTAAAGATCCTTTTCTTCAGCGAGTTTATCTTACATATGATCCACCCTATCAGCCACTCGATGAACTTATTGCGGTTTCCATTAGAGAAGCACGGAGGCCTTTGCGCGCAGTTGATATAATCTCAGGAGGTTCAAAGCCGCTTAAGGATTTATTCGCATTGGAGGGATTTGGAGAGGTTAACATCGAGCGGCGACCCCTTGAAAAGCTGGATCCAGACACCGGCCTCGACTGGGAAGAAAGGTTTGTGTTGACTAATCAGGGTAGCCAGCACGCGTGGCTACTTCACCGCCTAGTTGAACATGCCGTCATTCCTCTTATTAAAAGGGGTAACCTTGCTATTATCACTGATCGTTATGTTAGTAAAGCAATCTCATTAATCAACTCTTAGTATTTTCCCATGACATCATTCCACCTGATCCGCAACATATCATAAATTGCTGCCAGGGCGTCTTTGACTACCTGCACCCTTTCGGTATCGACATAATTCCATTCTACCGGCACTTCGGCAATTTTAAAACCATATTTTTTGGCCAAGTATAAAAGTTCAACATCAAATCCTGCATTAACTGCCCCGCCTTTAAAATGAACTACTCCCCATTCATGCTTAATTTTGGGAATAATTTTCTGTATTACTTTCTGACTGAAAGCCTTAAAGCCTGTCTGGGTATCTTTAAATGGCAACCCTAAAATAATGACCCGCAGAAATGAAAATCCCCAGGCTGCCAGTTTTCTAATAAAGGGGGCTCCTTTTCTTCCTTTGCGGGATCCAATCACAATATCAAAGTCATCAGCGAATTTTGGCATGAATTTTTCAATTTGATTAATTGGCGTAGCTTGATCCATATCAATAAATAAAACAATTTCACCCAAAGCTTTTAACATACCTGTCATAACAGTATTGGCTTTACCTCCATGAGAATTTTGGATTAATCTAAAATTTTTCTTTTTTGCAATAATTTTTTTGATTAACTCTACTGATTGATCAGTTGAACCATCATCAACGATGATTAGCTCAAATTCAAACCCTTGTTTTTCCATAAACTCACCTACTTCTTCCAAAACCCCTTTTTTAAGGTTTCTTTCTTCGTTATATGAAGGTATAACTACAGATAATTTCATGGTTTTCCTGATGGATTATGAATTAACTTATAAATCCTTACTCCGTAAATATTTTGCATCCAATCAATTTTTGACCAACCAAAGGCAGCTACTTCATATTTAGCATTATGAGTCGGGTCGCAAATTTCATCTTCACAAACCACAAATAATTGCGAAGTTATGTCAAAAGGTACCTGTTTAGCCTTATGGCCATATAAATCCAAATAGAATTGGTAAGCCGAATCATAATTACTTTTAGCAATTAAAGCAAAATTAAAATCCTTACCTTCGGTCTTATTAATAATAAATTTGGCTATATCTTGAGTTCTTTTAAGTTGGTTATTGGGCGGATACTGTAACGGGTTTTTTTGAAAATTTGCTATTGTTAACAAAACTAATATTATTGCTAAACAAAAATATACCACCCGTTTGCCTGGCAATTGAATTGCAGCTATCGACCCTAAAAGTAAAAACGGAACAGGATTTAAAAAACCTAAATAATGATCATAAACCGCTTGTTGATAAAAGGCCAATCCAAATAACCCGACTATTAACCAGATACCCAAAGCAATTTTTGGCCAATGTGAGAATCTAAATATTAGTGTCGCAAGAACCAGTAATGATACTATTCCCGTCAGATAAAAATTTTCCCCACCGATGTATCGGCCTACCAAATTATAGGAAAAAAGTGATGGTATCTTAGCAAGATTAGCAATTAAATCACTTCTAACTGCCCCACCGGAAGCAAGAAGTTCAGTAATAGCCCGGTAGTTTAAAAAGTTATGTCTCAAATCAAACCATACTAGGGGAGACATAATCAACAAAAAAGATAATATTCCCAGTAAAGTACCGCTTATTAATCGAATATTTTTAAAATTATTAACTTTTCTATAAATCACTGTATAAAGCCACAACAAACCAGCAATAGGTATTAGGATTACAGCCAGATAATGCATCTGCAAAGCTGCTCCGGCTGCTAGACCTGTTAAAATAAGCCACAAGAAATTACCTGTTTTATGTAACTTATACAAACTAAACATTATAACTAATGCAAAAAACGGCGCGGGATTAGGATTCCAGGAAGATTTAGAATAGGTGATTGTCACAGGAGATATAGCATATAAATAAGCTGCAATCAAACCTGCTTGCCTATTAAACCAAGTTTTACCCAAATAATAAATAAAGGCTACCGTAGCAACCCCTAAAAATGCATCCATACCCGCGGCAGCCACCGGGTTTAAATAAAAAATTGCCATTGGGATGGCCATCATGTAGTAATAAAGCGGACCTAAATAAATATTGCCAACAGAAGTAGGCGGACCAATCAGAGGAATATGACGGTCTACTAGTATTTTCTTAACGACAATAGCATCCCTTCCTTCATCTCCTAAGAAAGTCATATATCCGGACAAATTGTAAAACCGCAGTGATGCTGCCAGCATCAGTACCCCTAAAAACAGGATAAAAATCCCTTTTTGATTTTTTAGTTTCCACCATAGCTTAATCAGGTCAACAAACGATTTAATAATCACTTTTAAATTCGCCCCTGTTGGTTTACCGGCTAACCTAGGATAGTGATTTACTCCTACTTGAGTAATTCTAAAACCTGCCTTTTTGGCTTTAATCACCAGCTCTGCATTAATCATTGCCCCCCTGGTGGATTCTAAATGAGACATTTTTTCCAAAGCTCCTTTGCGGATCATCTTAAAACCGCAATCAACATCTTTAAAAGTTACTCTAAAAAAGGTCAGCAGTGTCAACTTCCAGCCTCTACCAAATAATTTCCTCATCAATGAATCTTGCCGTTTTATTCTATAACCTAACACCAAATCATTGTCTTTAATCTTTTCCAAAAATTTAGTCACTTCGGAAAAATTAAACTGTCCATCCCCATCTGTATAAACTATAGTCTCGTAACGGGCATTATAAAAACCTGACTTTAAAGCCTCCCCGTAACCTAGGTTCTTGGGATGATGAATCACTCTAATATTAGAATTTTCTCTAGCTAATCTATCAGCAATCTTTCCTGTTGCGTCTGTTGAGCCGTCATCAACAATAATAATTTCATATTTAATTTTAAGCTTCTTTAAAACTTCTTCTGCTTTTCTGACTGTATTTACAATATTGCCTTCCTCGTTAATACATGGGAAAAAAACAGACAGATTGTTAATCATAAGTTTACGTATATAATAAACTAGTGGGCAATAAATTCAAAGATTTAAGTATTCTAGCGGGGGTAACGCTTCTTACTACTATTCTGGTATGGCTGCCTCATCTGTTATCTCTTCCTAATTTTTGGGGCCTATCTTTTAAAGAAGGCTTTTCGACAATTAACAGAAATTTTGACGGATTAGAATATGTAATTATTGCCAAGTCTTTTTACAACCCTGCGGCAATAGCTGCTCTGCCCCAATCGCTACCAGCTCCGTATTTTGCTTCCCATTTTCCCGGATATGCAGTTTTAATCGCTATTTTTGCGCCATTTTTAGGGTATTTAAAATCTATGCTTTTTGTATCAATTCTTTCCACTATACTCGCTGCTTGGGTTTTTTATTTTCTGGTTAAAGACTTTAAGCTAAGTAACCATCCGCTATTTTTAAGTCTACTTTTTCTCGTACTACCGGCCAGATGGGCAGTAGTGCATAGTGTAGGTTCATCAGAACCCACTTTTATCTTACTTATTATCTCTGCTATTTATTTCTTCATGAAATTTGAGACTTCTAAGAAGTTTATTAATTTAGTAGCAGCAGGTATTTTTGGATTGCTGGCTCAAATTACCAGGCCGCCGGGAATATTACTTTTTGGAGCTTTAGTATTTTACATCATAGCTTTCAAAAAAATCCGTCTGAAGTATTTTCCTTTAATTATAATTCCGCTCGGATTACTCGGAGTATTTTATCTATACAGCCAAACTTATGGCGATTTTTGGGCCTATTTCAAAAGCGGAGATAACATCCATTTAACCTTTCCACCTTTCCAGATATTTAATAAAAGCCAATTCTGGGTAGGGGATATTTGGCTGGAAGACATTATCTATATTTTTATTTTGGGATTTTTAGGAGGCATTACACTTCTAAAACAAAGGCTTTATCCTATGGCATTTTTTGTTTTAACTTACCTTGCAGCCTCAACTTTCATCGCGCACCGGGACATCAGCCGTTATCTTCTTCCTATCGCTCCATTTGTCATAATCGCCCTTGAAAAAGTTTTAACCAGCCGGGAATTCAAAATAATTTTACCTATTATATTGTTGGCAATTTATTTATATGTTCAAAATTTTATGTTACAGAATACGGCACCAATTCCTAACCTTAATCTTTTTAATTAATCTTTTTCGTGTCGCCAAGTAATTAGGTGATTCATAGTAAAGTTCCACAACATCACCGGAGGGATGGTTGCGAAAAAGTAAAAGTTATTGAAAGCTACGGGCCTGCCAAATAAATTAATAAATCCATCCCCATAAATTAGATGTAAATATTTAACTATCAAAACACCAATGAATAATCCCCCTAAAGAAACTAAATTAAATATCCCCAACTTTTGCCAGATATTTGTTTTTGTCTTGCGGTAGCGGAATGTCCAGTAATTATTTAGGATAAAATTATTAATAATGGCAATCTCTGTAGAAAAGCCTTTGGCAGTAGCTGGTGGAAAACCAAAATTATTAATAAAAATTTTATAAAAGATAAAATCTACTCCAGTTCCCGCAAATCCTACTAAACCAAACTTAACTATAGTTTTAGCCCGGCGGGTAAGACGGAAAAAACCGATGTTAATCCCCAAACTACTTAAACCGGCATCTAAACAGTAAGTTACCACATCATAAGTATAATTAAAGACTTTATTTTTGGAATATCCTTCCAATCGGTTTTTAAAAACTAGCGGGACTTCTTTATACTTTGCACCTGCCAGAACTGCTTCATGCAAAAAAGCCGGCTGAACAATAAAAGTGGTTTCTTTCCACGGCAATCTTTCCAAATTAATTTTTTTAAAAAGTTGTGGGGTAAAAGCCCTGGCAGAATTGGTAACTTCCTTAATATCCCATGGCCCCACCATTAGCCTAAAAAAAGTGGAGGCACCTTTTGTAAAAAGCTTTCTGACAAAGGACAATTGATTTCTGCCGCCGCTAACAAACCGTGAACCGATTGCCAAAGAATAACCTTCTTCTATAACCTTCACTAACCTAACTAATACATCGGGAACTACCTGACCGTCTGCATCCAATTGAGCCAAAATATCAGGATGTAAATACTTACAAGCATATTGGTGACCTTCTATTAATCCTACTCCCAAGCCTGGATCCACTTTAATAAAGTGAATTCTTTTATTTTTTTTCTGCAACCTCCTGACAATTTCTTCTGTCCCATCAGAAGTTCGGACATCATCAGCAACTATGATATTGATTTCGTAGCCGGGAAGATTTTTTTCCTGCTCTAAAACATGGTTAATAGTATTTTCAATATTGGCTTTTTCATTATAAGTAGGCAAAACAACCGAGATTATTTTCATTCAGGAGAACTTAGCCAAGTCAGCATGGACCATGATTTTGACTAAATCCTTAAACTTGGTCTTAGGTTCCCAATCCAAAACTCTTTTAGCTTTCGAGGCATCACCGCACAAAGGGCCTGTTTGGACCGGTGGAACAAAATGCTGATCAACTTCCACATAATCTTCCGAGTTTAGACCAACCACTGCAAAAGCTTCTTTGGCAAATTCTCCCACCGTATGAGTCTCTCCTGTAGCCGCTACAAAATCATCAGCTTGGTCTGCCTGCAGCATTTTCCACATCAGTTCCACATAATCTGCGGCATAACCCCAGTCCCTTTTTGCCTCCAAATCACCTAATTTTAATTTACCATTTTGAACTATTAATTCGCCTATCTCATTTAAAGGAATACCTTCTCTTTTCCCATTTTTAATACAGGCCACAGCGGCAGTAATTTTCCTGGTCACAAAATTTAAACCCCGTCTTGGGCTTTCATGGTTAAACAAAATTCCACAGGAAATAAATTGGGGTTGTTGCTTGTCGTGACGGGCAATCACCGCCATTCTGTGAGCAAATTCTTTGGCTGCTGCATAGGGATTAGCCGGTGCAAAGGGGGTATCTTCATTTTGCGGGACTTGTTTAGGGGCACCAAACATCTCTGAAGTAGAAGCTTGATAAATTCGTGCTTGCGGGACAATTTGCTTAGCCCGTTCAAAGACATGCAATGCCCCAATCCCTGTAACTATAATCGTCCCAACTTTATCCTTAAATGATCCTAAGGGAGATGACAAAGATGCCATATTATATATCTCATCCGGCTTAAAATCCAATAGCGCTAAGGCAATCGATTCCGGAGAATGCAAATCCCCATAATATATTTTTACTTCATCTTTAATTTCATTAGCATTGCCGAAATCCAAAGCTGCATTTCTTCTTACAAAACCAGCCACCTCATACCCTTTATCCAGTAAAAGTTCTGATAAATATGAACCGTCTTGACCCGAGATACCGGTTATGAAAGCCCTTTTTGCATTTGCCATATTTTGTTAACTATATCTGATTACCGGCTTTTTCGTCAATCTCCTTTTTAAGGAAGATTAAACTTTCTTCAATGGTATGTAATATCCCTTCCCCAAATTTTTGTTCAAATTTAGTCGGATTTAACCAGGAGAATTTTAATAATTTAGCCTTCTTGTTTTGATTATATGCATCAAAACTTACTTTACCAATCAAGGAATAATCCAACTGAAAAGTTTCCGCGATAGTTTTGGCAAATTCTAAAGGAGTAACGCTATCCGTACTGCTGACATGATAAAGCCCGGTAGTACCGGTTTCTATTATTGTTTTTAAAGCAGCCGCAATATCTGAAACTAAAGTTGGGGTAATCCATTGATCTTCAATGGCCTTGATTTTATTACCATGTTGTAATTCATAAAGAAAAAATCTGGCAACATCTTTTTTTAATTCATAGTAGGAGCTAAACGGCATACAAATCCTCACTAAGCTCAACTGACAACTGCTTTCTTGGACAAATTGTTCTGCAAAGTATTTTGTCTGACCATACCAATTAGTTGGGTTAGGTTGGTCTTCTTCTGTGTAAGGACTTACTTCTTTGGTACCATCAAAAATATATTCTGTAGATATATGGACTAGGTGTTTATTAAAATCTTTGGCTGCCTCTGCTACATTTTTTGCACCAATAGAATTAATTTGAAAACAAATCCCATTTTTATCTCCCTTTTGGTCTTCTGACGCTTCAACATCAGTAAAAGCGGCAAAGTTTATAATGTAATCCGGATTAAATTTCTCAATTGTTTGTAATATTTGATCTTTGTTTAAAATATCTAAAACTTTCACATCGGGGGCATTTATTTCAAAATCCTGGGAGTATAAATCAATAAATTTTGAACCAACCAAACCGCTGCCACCAAGCACCAGCACCTTTTTCATCTAAACCTCTCCGGGAATAACTCTCTTAATCTTGGGTTATTTTGATCCCTCTCTGAAATAATTGGGTTTTGAATTGGCCAATTAATTGCTAAATCAGGGTCATCCCAAACAATTGCCCTGGTATCTGAGCCATCATAATATTTATCAACTAAATAGATGTAATCTACTACCTTTTTCCCTACCACACAAATTGAGTTAGCTAACCCTTCCGGAATAAAAAGCCCGATCCGATTATTGTCATTGATATTAAAAGTTTCAACCTTGCCAAAAGTTGTTGAATCCAGCCTGATATCTGCTATAGCCAAAAAAGCATCCCCGCAAACGGGATAAATAATTTTATTCCACTTTTCCGCATGTATTCCCCTGACTACCCTAGGCAAAGAATGTGAATGGTTCATCTGTACCCCGTCAAATTTCATTCCAGTGACCTTCTCTAGTTCGTCTTTATGAAATAATTCTCTAAAAAACCCCCGGTCATCAGTAAAAATCGGTCTTTCTAAAATTAACAATCCAGGGATTTGTGTAGTTTTAATGTTTTGGTTCATATGATTGTTGAACGGAGCGGTCAATATTTGGCCGGCCGCTTTTTAAAGATTTCCACCACCATTCATTTTGTTTATACCATTCAACTATCTTTGGCAATTCGTCTTTTATATTATGTTTCCTGACCCAACCTAAAGCTTTCAGCTTATCACCATTAATAGCATAACGAAAATCATGTCCTAATCTATGCCCCACATATTCAATCATTGACCCACCCATTTCTAATATCCGCAAAATCATCTGAGTGATTTCCATATTAGTTTTTTCCTCCCCTTGAATCAAATAAGTCTCTCCAATTTTTCCTTTTTGTAAAACTAAATCTATCGCTTCTGCATGATCTTGGACATGTAACCATTCCCTGATATTCTCTCCTTTGCCCATTAAAGGCACTTTTTGACCTTCTAATAAATTCGTAATAAACCTGGGGATCAATTTTTCCGGATCGTGGTAAGGGCCGTAATTATTAGCACAATTTGTAATGGTAACCGGCAAACCGTAGGTTTCAAAATAGGCCCGGACTAGATGATCAGATCCTGCCTTAGATGCAGAATACGGCGTACGGGGACTATAAGGAGTATTTTCTGTAAATGGCGGATCATTAGACCCCAGTTCCCCATAAACTTCATCTGTTGAAACATGATGAAACCTTTTAACCTTTGCCTCCAGCGCAGCATTTAATAAAGTAGCTGTACCTAAAACATTAGTTCTGACAAATTGCAACGGATCAATGATTGACCTGTCAACATGAGATTCAGCAGCAAAATGAACAACCGTATCTATTCCTGACATTACATTTTTGACGATCGTAAAATCTGTAATATCTCCTTTTATAAACTTATAATTGGGGTTTCCTTCTACATCCTGAAGACTTTCCTGATGCCCGGCATAAGTGAGGTTATCAAAATTTATAACTTGGTCGCCGGGATGAGTTTTTAACCAATAGTGAATAAAATTCGAGCCGATAAAGCCGGCCCCGCCTGTAACTAAAATTCTCATGATGCCTTTTTTGCCCAATAAATATTTGATTCAAGTAATGTATCAAAAGTCCCGGAGTCCCTCCAATAACCATTAAGTTCAGCCCATCTTAATTGCCCTTTTTCTACATATTTATTATTCACGTCAGTAATTTCCAACTCTCCTCGCCCCGAAGGATTGATTTGGTCAATAAAATCAAAGACTTGGTTATCATAAATATAAACACCGGTCACAGCCATTTTCGAATCCGGGTTTTGCGGCTTTTCGGTAATTTTAATTATTTTTGAAGGATCACCAGGATCAAATGTGGCAATGCCAAAACGTTCCGGATCCGGTACTTCTTTTAGAAAAATCAATGCCCCTTCCCTGAAATACTTAACTGCCTGGGAAATATCCGCATCAGATGTATTATCCCCTAAAATTACTGCCACACTATCACCATCTGCAAAATCCTTTGCCAGGGACAGCGCATCAGCAATTCCACCCTCATTTTCCTGATAAGCATATTCCAAATGTTTAATTCCCAGCTCATGGCCGTTTTTTAAAATTGACATGAAGTGACCGCAGTGCGGACCGCCTGTTACTACCATAATATCCGTAATGCCGGCTTTAACCAGCGTTTCTATCGGATAGAAAATCATCGGCTTATTGTAAATCGGTAAAAGATGTTTATTTGTGACTTTGGTAAGAGGATAGAGACGGGTCCCTAAACCCCCTGCCAGTATTACGCCTTTCATAATTTAAAATATTACTCCAAAAATGAGCACTAATGCCAGGGCAGCAGTTAAAACATACTCCAGGAGTATCGGTAAAGTCAAACTTTTCTTTCGTTTATGATGCAAAAACGCCCACAATAAATAAATTAATATACCAACTCCTAGTATTTTTAAAATCATAATATTGCTCCCGGACCAGCCAAAAGCAGGCTGCCTGCTGCCAGCGAAAGTAATGCCATATGGGCAATGTGATGTGAAGACAACCTAAAAACACCCCGCTTTTTTAGCACCCAGACATCAACAGTCAAAAGCATAGTCATCAAAATAATTATAGATAATCCTCCCCATTTGGCTACCGCATAAGGGTCTATCCAAGCTTTAGCATTATATTTGTTATCTGCTGTTGAAAGCACAAGCGAGGGCTTCTCCGCCAAATCCTGGTTTGGCACGGCAATTTGTTTGCCCTGGACATCAACTGCCGGTTGGGCTGCTAAATTTTGGGTAGTACCGAATTCCTGAACAACTAAAGTAGTTTTTTGTCCATCCAGCACGCCCTCTGCCACAGCTATACCTATATCCTGATATTTGGAATTTAATAAATTATCCCGGTGCGTAGGGGAAGCCATCCAGGCCTTTACTACCTCATCAGAATTGTAGAAATTCTTGGCTAGGTTTTCACCGGCATAAGTAAATTTATAACCTGACCCTAAAATGAAATCCCAGGGGGTTTTTCCGCTTGGGGCAAAATGGGCCCAGTAATTTTCATCAAACATATTCTGGGCTTTTAAGGCAGCTGCTTTATCTAAAGCCTCATTTTCAGTTACTTCTGAAAGGCCCATTTTTCTTCTTTCAATATTTGTAAGTTCAATAACTGTTTTTTGGTCAATATTGGCATTGATCCCCAAGACTCCGGGCTTGGTGTAACTTACTACAGAAAAACTAACCTGCAGTAAAATAAAAATTAAAATATAAATAACTAACCCTTCCCAGGAAATTAAGTGGGCTTTTTTGTGGGTATCTTTATGGGGAATAAACCAATTCTGCCATGCCATGAATTTAGTATACCAGAATAGAATTTCTAATTACTAATTTCTAATCAATTAATATTGCAGCTCAGTTTCTATCTTTTTTCCATTAACAGGAATATGTAATGCAAAGCCTAGGGCATTGGCAACGGAAACCCCAACCCTAAGCCCGGTAAAAGACCCCGGCCCGGTTTCCACTTCTATCCCTTTAAGAGATTGTAGCTGGTAGTTAGTAGAATGTAGTAGGCGAATAATTAAAGGCAAAAGCACCTGCGACCCATATTCATTCTCTTCCGTCATTTCGCTTACCCCTTTCCCGTTTGCCCTTAACCCTACCCTTATAATTTTTTTATCTTTAGTATCAATATGCAGAATCATATTTTATTTTTTTGACTCACAACTTCATATCCGGAAAGGATCTTATTCGCATCGTCACCAACACCAAGTTCACGGCAATCTATAAAAGTGCTGTAAATTGCTTTATCAAGCAATCTGATTTTAGCTGCAGAGCTAAGTTCGATTCCGTATTCTCCAGGATGTAATCTATCAAGTTTTAATCCGTTAAGTCTTAGAAGGAAAAATGCCTGTTGTGAATTATAACCCCCTTCTAGGATATCCTTACTTATCTGCTTTCTTCTTTTTTCATCTTCTCTAAACTCTGCACTCATACGTGCGTATATTATACTCTCTTCGTCAAAAAATTCTACATAACTGCTATAATTTGCATATGGAAGAAATTCAGGGTAAGTTAAGAGAACTAAAAGACAGGTTTTCAAAAATAGGCCAGGCAATTGACCGGGATAAATTGCAAACTGAAATCAGGGAGTTTGAAGCCCAAACTATGAAAGAGGGATTTTGGAATAATCCGCAAGAGTCATCAGCTATCAGTCGTCAGCTGTCAGACAAACAAAAGACGTTAAAATCACTTGATGAACTAGAAACCAGAATTGCAAACTCCTTAGAAATTTCTGAAGAACCCTCAATGCTGGAGGATTTACAAAAAGAATTTAGCGAGATTGCCACAGAATTGGACAAATTAGAATTGAAGTTGTTTTTGTCAGGGCCTCATGATGATTCAGAAGCAATTATTTCCATCCATTCTGGGGCAGGCGGGGTTGAAGCTATGGACTGGGCTTCAATGTTAGTCAGGATGTATCAGCGGTACTTTGAAAAAATGAGTTGGAAATTTGAAATCACAGATGAAAACCCGGGCGAAGAAGCCGGTATTAAAACAGTTTCCATGATTGTACATGAATCATATGCTTTTGGATATTTAAAAGGCGAGGCCGGCACACATAGGTTAGTCAGACAATCCCCCTTCAATGCCGACAATTTACGCCAGACCTCTTTTGCCTTAGTGGAAGTCTTACCGGTAATTAGCGCAGAAGAGGTAGAAATAAATGAAGGTGATATAGAATTTGCAGCTTTCCGGTCTGGTGGCGCAGGTGGGCAAAATGTTAATAAAGTCTCAACTGCTGTAAGACTTAAGCATACCCCAACAGGAATTACAGTTACTGCCCAGACAGAGAGGTCCCAACTGCAGAACAGGGAAAATGCCCTAAAATTACTCATGGCCAAACTTTGGGCTCTTCGTGAAACTCAAGGTAAACAAATTGAAACAGAACTAAAAGGTGGTAAGACTCAAGGCTCCTGGGGAACCCAAATCCGCTCTTATGTTCTACACCCATATCATATGGTTAAAGATTTAAGGACTAACGTCGAAACCTCAAACACTGATGCAGTATTGGATGGGGATCTGAATGAATTCATAGAAGCTGAATTACGACTTGCCAAATAACTTTTTTATAGTTAATATATAACTATGGTAGGGAATATAATAGAAGAAAAAATCACCAAACCCTTGGGGAACGTAGAAAATCCTATGCATATCATTTCAGGAGTGGCCATTGCTGCCGTAATTTTAGGAATATTAACAGGTTTTATACTCTCCACAAAAGGTAACAACAGAAAAGTTTCTTCTCTATCTGTAGGCACAGCCAAAAGCGCCCAGCAGGACACCCGAACTTTTAAAGACTTCGCCGAAGGCACTATTAAAGCTAAACCTCAACCTGAAGATCCAAGCGAATACACAGAAGGCACACATATGCTTATACGAGAAGGCGCTGTTCCGGTCGCCTTAACCTCATCAGTAGTAGATTTATCAAAATACGAGGGCAAAAAAGTGAAAGTATACGGTGAAACGCAAAAAGCCTTAAAAGAAGGCTGGTTAATGGATATTGGTAAAGTTGAGGAAACAAAGTAGTCGTCAGTCTTCAGCTATGATCTCATTTCAAAATGTCTCAAAAAAGTTCGGTTCCGCTTTTGCCTTAGAAGATATTAATTTAGAAATTAAACAAGGCGAGTTTGTTTTTATTGTTGGACCCTCTGGAGCAGGTAAATCTACCTTACTTAGAATTCTAACAAGGGAAATTTTACCTTCAGAAGGCAAAGTTGTAATTGGCCATGAAGATATTACTAAAATTAAGGATAGCAGTATACCTCATTTTAGAAGACAAGTTGGAGTAGTTTTCCAGGATTTTAAATTATTAGATGACCGGACTGTTTTTGAGAATGTAGCTTTAACTTTAGAAGTCCAGGGCAAATCTGACGGCGAAACTGCCAAAATGGTGGAACATACTTTAAAACTGGTGGAAATTTGGGATAAAAGAAACCTGTTTCCCCGGCAACTATCTGGTGGAGAACAACAAAGAACAGCAATTGCCCGGGCCATTGTAGGTAAACCTGATATAGTTTTAGCTGATGAACCAACCGGCGATTTAGACCCAAAAACTGCCTGGGGAGTAATCCAGCTGTTAAATGAAATTAATTCCTGGGGGACTACAGTCTTAATGGCCACTCACAACCAAGAAATCGTCAATACCTTAAAAAGAAGAGTAATCAAACTAAAGAGTGGCAAAATTGCCAGCGACAATAAGGAAGGAAAGTATGAGTAAGCAAAGCTTGCTCATAATAGAATTATGAGTAGAACTTTAGAATTTATGAAAAGAAATATCAGGCGGACGCCGTTTCAGGCTATTGCCGCTTCTATGGTGATGTTTTTAACATTTCTGGCTCTGCAAACCTTTTTAATTTTAGCAGCTGGTTCGCAAATCACCCTGCGTTATTTTGAATCGAAACCTCAAGTGATTGCCTTTTTTAAAGAAGGCACTACTGATGCAGATATCACTACTTTAGAAAATGCGCTGCAGCAAGAAACCAGAGTTACTAAAACTAAATTTATATCTAAAAATGACGCTTTACAAGTTTATCGAGACCGAAACAAAAATGACCCAGCTCTTTTAGAATTAGTCACTGCTAACATTTTGCCGGCATCTTTGGAAATTTCCACCCAAACTCCGGAAGACCTACAACCAATCGCAGAAATTTTAAAGAAAGAACCGGTGGTATCAGATGTCATAGTGCCGGAAGATGTAGTCCAAACTTTAACTTCAGCCACCCGCATCATCAGGATTGTCGGCGGATCAACTGTGGTCTTTTTGCTTATCTTTGCCACCTTGGTGATTATGATGATCATTGGCTTTAAAATCCGTATAAAAAGAACAGAGATAGAAATTATGCGGCTTTTGGGAGCTTCTCCTTCATTTATCAGAAACCCGTTTATTTTGGAAGGAATGTTTTATGGTATAACGGGAGCTGTTTTGGCTTGGATTTTAAGCTATGCTTTGCTTTGGTACTTCGCGCCCTTTTTGCAAGGATATCTGGGAGAAGTAAACTTGCTGCCGGCGAGTCCCTTATTTATGTTAGCACTGCTTGGAGGAAACCTTACCTTAGCGCTTTTGGTTGGAGGAATAGGATCATTTGTAGCTGTAAGGCGTTATCTGCGGATTTAAGTATTGATATGGATCTTTATGAAAAAGGTTGTAATCATTGTTTTTATCTTCCTGTTATTAATCACTCAAGTTTTCAACTCCCCTTCTTTTGCCCAATCAGCTGATGAGCTGGCAAAACAGCTGCAAGAAAAGCAAGCAGAAATTCAAAAATTAGAAGCCCAGCTTAACGGTGCGCGCAATCAGGAAAAAACCTTAAAATCACAACTAAACCTTATTGATGGACAAACTAAAGTTACAACACTCAAAATCGAAGAGACAAACTTAAAAATCGAAAAGCTCAAAAGGGAAATTAATGACCTTTCTACCAGAATTGAACGGATAGGGATTACTTTAGATAAGTTATCAGAAATTCTTCTTAGCAGAATTATTCAAACCTATAAATATAATAATGTTGGCTCAGCCATAGATTTACTTTTTTCATCACACGGCTTTTCAGATCTGATTCAGAAATTAAAATATATTCAGGTAGTCCAAACTTATGATAAGAAAAAACTATATGAACTGCAGGCAACCAAACTTGCCTATAATGACCAAAAACAAGATAAGGAAATAAGACAGACTGAGGCGGAAAAATTAAACAAGGAGTTAGAGAATTATAAGACACAACTTGCCCAACAAAAAAAGGCTAAGGAAGAACTGTTAATTGTCACAAAAAATGATGAAGTCCGGTTCCAATCTTTAATAGCGCAACTTAAAGCGGATACTGACTCTATCAGACGGGCATTAGGCAGTACCGGAGTTAAAAAAGGGCCTGTCAAAAAAGGAGATGTTATTGCAGTTGTGGGAAATTCCGGCTGTTCAACAGGACCCCATTTGCATTTTGAAGTGATGACCAATGCTAAAGTGGAAAATAACACCGTGGTTGGACGCGAAAACAAGGTAGACCCAAAACCTTTTATAGATTCCGGACAGTTTGAAAAACCTTTAGCAAGTTATGATGGCAGCGAATGCGGGTCTTCCTGTAAATTGGGCCAAATTAGCACTAAGTTTGGGGAAATATACTTTTTAGGCCAACACAAAGGTTTGGATATAGCTGAATATGCCGGAACTCCAATCAGGGCGGCTGCTGATGGGGTAGCTTATGAGTTTGCTGATTCAAGTGCCTGTTATTTAACCGGGACAGTAGGAAAGGGTGTAGTTTTAGACCACGACAATAGTGACATAGTCACTTTGTACTGGCATATCCCTTAAGTATCTCACTTAAATATCTCACTTCATACAATTCAATATTTATCCAATATTTGGCAATAGCCAAAATTTGGTATAAGTCTATAATCCAAAATATTGTTTGTAGAAATCTTCATTTTCAATTTTATCAACTCTAAGCAATAAAACTTCCTCACCTATCCCAAAATATTCTCTTAAATATACTACTTGCTCATCACAAGGATACGGTGTTAAGTAAATACTCTTTTGCAACTGAAAAAAATTTATATATTTTAATATACTCCTAAAAGCGCTAACCTGATTCTTTTTAGATTTAGCAATATCATATATCACAATCCGCCACTTCCCATCCCAACTTTTACCTTGTAAGGAAAGTTCCTCTAATTTAAATTTCAAATATTTTGTATGCCCTTTTTGAGTCAGCTTAATTACCTCATCGCCATCCTTTTCGATTACCTCAACAACTTTTTGTTCACGTAACCGTTTTAAATTTCTTTTTAAAACATACGGATTGAACTTTCTCCATTGACGTTGCGACTGTCTCCATTCATGATTTTTCTTTGCCCGATCAATCATCCTGGCTGCATAACCCAAACCAGGCATAAAAATAGTACCGGACAAAAGTATGCCCATCCCTAAAAGGTATATAATTTCTGTAGTACTGGGATATTCCTCTTTATACTTTCTATTCATACCATTTATTTAGATAACATTTATATAACTTTATTACATAATAATTATCCAAAATCTTGCAATGGCTAGAAAATGGATAAAGTAGAGTATTTGTTTTATTATTAGTTTAGAATTACTATTTAAGCAGTGAAAACTAAACTGCTGATTCTTACTATTCTACTCTTATTAACTGCTAAAACTGTTTCTGCGGCAACAATCAAGATTAATGAATTTTATGCTGCAGGAAGTACAACCTCCAATCCAGACTGGGTAGAAATTTATTACAGTGGTGTTGATATTACGCTTTATCAACTTAAAGATGCCGCAGGAAATACTAAAAATCTCTCCGGAGGAAGTTATAATGGCAATTTTGCTACTGTCGATTGGTCGAATAGACTTAATAATGATGGGGATACTATAAAACTAGCCCTTATCATTACTCCTGATTCTCCCATAGATCAGGTAACATATGGCGGATCAGGAGATATTTCAGTTCCAAACTCGCAACAATCTGCCGGTCGAAGCACTGATGGCACGGGTGGATGGGTACTTTTTTCAATACCTACAAAAGGCTATACTAATAATACCTCTCTTCCCACCCCTACGCCCACAATCACCCCTACCCCATCACCAACCCCCACCCCCTCTTCCGCCCCAAAACTTACCTCATCATTCACCATCTCAAATAT
>JACPEX010000023.1 GCA_016183265.1 Candidatus Daviesbacteria bacterium | reverse complement strand
CTCCCCTTTGGCTGATGCAGAAATTATTACCACAGTTGCCAACTCTTTAAAAGAATTAGGTTTTCAAAACTTCAAAATATTAATAAATGACCGCAGGCTTTTTGAGGATATTTCTCCTGATGCTACCAGAATAATTGATAAGTTAAAAAAAGTAGGCAGAGACAAGGTAATTAAAGATTTAGCTGAGGCAGGATTATCCTCAGATACCTTAGAAAAGTTTGAAAATAACAAGCCTACTGAAAACTTACAGCAAATATTTTCTTATCTGGAAAAATCAGGTGTAAATTATGAATTCACCCCAACTTTAGCAAGAGGTTTGGATTACTACACCGGCATGATTTTTGAGGTAGAAATAGAAGATTACAGTGTTGGTTCCATAGCCGGAGGCGGCAGGTATGATAATTTAATCGGCCTTTTTGCCAACAACAGCATCCCGGCAGTTGGAGTATCTTATGGCTTTGACCGGATCATTGAAGCCATGGATCAATTAGACTTATTCCCTGCTGACCTGGCTACTACTAAAGTTTTAGTAACAGTATTTTCCAAAGAATTGGAGCAAAAATCAATAGAGCTAAGTTCTGCTTTGCGTTCGAAAGTAAATTGTGAATTATGGCTAAATCCGGATACCAAATTAGATAAACAGCTAAAATATGCTGACCAAAAAGACATACCATTTGCCATAATTATTGGACCCGAAGAAACAAAAGAAGATAAAGTTGTTTTAAAAAATCTCAAAGAAAGAACCCAGGAAACTCTTTCACTTGACGAAGCCATCTTTAGAATTAAGCAATAAGAATTATGAATTAAGCTTGATTCTTTATTCTTTATTCTTTATTCTTAAATAATGTCGTCACAAATATTTACCAAACCCTGGCCATATCTCGCCCTAATTTTAGCCCACTTAATCTGGGGTGCTAATTTTGTAGTTGCCAAAATCACCCTGCAGGAATTCCCCCCAATGACGTTAGCCCTATTGCGGTTTGCCTTTGCCTCCTTGCTTTTGGCGCCATTTTTTATAGCAGAAACCAAAAAAATTAAAATAGACAAAAAAGACTTACCTAAACTAATTGCAATCGGTGTTTTAATTATTACCTTAAATATCACCTTATTTTTTGAAGGCATCAAAAGGACTACAGTTATTGATGCCTCTTTCTTAACTTTGCTTATCCCTTCTTTTTCTGTCCTCTTAGGCTGGTGGTTTTTAAAAGAAAAGATTTATCTTGTTAACCTTTTTGGGGTAGCACTTGGTTTTTTAGGGGCTCTGGTAATAGTTGGGTTACCTGGAATCATTACTGGCACGATCTCCTCTCAAATGCTAACTGGTAATATGTTAATAGTTTTAGCCTCGCTGTGTTGGGTGCTGGGAGCTACTGTATCTAAAAAGGTATCCGGTAAATACCCTACATTGATCATTACAGCCATAGCTTTTTTAATAGGCACCATCACCTTTTTTATCCCAGCTGCTATTGAATATATCAAAAATCCTAATTGGACTAGCCATGTCACCATCTTAGGCTTATTAGGGTTAACCTTTATGGTTTTACTTTCCTCAATTTCTGCTTATTTTCTATTTGAATGGGGTTTATCTAAAACCTCTGTCACCACTGCTAACTTATTCCAATACATCGAACCATTTATAGCCACAATCTTAGCAGTCACAATTTTAGGTGAAAATATGTCAAAGTCATTTTTAGTAGGAGCAGTTTTAGTGGCAATAGGCGCATATTTGGGAACTCTTGCAAAAGAAGCCCACCATAGACACCATCGTGCCCACAGGGTTTGAATTTCAAATTACTCAAAAACTGAACCTAGAAGTCTTTGGGAAGTATGATAATCAACAATAGAAGAAGTTTGATTTCCAAGAGATTTACTATTTTTTACTACTTCTAATGCTTGTAACGCGATTTTTGATTGATTTTTGTTTTGAGCAATATGCATTAAAACAGATGTAAGACTATAAACTGTTGGTACTATATTGCCTATATCATGATTTCGTGGTTCTGCATCAAGTTGAGCAGCCCATCTTGGTAACAAATCAGCAATTCTTTGAAAATCTTCATCAGTAAGCGCTCCCTTTTTTACTACCCACGGTATGGAATCTACACATTTCCATAACACATTCGTACCATCTTCATCCACAGGGACAACATGTGCTTTTATTAAACCAAATGCTTCTGCATATTCTGGAAGATCTCGAAAAACAACATATCTTAGATCACTTCTTGATCTATTTCTATTTTCAATTGACCAAGATAATTGTCCTGCAAGATCTTCTATTGATAATGCTTCTTGTTGTACTCCACGAATTAAAAATCTTAAAACATTTGCTGTTTCTGCCTGAGAAGTAGAGGAATATAAAACATCATCAATATATCTAGATACAATACTCCTTCTTCCTGCTCCTAAATTAGATAAATCGTTAATCGATCCATCTATATCTCCGGCAGCAATTGTTTCAACAAGAGCTTTCACATCTGGCAGGCTTCGTCTTCCTTCGTATCTGTCCATATCAACAATTGATGGAGTTACTGATTCTTCTTCAATCCTTATTGCATATTTATCAGCAAAAACCCGATCATCATCAACTCCTCCTGGTGAATATCTAAACGTAACAGCTGTTATATCATCATCTTCCCCTTTAAATGTTCTATTAAAAATACCTGCATGGCTAGGATCTGTTCTATCTAATAAAGATCTATTTCTGGGGCTTTCTACACTCAATTCAACTGATAATATTGCAGGTTCCCAGTCTTCTGTTCCATGTCCACTTCTTTCTCTATCTAATATTAAATGAGCTAAGGTTTGATAAACCATATATGATAATTGTTTATCTGTTGGAGCAATAATTTCTCCCGCAGGCAAACCTTCTACTTGTAACAAACTTGACGATCTTGCTATAACCCTCTCGGCCATAGAAGTTGTATAAGATATTTTTCCATCCTGTTTTCCTTTTATCTGTTGAAAAACACTTTCATGAAGATCTTTTCTTGCTTCTGTCATAGACTTATAATTATATATTAAATATCTATTGAATTCAACTATAGATCTTCATTAAAACAACGAAAGTAATAGTAAAACTTAAATTTTGAACTTTTAATTCATACCTGTTATAATACCCTCTTATGAAAGCAAACATTCATCCAGATTGGTATCCGGATGCCCAAGTCAGTTGCGCTTGCGGCGCCGCTTTTACAACAGGCTCAACCCTGCAGGCTATCCGTGTGGATATTTGCAGCAAATGCCATCCCTTATTTACCGGCCAACAAAAGTTTGTTGATACTTTAGGACAAGTAGACAGGTTTATCAAAAAAACTGAAACTTCTAAAGTCAAACAGGAAGAGAGAAAGAAAATTTTGGAAGCCAGAAAATCCAGGGTTGCAGATAAAAAGAAAGAACGGCCATCCTTAAAAGATTTACTTATGCAGGCCCGCAAACAAATCCCATCCTAGATGGATTACCTCAAAGAACAAATTGACCAAATAAATAGACGGATTGAGGAAGTAAAAACTTTACTTAATGACCCGGAAATGGCCCAACTGGCTCAAGATGAAATTAAGGATTTGGAAAAACAGAAAGAAGCCCTGTCTACCGACTACAGTCTACCGACTACCGCTGCGGAAGACGGAAGTCAGAAGACGGAAGACGGATTAAATCCCAATATAGCTATTTTGGAAATCAGGTCTGCTGCCGGGGGCGATGAAGCAGGGCTTTTTGCCGGGGATCTAACCCGGATGTATACCAGGTTTGCCCAAAACAATAAATGGAAAGTTGAAGAGTTAGACCGGTCAGAAGGAAACTTAGGACAAATCAAAGAACTTGTACTAAAAATTAACGGCAAAGGTGCATATTCTGCTTTAAAGTATGAATCAGGAGTACATAGAGTACAAAGGGTACCTACTACAGAATCTTCCGGCAGAATTCACACCTCAACTGCCACAGTGGCTGTTTTACCTCAAGTCTCGGCCACTCAAGTTGTTATTAACCCTTCTGAAATAGAATTTGAAGCTTTTAGGGCGGGCGGGGCCGGGGGGCAGAATGTTAACAAAGTCTCCACAGCCGTCAGGCTTAAACATATCCCCTCAGGTATTGTAGTTACCTGTCAAACAGAAAGGTCACAACTGCAAAACAGGGAAAATGCCATGAATCTCTTAAGATCTAAAATTTGGGAACTGGAGCAGCAAAAAAATGTGGGTAACATTGAAGCCCAAAGGGCAGCCCAGGTGGGAACCGGTGAAAGAAGTGAAAAAATCCGGACATATAATTTTCCCCAAAACAGGGTCACAGACCACAGGATTAATAAATCCTGGCACAATTTAGACAGGATTTTGGAAGGAGATTTAGATGATATCATCCAAGCCCTCTCAATACACTAATGGCTGTGTTGAATTCTGCAAACTAAAATTCAAAGTTAACCCAGATGTTTTAATCCCCCGCCCGGAAACAGAACTGTTGGTTGATGAAGTATTAAAATTTATTTCCTTACTACCAACTACTTACTACCAACTACTTACTATTTTAGATGTCGGTACCGGTTCAGGCAACATTGCCATAAGTTTAGCTTCCCACTCGTCAAGTGGGAACGTAAAAATCATTGCTACTGATGTTTCAGAGAAAGCTCTCAAAATTGCCAAACAGAATGCCAAATTCCATAAAGTTGAAAACAGAATTAAGTTTATTCAAAGTAATTTACTTTCAAACTTACGATTACACCCCAAGGGTGTAAGGCTAATTATTGTTACAAATTTGCCCTATATTCCTTCTGCCAGGATTCCATATTTAGATTCTTCTGTAAAGGATTTTGAACCTCATGTAGCCTTGGATGGAGGCGAAGACGGCTTTGAACTTTATAGAAAATTATTCCAACAAATTCAAGATAAAGGCTGGAAGCCTAAGTTAATTATTGGAGAGATTGATTATACCCACGGAGAGCTAGCAGCTTTGGAAGCGCAAAAGTATTTTCCAAATGCTCAAATTGAAGTTAAAAAAGACCTGGCTCACTTACAAAGGATATTAATTATTAGGCAACTCTTGTAAAGTAGCTGTTGCTGATCTTTCTTTCCCGTCATTCCAGACAGTTAAATTAAGATTGTTACCTATTTTTTTATCCGCAATTACTTGAGAAATCTTGGATTCAGAATCCACTGCCTGCCCGTCTACCTTAGTAATAATATCCCCTTCCCGAACACCCGCTTTTTGGGCAGCTGACCCTGCAACCACTTCCTGGATATAAGCCCCCTGAGGCACCTCATTCATAATAGCCACATCCTTGGATATAAACCTATATCTGACCCCCAGGAATGGTCTTGAAACAGTACCTTTTTGAACAAATTCATCCACAATTTTTTTAACCGAATTTATAGGAATAGCAAAACCGATATTTTGCGCCCCTTCAGTGGTGGCCACATTGACCCCAATTACCTGTCCGGCAGAATTTAAAAGCGGTCCGCCTGAATTCCCGGGATTTATTGCCGCATCAGTTTGAATCAAATCATCAAGGCTTTCTTCCGAACCGGAAAACGGATCCCCTGCCACCACTTTTCTGCCCATTCCGGAAACCACCCCGGTTGTCACCGTATTGGTAAACCTGCCTAAAGCATTGCCTATCGCAATCACTGTTTGCCCAACCTTTAGCTTGGCAGAATCACCAAGTTCCAAAGCTTTTAAATCCGCGGCATCAATTTGCGCAATGGCCAAATCTAAAATAGGATCGCGGTAGATTTTTTTGATCTCGTATTTTTTGCCATCTTTGGAAACTACGTTGTATTTAATATCAGATTCACTTACCACATGTTTATTAGTAACGATAATTCCCTTTTCCGACACCACAAAACCAGTGCCAATCGTACTGTTTCTGCTTTTGGGTACCGAGAAGGGATCAAAAGGATTAAAGACTCTGGTAGTGGCGCCAATTGCCACAACCGAGGCGGAGGTTTTCTCAACAACTGAAATAACCGCATTTTCTTCCTGGACAATAGTCCTGGTTTCAGCCTGCTCAGGCTTTGGCAATTTACCGCTGAGATTGGGAATCAAGCCTCTGATTTGCGCTTGATACACCAGCACAGCCGCTGCCACACCCAGCGCTAATGCTATTACCATTGCGCTTAAATTTAATTTAGGCAGTTTTAGATAGTCCATTATTCCAGTATTTCCAAAGCTTTTTCCAGTTGTGGATCCTTGGTCGCATCCTCTTTATCCATCTCTATTTTAACATCCGGCTCAAGACCTTGGGTAGTATTAACCCATCTTCCGTCCGGGGTCAACCATTTGGCTACCGTAATATGGATACCAGCTCCGCCTGCTAAATCCTGCGCCTCCTGGATTGTGCCTTTACCAAATGACTTTTCTCCGACCAGCTTTGCTCTATTTCTGTCTTGCAGAGCCCCGGCCACAATTTCTGAGGCTGAAGCAGAGCCTTTATTAATCAACACCACCATTGGGATATTTGTCAGCATACCTGTTCTGTTGACTTTAAAAGCTACTCTTTCGCCCTGACTGTTTTCCTGCAAAACCACATCGCCTCCTTCTAAAAATTCTGAGGCTATAAACACTGCCCCGTTCAAAAATCCGCCAGGATTATTCCTTAAGTCCAAAACTATAGCCTGAGCATTAGCTGAAAGCAAGCTATTTACAGCCTCATTCCATTCGTTCTCCGTCCTCTCTCCAAACCTTGATAATTTAATAATAGCCATTTTTTTACTGCCGGCCGTATCTTTAAAGATAACTTCTACGCTTTTGACAATAATGTCATCACGCTTTAGAGTAAATAACGTAGTATCCGAATCGCCTTCCCTAAAAATAGCCAAATTAACCTTTGTTCCTTTTGGTCCTCTAATTAAATTAACCGCTTCAGGCAGAGTCATATTAGAAGTTTCTTTATCATCAATTTTTACTATCACATCTTGAGGTTTTATCCCTTCCTTTTTGGCCGGCGTGCCCTCTAGTGGGGCAATCACCACCAGTCTTTTTTCTTTATTAAAACCCAGTTGGATACCTACTCCTTCAAAAGAACCATCCAGCTCATCTTTGGAAAACTTTTGTTGTTCAGGCGGCAGGAAAACCGTATAAGGATCCCCCAAGGCAGACACCATGCCGGATATCGCCCCGTAAAATAATTTTTGAGGATCTATGGCGCTTTTATCTAAATACGACCGTGATACCAAATCCCAGGTATCCCAAAATAATTTAAAATCTATATTAATATTTTTGGGAACTTCTTTACCGGTAACAGAAACTGTCGGCCGCAGTCCGGCAAATTTAACCTGTACATCTCTATGCCCCAATTGCCAACCAATTAAAAAGCCAAGTATAACAATTAAAACTATTCTGGCATTCACAAACTCCTAGCTTACCTTATTATTTCTAAGTTAGCAACAGGTACCTGAATTTTTCTTCTGGAAGTTTCCACTGTTGCCAGATATGTTTTTATTTTGGAAGGCAGTAAAGTTGGAGAGTTATCAATCGCCAAAAGTTTCCCTTGTTCGCCAAAGTAAGAATTACCTATTATCCTTACCTTTAAACCTACTTCGAGTTCTGAAATGCCACTGGAACCTGCTTCAGTTGTTAAAATGTCCGGTAATTTAGGTAATTGAGTATTTTTAACTTTAATTAAACTGGAAGAAGAAAATGAAGGTAAGTTGATTAAAGCCTTATTTCCATCCAGAAAAACAAACCTCCCCTCATATGCTGACAGCATCTTAAAAATATCATCTGCGATTGGAACCGAACCAAAACCTTCACAAATTAAAATCCCTATTCCTATATCATTATCCAGCTTTTTTGGAAAAACTAGACGGCCGCTAGCCATTTCCTTGTAATCCTGCGCATTAATCCCTCCGGTAATAATACCGCTAACTCCGGCTGAAATAGCAGATGAAATTGTTTCTTTAAAAAATAAGCTGCCTCCAACTAATATATGTCCGCCATATTTTGGTTGGATAACGCTTTTAGGGATTAAAACATCTCTTCTGTCCAAAATATGCATCATGCCGTCACAGGGTTTACCAAAACCTAATATGCCGCGCACCTGACTGACTTGAGTTCTAATTACTGCATGTCCTCTTTCTGCATCGATATCTTCCACAATACCATAAACTCCTGCCAACAGATCAACTTTTTTTGGCAAAAGAGAGATCTTTAGCTCGCCAGTCTTAATATTCAAAAAATCCAGTATGCCGTCTGTAGGAGCAATTACTACTTGTTTACCTTTAAATAAACCTCCTTTTTTAAATGCTAATAACTCACCTTTATAGATTCTTTGGCCTAAATTTCTTGTTAAGTATTGACCTACTTCATTTGGTGAAACAGAAAGTTCCGTAGATAAATTTATTGTCCGGAATCCGGAAGTAATTTCTCCGATACCAATAATCTCCTCCGGAGTCACCTCCTGATTAGCCTTGACATAAAGACTGCCTCTGCCCTTTAAAATTCTCACCACCCTAGTTATTATGTCTTTCTCTACCCGCACACGGTATGGCGCAAAAAACTTCATGGGTTCCTCCCGTCAACGACTAAACCTAATTTTCCCCCTGAAACTTCAATAGCATTTTCGGTTTTACCCAGCACTTTGCCATTTTGCAACTTATATGCTATTTCGCATCTATCTTTAGAACAAGGAATTATTGTTAAACCACCTTGCTTAATCTGATAATTTTTACCTAGTAATTTTAAATTAATAATCCCCCCAAAAGTATCAAATTGCGGTAGAATCACCGATCCTACTGTTTCATCACTATCATCAGTTAGAACTACCGACCATAAATCTTCAAACCAGTCTTTCTTTTTCCGGTCTAAAAGGAAGGCGTCAATAAATGCATAAACCAAGCTCGAGAGAGTAGGTACGAAGTTGACAAACTCCAAAGGTATCATTAATTTTCGCATTGTAATATTAATAAAGGGATTGTCACCAAGTAATGCATTTGAGTTTTTAAAAAATTTCGGGCCATTAATCTTCAGTGCTTCCCGCAATATCGCCAGATCTGTTTGCATATCATATTCTGTTTGTGGCAAAACCTGCGGATACAAAATTCTGTTGGCTAAATAATTCTCCAAAGCTACAAGTTGAGGTACAGGCTTAAGCCAGGCGGCTACAGCATCTATAGGCATTTGATCCAAATTATCAAAGATCTCAAATAAGCCGGTAATCTTGGGCATAAAACTAGTTTACCACTAGACAGTTCTCTTTTACACCTTGGGGACAAAAGGAAGCAGGGCTAAATGACGGGCATATTTGATTTGCCTGCAAACTTCTCTTTGATGTTTACTGCACAGGTTAGTTTTTGCTTTAGCCACAATCTTAGCCCGGTCGGTGATAAATTTCCGCAGGGTCACAATATCGGTATAGGTTGGTTCTGTTTTGCTCTGGTGAAAGAAACAGACTCTTTTAGCGCCGGAGGCGCCCCCTGGTTTGCCAACCTCTTCAGTCTTCGGTACTTCTATCGCTTTCTCTTTAACTTCTTTCTCCTTAAAATCCTTCTTTGAAGGAGAAATAACTTTTCTGGTGATCTTTTTAACTGCCATAATCTGGAAATTATATATTAAATTTGCCTTTACAGCAATAGAGATCAGTTAATGACTAATTTGTATCATTTCTTTAAGAATACATATAATTTCTCTGCACGATTTAGGAACAAATTTCATTGCTCCGTGAACACCGGGCAGCACAACAAATCGTTCAACACCCTTAATATCTCCTCCTTGCGGGTTTAGATAATCTGGCGAAAAGTATCCATCATCTTCCTGAGCTACAATCGCAATTTTGATACCCCTCCTTTGTAACTCAGAAAAGTACTGATCAATGGACACTGCTGCAGAGGTCAAATTTTCTAAGATCACTCTTGTTTTATTTTTCCTGTAGGCTTTACTAATTTTACTATTTACTCGTAACAAATCAGTAATTACTCCACCTTCCTGTTCTAGCTGCTTTTTATGTTTATGATTTCTAAAATCACCCATTATCAGATTCCATGCAACTGAAAAAAAGCCTCTATTTGGATGCACACCCCCTGGTGTCACAAGAAGAATATTACGAAAACTTGCATAATCTCTGGCAACTGAAATTATTTCAATAGCTCCCTTAGAGTGAGCAATTACATCAACTGGCCCAAAATCTCCAATTGTATGCAATATCGCCTTTCTTTTAGCCCTATCAACATCCGGTAAAAAACCTAATCTTCTCGGCTCATATCCTATTTTAAATTCTGGACATAAAGCTATAAAACCAGCCAAAGCTAATTCATGAGATACAAGCTGCATAGATTCTGCATTAGAACTAAACCCAGCTGCTACTAATACCGGAACAGAAAAGATTTGATTCTTTGGCCAGTATATTTCCAAATTAAACCCGGGAAATGACCTACATTCCGTAGGAGGATATATTCTTTCTGCCATTTGAAGAAGAATTCTACACGAAAAATTAAATTAATGTCAAACTATGAGGTATAAAACTAGAATGGAAGATCCTCCTTAACTTCTTCTTGAGGGGCTTTTTCTGCCGGCTCTTCTTTTTCTTCTTTGGGCTCTGGTTTCTCTTCTGTTTTAACCGGTTCTGCCTCTATCTCCTCAGGAGCTGCCGCCGCTACTCCGTTGACCTTAGGGGTCAGTATAATCATATCCTCTACTACAATTTCCGTAGTTTGCCTTTGGGTACCGTCTTGCGCTTCCCATGACCTGGTTTGTAACCTTCCGGAGATAAATACCCGCATGCCCTTTTTCAAAAGCTGGTTACAAAGTTCGGCTAATTTATTCCAAGCCACTAATTTATGAAAATCTACCTCTTCTTTTCTTTCGCCTTCAGTAACATAAGTTCTATTAGTAGCCATACCAAATGTAGCTACAGCGGCACCATTGGGGGTATATCGAAGTTCAGGGTCCCTTGTTAAATTACCTATTAGCTCAACTCTATTCCAACTTCTTGATGCCATATGCTATCTTCTGATCAGTAAATATCTCAACACATCTTCTTCCAAATCCAAACTCTTGTCAAGACCTTGTGTTTCTTTAGGGTCAGCGGTAATTTCAAAATGGGCATAAAACCCGGAGGTTTCCCTTTTGATTGGGTAAGCGAAAGGCCGTTCTCCCCACAAATCTTCTTTTTCAATCTTGCCATCACTGCCTAATATTTTTTTAGTAATAGAATCAAGAAGAGCCTTTCTATCGCCATCTTCCATCTTTGGTTTCAAAACTAAAGTCAACAAATATGAATTCATGTGGGTTATTGTACTAGGAAGCTGCTGAAACTGCAATAGTTTGAGCAATATCATCAGTAATTCTTCCGTAGTATCCCCGTGCATCAGGAGGAAGTCCTGAGTTCAATCTCCTCATTGCATGGTTATTAAAGGCTTCACTTTTCTCCATCCAATTATCACCCAAATGTCGTGTAATCTCCTCAACTGTATACGGCATCAATAAAGTGGCTTCTATTTTTTGAATGCCTATTGGTATACCTAAAGCTCCAGCAATTAGAGACCACTTACCTCGGCGAGTTAATTTAGTGACCCCATCTTCTTTTTGAGCTATATTAGAACTACCTTGTAAAGCTAGCGGTTGAAAAGCTACGTCTTTGCCTGCCAATTTGATCCATAACATTAAGCTATCGTCATCTATCTTTTGCATCCCCTTCACTCGCTTTGTTCCTTTGATATAGGATCCACCCTCTACTGAACCTTCAGGCAAAACCATTATTCCATATCCTTGTTTTAATTTCTCACGAAAAGGCCGCAACTCTTTAACCATTTCTCTTTCCAATCCATATTTTCGTCCAGCTCCACTTAATAAGTCATAGCTTTGTTTTAGTTCTATATTCTGATCGCCTGAAGCCCAAGATCTGGCCATCGGGGCAGCAAAACCTTTAAGATCGAAGTCAACCTCGGCTGCAAGTTGCCTAAGATATTCTGACATGACTGCCAGCGCTATCCCATCAGCATGACCTTGGTGATTTGCATAAACGATGAATACTCCTTTAGCCCGCATTAATTCCTTAATTCTAGCTTCTACTGATGGTTCTATATGTTTATCAACATGAGCTTTTAGGGTTCTCTCGGCAAAAAAATTTACTAATCTTTGTGTTGTTCTTTCTAACATAGCCTGCCATTATAATGGTTTCCTTCTTTACAAGCAAATTTTTCACCCTGGGGGTGGACTTGTAGCTGCACCCCAGGATTTTTAATATTTTTTGGTAATATTAAGATAAAACTAGTTATCAATATATCCCCATTGCGTTCACAAAAATAATTTGATATTCTAAATAAGAAAGGAGTATCTGATGAATGACACACAAGCAGAAATTTCCCACAAATCAAGACTTGCTACAAGCTTGTTGGCCTGGTTTTTAGGCACTTTTGGCGCACATAGATTTTATTTAGGAAAAATAGGTACGGGGTTATTAATGCTGTTTACGCTCGGAGGTTTAGGAATCTAGGCTTTAATCGATGCTATAATGGCTATAGCAGGAGTAATGAAAGATAAGGATGGCAAGCTAATCAAAAACTGGTAACTAATTTAGTTAAGAACCCACTAAAAATTCCACCACATCCCCGTCTTTCATTATATAATCTTTCCCTTCTGTCCTGACTTTTCCGGCTTCTTTTGCTTTTGACCGTGAACCGTGAACTAATAACTCATCATAACTTACAACTTCTGCCCTGATAAAATTTTTCTCAAAATCAGTATGGATTACCCCTGCAGCTTGAGGGGCTTTAGTGCCTTGCTTTATGGTCCAGGCCTTCACTTCTTTTTTACCGGCTGTTAAAAAAGAAATCAAACCCAAAAGAGCATATGCCTTTTTAATTAGCCTCTCCAAACCGGTTTCTTCAATTCCCAGCTCATGTAAATATTCTTTCCTTTCTTCTTCTGAATAATCCACCAGCTCTTCTTCTATTTTTGCACTAATTACAACCTGATCTTTGCTTGATTCTTGATTCTTAATTCTTGATTCATATTCCTCTTCGCTTACATTATAAACGTACAGAACCGGTTTTGTTGATAATTTGTCCACCTTGTCTATATCAGCTAAAGCCAACTCCGTTTCTATCAGTTCTTTATCATCTTTTGGATTACTTGAGCCGCCTGCCCTGATAATATTCGGGTCTTCGAAATCCCTTATCACATGAATTATGGCATCTACCTCCCGGATATGGCTTAAAAACTGGTTTCCCAATCCTTCCCCTTCTGCCGCGCCTTTAACAAGCCCTGCAATATCTACAAACTCCACAACAGCCGGAACTACCGGAGGTTTTTCACTCATTGACTCTTCCCTTTGCACTAATTCACTAAGCGCTTGCAATCTATTATCCGGCACCGCCACAACTCCCACATTTGGTTCAACTGTTGCAAAAGGATAATTGGCAGAAAGAGCTACTCTTTTTTTCAAAAGGGCATTAAACAGGGTGCTTTTTCCTACATTTGGCAATCCAACTATCCCAACTTTTAATGGCATTGATTTTTAGCTCCTTTCATGGTAGGATATATTTATCACTAGGGAGAATACGACCAATAGACTGCGTGTCTATTTGCGACGCCTCCCATTTTTTATGGCTTAAATTCCAGTTTTTGTTTTTCCCTGTATAAAAATATTTTGTATTTTTGGAACTTTTTCAAAAGACTTGATTCTGAAAGCTTATTTGGAATGATTAAGTGAAACAGCTTCTTATTCTTCTCTAAAAAATCATATAGGCAATAGAAGTCACCATCCCCGGAAACAATTATTGCTTTCTCATAATTTGGATATTCTATAGCAGCAGAATATAATACTAATTCTGCATCCACATTGCCTTTTTGATCCCCTCTATTATCTTTTATTGTAGGTTTAAAGATAAGTTCATAGCCATATGATTTTAGTCGTCTATACATCCTCTCGTTTTGTTTTACATAGCCGATAAATAAGAAGGCTTTTTTAGTTCGGAATTTATCAGTCAAATATCTCCTGAATTTTTTAAAGTCTAACTTCCAGCCTTTGTAAATTAGGTTCCTTTCATGAAAAATATCTTTACTTGTCCCTAAGTTTAGATTCTGACTATCAATAAAAGCAAATGTTTCCATGAAGGAATTATAGCAGAATGTAGTAAGATTGATTTAATGGCTTACAACAATTTATCTCCGGAAGAAAAGCAGGTTATCGAAGGCAAGGGCACGGAAGCGCCTTTTTCCGGTGAATATGATAATTTTTATAAAGACGGGATGTTTATCTGCCGGAAGTGCAACAATCCCCTGTTTTCCTCCAAAGCAAAGTTTGATGCCGGATGCGGCTGGCCCTCGTTTGATGAAAGCTTTCCTAACGCGCTAAAGCGTTTGCCTGATCCTGATGGAGGAAGAGTAAAAATAGAGTGCGCAAATTGCAAGGCTCATTTAGGACATGAATTTAAAGGAGAAAATTTAACTAATAAAAATACCAGAGAATGCGTTAATTCGCTTTCTATCAAATTTATCCCAAAAAATTCAAAATTGCCAGAAGTTTTACATAAATAAAAAGGTTTTTTGGGAAATTTAATTTAGGTTCATTTCAAAGAGAAACTTGAGAAAGTATCGGGGGAGTTTTTTCCTCATAAGCGCACTTGACTTTATCCCCTTTTTTCTATATGCTATAGGCTCTATGGAACAAATGAAATATAATCATCATTTTTATTCAGAGATAGGAATCGATTCCTTCCCCCCGATTTTTAAAGCCGGGAATATCCGGGAGGTTTTAGATTTCCGCACCAATGCTATCACTGAAATCAGGCAAGCTGCTATGGCAGCTGTGGAAAATTCCAGAGGGGTAGCTAAATTTTTCTTTAATTTACAACACCATCCTCAATTTATAAGGCTGCAGCACACTCCTCTCTATAGATTTTACGACTGGTTGAATACAAATCCTAATCGCTTCGATGATTCTAACCTCTGTTTTTTCGCTATCCAGGAAGCTTATCATTGGCCAATCAACGATCCTGTGGATAAAACAAGGGTTAGTCTTTCAGACATTGGCAAACGGTTTACACTAGAAACAAAACAACCGTCAGTATCAGATATTATCTTACTTTCTCCCTTTGCGGCAAATGGATCTTATTTCTCTTGGGAGGCAGTCAGAGAAGTAAGTTGGCATGGAAAAGTTGCTTTAAAGGCTGCATATGCTCAACGGCGCAATCAAACCGAGGCAAAATATTCGCTTATTTATATCAGCGAAAGTGATGATATTAACAGAAAGGGTCACCATCTAAGACCAATTGATTTAGTTTCCAGAAAACGAGCTGTTATTGAAGGAGTACGAATCTAAACAAAACTTTCCACCTGGGGGGTGGATTTGTATTGACACCTAAGGGTTTTTAATTCATTGTAGGCTCAAAAAAAGCGAAGTTCGCTAACTTATCTGCCCAAAGGTTGCTGAACTGGTTGACTACCTTGATTTGGCGCCTGATTTGGCGCTCCCTGTTGAGGAACACCCTGCTGCTGCTGCGGCTGCTGACCCATATTCCCCTGCTGATTCCCCATCTGTCCACCTTGTCCGTAAAGCCCAATGTCACGGCTCGGCTGACCAAAACCTCTAAGTCCCAAAAGATACCCTACCCCCAGCCCTATAAGTAATGCCATCCCTACCCAGGTAATAATTAACAATTTTTTCGTATCCAAAAAATTCACCCCCTTTTTTATTTTACTGAAAATCTTAAAATTCTGTTGGAAAATTTTCTTTCTCCGACCCAGAGATATGAACCGTCAAAAGCCAAAGATGCAGGCCTAAACAGACCATTCTTAGTAACCCCCGGTTCATTACCGCCCGCAGAATCCTGCCCCAAAATCACATCCGGATCTAAACCCGCTATCGCACTTTCAACTTTATTCCAGATCAAAACCCGATGGTTACCTGTATCAGCTACAAAAAGCTTCCCCCAGGAAACCAAAGCTCCCTCAGGCAAATTCACAAATCCTCTGCCTATAATTTTCAGGGGGGTTTTAAGACCTGTGTCGCTTTTGCGGTAAATTGCAATCTCAAATTCCCCTCTTTTTAAGGCTATATATTCCCCGCCGCCTGCAAAAGAAGCCGGATTAATTTCCCCCCGGATGATTTGGTCAGGTTCTTCACCGTCAAGGGGTACTTTATTCCAAACAGCCGTAATTTGATCCCCTGCCGCCATTAATTTCCCGTCTATAATGCCAATATAGTTTGGTGCAAAATTTAAGTTATAGACAAAATCAGGTTTAGCTCCGTCTTCATCGGGAATCTGTTTCCAGATGTAAAGCCTTAGTCCCCCAAAAGTGGACCCTGCTATTAAACTCTTGCCATCAGTTGCTACTTGTGGATTGGTTAAAAAATAATTGGTCAGCAAAGTATTAGTATTAATATCCGGTGACCCGATTGCAAAATCCGGTTTTTGGTCTTTTCTTTGAGGCATCTTTTTAAAGCCGACAATCTTATTGCCATTTGATAAAGATACATAAAGTCTGTCACCTATCATTACAAGAGATGAACCGTCACCTGCCTGCATCCCGCCAAAGTCATAACCGCTGCCATTTGGAAGCGCTCCTATTGATAAATCAGGCTCCTCCGTTTGACTTTGGGGGAAGCTGTTCCAGATGTGAATCTGATCGGAAATACCAATCAGCTTACCGTTTTTTGTCACTGTCGGCCCCCAAAGCAGTGTCCCTCCGGCCCTGAAAAAATCGGGTTCAGTATTTTTTATGGGAAAAGTTTTCCAGAAAAATGTCCCCTGGCGGCTGTCGGCAGGCTTTGCGTTATGATCTCCAACCACGAGGTTTGTACCATCGCTGCCTAAAGTCCTGGGAGTGCCAAAATAATTTGGTAAATCCAAAACAATATCAGCAGGCTGATTGCTTTGAATCGGGAAGGTCTTCCAAATCAGCACACTTTGGCTGCCGGTTGCCGCAACTGCCAATTTTTCCCCATCTGTCCAGACAGCCCAGGGCCAGGAAGTTTTCAGCCTTTTGTCCCCGCCGTGACCGCGCACAGGATCCTTAATCTCCAAATCCGCTTTCTGTCCGTTTTGGGAAGGCAGAGAAGTCCAAATTAAAATCCGGTCATTTTCCGTATCCGCCACCACCAGTCTTTTACCGTCAGTTGCAACACCTACCGGCCAATTCAGCTCATCCAGGCCCGTACCCGGGTTATTCGTATTAAAATCCTTTTGGCCCAAAACCAAATCAGGAGGGGTATTGCCGGTGGGAGCTTCCTTCCAGATTAAAACCCTGTTATTATTCCTGTCGGCCAAAATCAATCCCTGCCCGTCTGAAGTGATATTGCCCGGATGATTAAAAAGTAAAGCCCCGCCGGATTTGTTAAAACCAATGCCTGATAGCATAATATCCGCTTCCTGGCCGGTAGTAAATGACCCGGTAGGTTTTGAAGAGGCCGCTTTATATTTAGAGTTGATTTTTGTGACTGTAATTTCCTTTAAAGAGTCTGCTGCTTGCCCTGGGGAGGAAGTCTGCAGATTAACCTTTGTTAAAGAAAGTATCACCATACCCCAAACTACACCAAAAACTAAAACCAATGATAAAGTTACGGCAATAGCCCACAAAGGAACTTTTTTTTCCACCATATATTTATAGTAAACAAATTATTAACTAAGAATCAAGTTTATATGTTAAGCTTAAAATATGCTGCCAAAGGTTTTAGTAATTGCAGTGCTTATTGTAGTTGCTATTTTGGGTTTTGGATTCTTCTTCCGTAAGCCGGCAGGACCTTGCCCCGATCCTCTGATTTTGCAAACTCCGGTTGATCTAAGCAAAGTAACCTCCATCCTTTATCCGGGTCAAATCCGTGGCGGTGATTTCAAACCGCACGGCGGATTCCGTTTTGACTCCTCAAAGATTGATGAAATAGAAGTGCGGGCGCCAATGGATGCAGAATTTGATAGTGCCAGCAGGTATATCGAACAGGGAGAAGTACAATATCTGTTTGATTTCAGAACTTCCTGCGGAATAATGTACCGTTTTGATCACCTCTTAACACTTGCCCCTAAATTTGCCAAAGCAATAGAAGATCTGCCGGCAGCCAAAGAACACGATTCAAGAACTTCCCGAATCAAGTCAGGAGTAAGTGTCAAAACAGGCGAGGTAATTGCTACCTCAGTTGGGTTTAGACAGAACAACAATGTTTTTGTAGATTTTGGAGTTTATGATATGAGAGGAAAAATTTTCCAGGGCCCAAGGCAAAACGCTATCTGCTGGTTTGATTTATTGGAAGCTTCAGATTCTGCCAAAGTAAAATCCCTTCCCGCGGCAGATTCCATCAGCGGCTCCCAAAGCACTCTTTGTAAGGGTTAGTGCCCAAGCAGTTTCTTCTTTTCTTCTTATGGTACTATTTAAACATGCTTTATAAAAAACTGGATAATTGGCAAAAGATTCCCGAGCTGCAAAAACTGCTTGACCTATCAACGCCACCCAGACAACTTTATTATTCGGGTAACTTAAATCCGGAAATTTTCAAAGACTGCGTGGCAGTGGTGGGCAGTCGGAAAATGACTGATTACGGAAGCCGGGTGGTGGAAAAAATTATCCCCGCTCTTATAAGTAGCGGTAAGACTGTTGTTTCAGGCTTCATGTATGGAGTAGACCAATACGCCCACCGGATCTGCACTGAAAGCGGCGGACAAACTATCGCGGTTTTAGGCTGGGGAATAAACACTATCCTGACCGGCGAAGATTTCAAACTGGCCAAAAAAATTATTTCATCAGGCGGTCTGCTGCTGTCGGAATGGGAAACAATGAAAGCCAGCCATTGGACATTTCCTTCAAGGAACAGGATAGTAGCGGCATTATCCTCGGAAGTTATTGTAGCTGAGGCCGCAGAAAAGAGCGGTTCATTAATCACTGCAGCCATGGCATGTAAACTTAAAAGAAAACTTTGGGCAGTGCCCGGACCAATTACCTCACGCACTTCAAAGGGAACAAACCAATTAATAGCCAAAGGGGTGGCAAAAATTTGGCTGGGCGAATCCAGTCAAATCAGTTTTCTGCCCGATGATCCGCTGGTACAAATTCTTTTAAACGAAGCTTTAACTACCGATGAAATTGCCCGCAAACTGCAGATGCCTGTTTCCGAAGCCGGCGCTAAACTTTCATTACTGCTGCTATCCGGCCAGATCATGGAAAAAGGAGGAAAATACTTTATAGCCGATGCTAATTAAAATCCGCTCAATTGCCAATGTCGGTCTGGAAACAGTACCGGTAGATGTAGAGGTAGACGTGGCTTCAAGCGGCTTCCCCGGTTTTACCATCGTCGGTTTAGCCAGCAAAGCTATTGAAGAAGCGCGGGAACGGGTCAAAACCGCCATTGTTAATTCTAAACTCGATTTTCCGCCGAAAAAAATAACGGTTAATCTGGCTCCGGCTGATTTACCAAAAGACGGATCAGCTTATGACTTACCGATCGCCCTTGGCATACTTTTAGCAAGCGGCCAAGTCGGCATTCCTGAAAATCTTGATTTAACCAAGGCTTTCTTTTACGGCGAGCTGTCTCTTGACGGCAGTTTGCGGCCAACCAGGGGTATTTTACTTTTAGCCCTTTTTGCCCAAAAAATTGGTCCGGATACAAAAATTTTTGTGCCGGAGTTAAGCGCTTCAGAAGCAGTTGTCGTCACAGGAACAAAGATTTTTCCGGTAAGCACTTTGTCACAGTTAGCCGGACATTTACTGGGCAGGGAAATTGCACCCTTAAAGGCAAGATCTATTCCGACGGATGATGAGGACATTTTGATGGAATCTAATCTTTCGGAAATTGCCGGACAGGAACAGGCAAAAAGGGCTTTGATTATCGCCGCAGCCGGAGGGCACAATCTCCTGATGTGGGGGCCTCCGGGTACGGGTAAAACAATGTTATCCCGCGCTTTACCGGGGATCCTCCCCCCGCTTAATCCGGCGGAAGCGCTGGAAGTCACAAGAATTTATTCTGTTTCAGGGCTCCTAAATACAGGCCAGCCTTTAGTTTTGCGCCGGCCATTCCGCGCCCCCCATCACGGCATTTCAAATGCAGGTATGATTGGCGGCGGCAGCAACCCCCTTCCCGGTGAAGTTAGTTTAGCCCATCTGGGAGTTTTATTCCTGGATGAAATGCCTGAATTTCCAAGAACTGTTTTGGAAAGCTTAAGACAACCGATGGAAGACGGGACTGTTGAAATTGTCCGGGTGGCAGGACATGTCAAATATCCTGCATCCTTCACCATGATTGCAGCAATCAACCCCTGCCCCTGCGGCTACTTGGGACATCCGAAACGGGAATGTAAGTGTTCTGATAAACAAATTGCCAAATACCGGCACCGTATTTCCGGACCGATTCTGGACCGGGTTGACCTTTTTGTGCCGGTTTCAGCTGTAGAATCTGAAAAACTGTCTCTCACTGGGAATAAAGAGGTAAACCGGATTTCTTCAAAAGAGGCAAAAAAACAAGTGATTAAAGCCAGGAATATTCAAAGTAAACGTTTTAAAAATGAGGAAAAGCGGAGTCTCTATACAAATTCCCAGATGAAAAATAGCGATGTCAAAAAATATTGTTTTCTGACTCCTGAGGCAGAAAATTTATTAAAACTGGCTGCAGACAGATTTGATTTCTCCGCCCGCAGTTATTTCCGGCTTATTAAAGTAGCCCGTACTATAGCGGATCTTGAATCTACCGAAAAAATCCTCCCTGTACATATGGCCGAAGCCCTGCAATATAAACAAATAATATGAAATATTTTAATCGTCAAACCGGTCAACTGGGTGAAGATTTTGCCGCGCAATCTCTCAAAGATAAAGGTTTTGAAATCCTTAAAAGAAATTTCAGTAATAAGTTTGGAGAAATTGACATCATAGCCAAAGACAAAAATGTATTGGTTTTTGTGGAGGTAAAAACTAAAAAAGGCATTGATTTTGGCTTACCCGAAGAAATGATTAACGCTTATAAATTACAAAAGATCAGAAGAATGGCAGAAGTTTATATGAACGGAAAAACTGTACTCTGCCGGATTGATGTAGTGGCAATTATCCTTTCAGAAACTGATAAGATCCTGCGTTTGAATCACTATGAAAACGTTTATTAGCTAATGAAAATTTCCATCATTGCCCACCCTAATTCTAAAAGAGGAAGTATAGAAAAAGACCTTTGAGATATATTCAGTATAATTTTCTTAGTTCTATTTTTGCCTTTTCCAAAACCGGTTTTTGTTTTGGATTCAAACCTTTACCTGCCCGATTTATATAAAAATTAAGCATGCTCATAGCAGATTGAAAAGGCTTAGCCTTTCTTCGTTGGCTTTTCTCGGCCGATCTCTTTAAAGATTGGGCAATCTTTTTTGGGTTATCCCAAGTAAATACCCCACTATCCAAATCCAAGGCACTACTTTCTTCTGTTACCTTTTGCGACCACCTTTTAACCATTATTTACTTAAATCCTCTAAAGTTTGTAAGACTTCCTCTGCTCCCGGATTAACACCAACCGGAGAAATATAGCTCCAGGCAATATTACCATTTTTATCAATTAGATAGAGCGCCCTCTCTGCTTCCCCATCTTCTTCCCGGTATGCATTGTAAGTTTTTGCAACCTCCCCTTTAGGATGAAAGTCTGACAGCAGCGGAAATTGAATATTGCGCTCTCTGGCAAAAGCTAAATGACTCCAAACATTATCAACAGAAATCCCTAAAAGCTGGGCTTTGTATTTTTTAAATTTAGGAAGGAGTTTATCAAAGACAGCAGTTTCATCAGTACAAACAGGGCTAAAATCCGCAGGGTAAAAAATTAGCACCACTGGTTGACCCTTAAAATCTGACAATGAAACTTGTTGGTCAGGCGTAACTTTAAGAGTAAAATCAGGCGCTTTTACTCCCTTTTTTAGTGACCCTCTGGTTGGCATGATTTAAATTTATCATCAGTAAATAAAATTTAAGTAAGAATTAACCATTAAAACCGTAACAGGATTATTACTTAGTTTTAATATTCCTATCATAGGATACGCTTATCTTTTTATTGTGCAAAATACCGATGCAGGGGATTTTTACAACAAAGTTATAAGTATCATCATCAAACATAAAATACTCTTTGTAATAGGAGGTGGTTTAGCCGTATTTAAGTATACTGATCTTAACCGCCCGACCAATGATTTGGATATTTACTGCAAAGGCGGGGATTATCCAAAAATTATCACTATTTTAAAGACAAACGGCGTAGAAACAAAAATTCTGGATGAAAGGTGGATAGCTCAAGCTTTACCGCCTAAAACTAATAATCACAATTTAAATTCCAAAACCCGGGTTGATATTTTATTCTCCTCGCCCAGCTATCTAATTACTGTTGATGACCTTTGGTTTGAATATGCTTCGGAAATCCGTCTTTTTGGGCAAACAGTTAAACTTGCTCCCAGAGAAGAATTGGTCTGGTCCAAAGCTTATATCCAGGACCGTAACCGGTTTGATGGGGCGGATATTAATCACCTGATTCTAACCTCAGACAAAAAACTAGACTGGAAAAGGTTGCTGATGCGGATGGAAAATAATTGGGAAATACTTTTATCACTATTAATAAATTTCCGTTTTATTTATCCTTCAAAAAGGGATCTGATCCCTAAATGGCTTTTGGAAGAATTGATCTCCCGTCTAAATTATCAGCTCAAAAATCCCATACCCCGGGATAAAATTTGCCGGGGACCACTTCTATCAAGAACTCAATATAAAGATGATATTACCAAATTAGGTTTTACCACTATATCATGATGAAAACCAGAATTGCCGCCATGGCTGATTTACATACAACACAGGATTCTCAGGGGATTTTCAGATCTATTTTCGTGGATATTTCCAGAAAAGCTGATATCCTGCTTATTGCCGGAGATTTAACCCAGGATGGATTATTGGAAGAAGCCGAAATACTATCCGAAGAACTTAGCTTTTGCAAAATACCTGTTGTGGGAGTACTGGGAAATCACGACTTTTCAACAAATCAGCAAGAGGAGATTAAAAAAATCCTATACCAAAAAATGCATATCTTAGACAACCGACCTTATATTTTTAAAGATATTGGCATTGTCGGCGCTAAGGGTTTTGGCGGGGGGTTTGATAAACACCTGACTGAACCATATGGAGAACAAATTTTGAAACAATTTGTCTTTGAGGCAATAAATGAGGCCATAAAATTGGAAGAAGCTTTAACAAAACTTGAAACAGAGAAAAAAATCGTAATACTACACTATTCCCCAATCCGTCAAACTGTAGTGGGAGAATCTCTGGAAATCTATCCTATGTTAGGCACTAATCGGTTAGTCCAACCTATCGATGATTTCGGAGTCACAGCTGTTTTCCACGGTCATGCCCATCATGGCAGTCCGGAAGGCAAAACCCAAAAAGGCATCCCGGTTTATAATGTATCTTTTCCGTTACTTTTAAAAATCCAACCCCAAAAGCCTTATAAAATAATCGATATTTAAATTAAATTGTAGCTTTTTCCAAATTTTCCGTAGCCGGGCCGTTAATCACCTTTCCTTCATAACTAAACCTTGACCCACAACAAGGACAAACCCAATTCTTTTCTTTTTTATCCCAATTTAACCGACAACCCTCATAAGTGCAATCCGGAATAACTGCAAATATCTTACCGTTTTCATTCTTATATATTCCTAACTTTTGCCCTTTATAATCAATAATTTTTCCTTCTCCTTTTTCAATATCAATATCCAAAATAATCACCTCCTCAGTCTTGCTGGACTATAAAATTCTTGCCAGTCATTTTTTCTTTCTAAAATTAGATCAGTTAATAGTTTGGCTGCCAATACGCCGGTAGTCATCCCCCAGGCGCTAAAACCGGTTGCCACAAAAATTCTTTTAGCTTGCGGCATCTTACCAATATATGGGACTTGGTCCAAAGACATAGTATCCTGCGCCCCCCACATATAGTCAGTACTTGATATTTGAAAATCTTTATTTGCTAATTTTACCAGCTCATTAAACCTCTCATTAATATTCCCAATTTCGTCAATATTATGATGCTTACCTCCGATGATTAACCACTCATTGTGCGGCCTAAAAGACAAGTCATCCCCTTGGGCGCCAAGAAACATTCCATCAGGTATTTTTGCAACTCTGGCAGCTAAGGCATAAGAGCCGGTTCTATAAATCTTAGTAAAAATCCCATAAGGATCATAAAAAGGAAAATTAGTAGCAATAATTATGAATTTGCCTCTGATGTTTTTTCGGTTAGTTTTTACTTCACAAAAGCTACTTCCTTCTTTAATATCTAAAGCTCTGGTTTTTTCAAATATATTAATTTTTTCCGCTAATTTCAAAAGGTATTTTCTGGGATGAAAATAGGCTTGGTTATCAAATTTAACTGCCCCGAAAATTCCAAATGGGAAGTTTTGGATTTCAGTCACAAAAGATGCCGGTAAATTTAAATCCTTCGCAGCTTCTACTTCCTGTTTAATTCTATCTAAATCCCTTTTTGTCCTGGTGTAAGTAAATGCCGGAGCTTTTACGAAATCACATTCAATATCTTCTTTATTAATAATGTTTTCTACTTCCTTAATTGCCCACTGGTTGGCATCAGCATAAATTTGGGCGCTATTTTTTCCGAATTTTTTCATTAAATAAGCATACCTTAATTCGTGCAAAGAAGTTATCTTAGCAGTAGTATTACCAGAAGTGCCGGTAGCAATTTTATTTGCCTCAATAATTGCTACTTTTTGGCCTTGAGATTTTAAAAAGTATGCGGCATTTATGCCTGTTATTCCGCCGCCAATGATTATCACATCAACTACTAAATCTTTGCTAAGTTCCGGGTAATCAGTTACGGGCGTTGTCCCCGTCCAAATCGATTCAAACTTTGTGACAGTCACTGTATCAGTTTAAACCTAAAAATGAATTAATTTGTAAGAATTTGGTAAACAATAAGAAAGGAACCATATTTTTACTCCCTAATTTCTTTGGAAAGAATTTTACCGTCCGGAGAAATTTCATAGACTAGAACCTGTCCGGTAGGAATCTCAAGTTTTGCAACATCTTCATCAGATAAATTATCTAAAAATTTAACTAAAGCGCGTAAGGAATTACCATGGGCAGATACTAAAACATTTTTGCCTTTTTGTAGTTCCGGCAAAATATGTTCTTGATAATAGGGTACTGTCCTTTCATAGACTTGTTTCAGTGATTCCCCGTTAGGTACTGGATAATCCCAGCTCCGGCGCAGTTTCAAAAATTCTTCCTCGCCAATTTCTTGCCTTACCTGCCATTTATTTTTGCCGGTATAATCCCCATAATCTCTTTCATTTAAAGCTGCATTTTCTATAGCAGGAAGTTTTACTCCTAAAATTTTCTCTATCTCTTCTAAAGTTTCCTTGGCTCTTTTTAATACAGAAACAAAGGCAATCTGAAAGTTAATACCTTTAATTGCTTTTCCGGCAATTTGCGCCTCTTTTTTTCCTTTTTCAGTTAGCCCCACATCAGTCAGTCCTGTCCAAATTCCTTTGGCATTCCAGGTTGATTCCCCATGTCTGACTAAAACTAGTTTCGCCATGTTCCCTCGATTTCTACTAATCTCTGATACTTCACTAATCTTTCTTTCTGCAAAGGACAGCCGGATTTTAATCCATCTGCCCCAACCCCTACCGCCAGGTCAGCAATAAAAGTATCCATAGTTTCCCCTGACCTGTGGCTTACAACGATTTTCCATCCATAGCTTTTGGCTAAATTTACAGCCTGGATAGTTTCTGTAATTGTCCCGATTTGGTTTGGCTTAATAAGTACGGCATTTACTGCTTTCAAAGCATAAGCTTTTTTAATTCTGGCTACATTAGTAGTCAATAAATCATCGCCTATTATCCATATTTTATTTCCCAATTCAGCAGTTATTTTTGAAAAATCATCCCAGTCTTCCTCCGGATATGGGTCTTCTATTGATAAAATTGGAAATTTCTCAACCACTTTTTTATAAAATTCTATGCTTTGTTTTTCTGTCATTGTTGAAGCCGCCACATCCAGGCCAAACTTCCCCTCAAGGTTTTGCAGAAGCTGTAAACCTTTTAAGGGATCATTTGAAGGAACTGTAAAACCTCCTTCATCACCATAATTTACCTGGCCATATTCACTTTGGATTTTTTCTTTAAGAACATTAGTTGCAGACAATGCTATTTCCAAATTTTGTTTTGGTGACTTAGTTTGAGGAATTAATAGATATTCTTGAAAAGGTAAAGAGTTTTCTGCATGAAGGCCTCCGTTAATTAAATTAAAAAAACAAAAAGGCATTTTAATTTTTTTACCGCGAAGTGGCAAGCTTTGCTTAGTTCCCGAAGTTCTTGCCAGAAATTCAAAAAGTTCCAGGTTTGCTTCTTTAGCCAACAACCTGGCAAAAGCCATGCTTAGAGCTAAAATCAAATTTCCTCCCAAACTTGATTTGTTTGGAGTTCCGTCTAAAGTTAAGAGATGAAAATCAAATTGCTCAAGGCTTACAAATTGCTGATCTTTTAGTTGGGAAAGCAACCAAGGAATTTTAGTTATAGCTTGGTCAGGCGGCAAAACCGCCACTTCGGTTGCTCCGGTACTTTTGCCCGAAGGCACACTGGCTGAAGCTTCAAAATCACCGGATCTTAAAGTTGCCTCCAAAGTATCTTTACCCCGGGAGTCCGGAATTATTTTTAACTGAATATCTTCAATTTTCATTTTAAGATCGGCTTGATTGGAGTTTTTCCACCAGCCATAACCTGGCAAGAGAAGACATATTTAAACCCTTTGCCTTGGCAATCCTGGCTAATTTAGCCTTTAAACTTTTTTGCATCCGGACAATTATAGTTTCATCTTTTGGCTTATGTAACTCAAAAACAATATCAACATCCTTCAACTCATCCCAAAACTCTCCCCAATCATGAGTATCCCACCAATTGGCTTCTTCTTCATAACTCATTTTATTAAAATCAGGAAAGTTAAATTTTTTCTTTTTCATACACAATTTTCCTTTCTTTTTTAGATGCATCTCTTGCAGTAACCGGATAATAAATTCCTATTGCTTTTCTACTAACGGCTACCGATATAATTCTTGGACCAGTCCTACCTATTATTAGATATCTACCCAGTTTAGATTGCTTATGACCTACTATATTCTTAGCTACCTCTTCAACTTCGGCTTGAGCAACCTCATGTTTTTTAATATGTTCAATGTTATATTCATCCCAAATTAATTTTTTAATTACAATCTTTGTCATTTGTATTGTATTACATTTGTATTACATTTGTCAAGATTCCAGTTTGTGAACCGCTAAAGTTGTTTTAATAACTGTATCTGGGTTTAGGGAAATACTGTCAATTCCCTCTTTAACCAAAAATTCCACAAATTCCGGATAATCAGACGGGGCCTGGCCGCAAATGCCGATATATTTTCCCCGGGCTTTACACTTTTTAATTACTTCGGAAATGAGTATTTTAACTGCCTCATTATTTTCATTGGCAATCCCTTTAATTTTCTCATTGCCATCCCTATCTATCCCCATGGTCAGCTGCGTCAGGTCATTACTGCCAATACTCATCCCGTCAAAAACATCTAAAAACTGCTCAGCCAGTAATACATTTGAAGGAATCTCACACATCACATAAGTTTTTATATCTTTCAGACCATTATCATTCATAATTTTAATAACTTTTTTACCTTCTTCCGGAGTCCGGCAAAATGGCACCATCACGGCTGTATTTGTAAGCCCCATCTCCCCAATTACTTTTTTAATTGCTTCAATCTCCAGTAAAAATGCCGGGGCAAAATCCGGGGAATAATACCGGGACGCGCCTCTCCATCCGATCATCGGATTTTCCTCCTGCGGTTCAAATAAATACCCTCCTAAAAGCGACCTGTATTCATTAGTCTTAAAATCGGAAAAGCGGACAATCACCGGGTTAGGGTAAAAAGCTGTAGAAATCCGGGCAATACCGTATGCCAGTTTATCTATATAAAACTGCTTTTTGTCTGGATATCCCAAAGTTCTCCTATCAATTTCATCTTTGACGACTTTCGGCAGTTTGTCATAATTTACTGCCGCCAGAGGGTGAATCCCGATGTTTGAGGCAATAATAAATTCTTCCCTGGCCAAACCCACCCCTTTATTTGGTAAAAATGATTTTTCAAAAGCAGTTTCGGGGGTAGCAATATTCATCATAATGCGAGTCTTTGTTTGAGGAACGTCTTTGATATCATGCTCCAAAACTTCAAATTTCAACTGTCCCTTAAACACAACCCCCTCTTCCCCTGTACAATCTACCGTAATGACTTCTCCATTTTTAATTCTAGCAGTGGCATCTTTACAGCCAACAATTGCCGGAATACCTAATTCCCGGGAAACTATAGCAGCATGGGAAGTCCTACCCCCCTGATCCGTTACAATTGCTGCAGCAATTTTCATAATCGGCTCCCAATCAGGATCTGTCATTTTAGTAATCAAGACTTCACCTTTTTTAAAATCATGAATATCTTTTGGATCTAAAATAATCCGGGCCGGACCGGCGCTGATTTTGTTACCTACAGAGGCTCCTTTAACTATTTCTTCCCCATCTTCAATTCTTAAATACTCTTTAACAATTGAAAGATTTCTTTCCGCATGAACTGTTTCCGGCCTGGCCTGGATAATGTATAACTTTCCATCTAAACCGTCTTTTGCCCATTCTGTATCCATTGGAGTCCATTTGTTATTTTTACGGGTATAATGCTCTTCAATTTTCATTCCCCATTCAGCTAATGTTAGAATTTCTTGATCGGATAAAGTAAAATCCTCTTTTTCTTTATCAGAAGTTTGCACAATTTCAGTTGGCTTTTCCTTACCATAAACCATTTTTCTTACTTTTACCCCTAATTTTTTATCAATGATGGCAGAGGTTTTTTTAAAGACCAAAAATTCATCCGGCGTCACCTCTCCCTGCACTATCATTTCCCCCAACCCCCAGGAGGCATTAATTAAAACTACATCTTTAAAACCTGTTTCAGTATCAAGAGTAAACATCACTCCGGAACAAGCCTTATCAGACCGGACCATTTTTTGCACCCCCACTGACAAATAAACTTTTAAATGATTAAACCCTTTATCTTCACGGTATGAAATAGCCCGGTTGGTAAAAAGAGAGGCCATTGCTCCTTTAATTGCTTTTAAAATTCCTGCTTCTCCTCTGACATTTAAAAATGTTTCATGTTCCCCGGCAAATGATGCGCCCGGCAAATCCTCAGCCGTAGCAGAAGAGCGTACAGCAAAATCAGCTCCTTTGCCGTATTTATTTTCGGCAATTTTAAAAGCTTCCTTAATGGCTTTTTCCAAATCACCTGGAAACGAAGTAGATTTAATCTTTTCTCTGATACTATGTCCTTTATTTTCTAATTCCTTTAAATTATGGGTATCTAAATCTTCTAGCTGCTCTCGAATATACTTATCTAAGCCAGTTTTAGTAATGAAATATTTGTATGCTGTGGCTGTCACCACAAATCCGCTAGGGATATTAATATCAGTCCCTTTAAAGCTTTGAATCATCTCCCCTAAAGAAGCATTCTTCCCCCCCACCTCAGATACGCTATCCATATCAGTCTCTTCAAAATGTTTAATAAAGGACGAGACCATATAAATTTATTGTATCATTTTAGTTAAAGAATTATGTAAGAGGTATTTAAAGATGCTTAAAAACGTAAGTAAAATTATATATAATCAAGCATATGTCGAAATTAAACATTATTCTTATTCTTATTAGTTTGTTATTATTCGGTTTCTGGTTGAGATATGAAAATATAAAAGGGGCAAATATTGTTTTCGATTATGATCAGTATGAAGACCTGTTTTATACATATAAACTAGCAGTAGATCATCAGCTCTTGATTATCGGACGGGCTATTTATGGCGATCCTAAAATCCACCATGGAGTATTCTATTATTACTATAATCTAATCCCGTTCCTTACTTCCAAAGGCAACCCATTAATCAGTGCTTACTGGAATATTTTTTTCAATACTTTAACTTCACTGATTGTTTTTCTTTTAGCCCGTTCCATGTTTAAAAAACCATTACCGGGCATTTTAGCAGCTAGTTTAGCTGCTGTTTCTTTTGAAATTATCAAATTCTCAAATTGGCTGACCATTGATACAGTCACAATTTTTACTGTTCCTCTTTTTTATCTGGGACTTTGGCTGTTATTTTTGCAAAAGAAATGGGGATTAGTCTTATCAGCTGTTGCCTTAGGATTATCTATACAAGCAGATCTATCTTTTTTATACCTGATTCCCATCTTTTTTATTTACTGGCTTATTTTCAAACCGCAAGTGCCCAGTTTTAAATTCTTTATATTCTCCATCTTAGTATTTCTGACTTCCGTCTCGACTTTGATTTTGACTGAAATAAAACTTAACTTTACTGGGATTAATATGCTGTTGAATTTCTCTTCCAGCTTTACTGATGCCAAATTATCTTATATGGACCGCTTACTGCTTTTTTTACAGGATTTTGGTATTAATTTCTCCCGTAACTTATTCCCACAAAGGCTGGACTTTGGCATTTTCATTGCGGCTGTTATCATCTTAATTATTTTGTACATATTATTAAAAACTCAATTAGCTAGACAAGAAAAATATGCAATTTATTTTCTACTGTTGTATCTATTCTCTCCTGCTATCACTCTCATTTTGGGCTATCATCAAAAGCCTTGGTTTTTAATCGGATTGCCGCCAGCTATAGCATTAATTTCGGGATATACCATATCAAAGTTAAGATACCCTTTTTTAATTTTAGGAATAATGGCGGCAATTACTTTAAGCAATATTAACATTGTTATAACTAGACCTCAAAAAGCCTATGAATTATTTGATTCAATATATGACCCTACCTCATATTTGGATTATCAGCTAAAAGTAGTGGATTATACTTACCAAAGCGCAGCAGGGCAGCCATTTGCCATTAATGCAGTTACTTATCCTCTTTATTACAACGGTATGTGGGCTTATCTTTATAATTGGTATGGAAAAAGCAGGTTTGGATATGTACCTGGTTGGTTAGGCGGCGATCAACTCCATCCTTATGATTTATTACCCAAAAGCCAAGCAGAAGAAAAATACTTTTATTTATTAATCTCGGAGACCGGCAGAATTCCTGATATCTATAAAAATTTGGGTCGGGTGTGGGCCCAAAAAAATGGTAAATTAGTTGAAGAAAAAAATTTTAGCGGTTTCACTGTTTTAAAATATGCAAAATCACAAACTATATAGTACCTGGAGTAAAGTACCAGTCAATTATTATCAACAGGGAGTGAAAAACAATTTTTTTCAGTGGCTTTGGCATAAAACAAAAATTAATTTGGCCAAAAAGATTATTGCGGATTTACACTTTAAAAATTGTTTAGATGTTGGATGCGCCTCAGGTTTTATGGTTTCGGAAATTGCTAAAGCAATACCTGAAGCCCACTACTTTGGGATAGACATCTACGATAAAGCCATTGCTTCTGCCAAAAAAAACTATCCGCATATTAAATTTAAAGTTGCATCTGCTCAAAAATTACCCTTTAGAAAAGATTACTTTGACCTGATACTATTTTATGAAACTGTTGAGCATGTTGAAAATCCGGCAGAATGTCTTAAAGAAATCAAGAGAGTACTAGGCAAAAAGGGTACTTTAATTTTAACAATGGATTCAGGAAGTCTTCTGTTTAGAATTGTCTGGTTTATCTGGGAAAATACCAAAGGTAGGGTTTGGAAAAATGCCCATTTACATCCCTTTCATCACGAACAACTGGAAGAATTAATAGAAAGGGCTGAGTTCGAAATCAAAGAAAAAATATTCTCTTTTTTTGGCATGGAAGTAACTTTTGTTTTAAGAAGGAGGTATTAAGGATACTTAAAAGCGTAAGTACAATGAAAGACCTAAAAGACCATGAATGGTAGCCAAAATCAAAGAAACAGCGGCAAACCTGGGGTGCCAAGCAAAAGGCAAAATCGGCCTGCCTTTAAAATAAGTATAACCTAACAGAGCAGTAAATAAAAATGATAAATAAGTCAAAATTCCCAAATAAAAAATCACCGGTTTTCCTAAAATTAAATAATAGGCTATTGCAGTAATCATAACTGTATAATTTATGGTATATTAACAACAGAATGAAGTCAAAGATTAATTATTCGAAGACAGGTGTAAATTATAACGTTTTAGATCCGGTCAAAAGATTGGCCCAGGACGCGGGCAAACAAACTGCAAAAAATTTTCCTGAAGTTGCGATGAGCCGCGGCGAGTCAGCCTATGTTTGGGAGGAAGAAGATTGCTTTCGGGCTTTTGTGATTGAGGGCTTAGGAACAAAAAATTTAGTTGCTGATGAAATGAGAAAGAGTTATGAAACCATTGCTCAGGATACTGTAGCAGCTATTGTCAATGACATAATTACAGTCGGTGCCAAACCACAAGTCATTAATGCTTATTTTGCCACCGGAGACCCAAATTGGTTTGCTGATAAAGAGCGTTCTGCTGCTTTGGTAGAAGGCTGGGCTAAGGCTTGCCAAATGGCAGGTGTAACTTGGGGCGGCGGAGAAACTCCTGGACTTGCAGGTATTATTAATCCTGAAACTATCGATTTGGCTGGGTCATGTATCGGAATTATTGAGCCAAAAGAGAGGCTTATTTTAGGAAACAAACTTACACCAGGAGATGCAATTTTGCTTATAGAATCAAGCGGCATTCATGCCAATGGTTTATCGCTGGCAAGAGTTGTTGCAGAAAAAATTCCCGACGGATACGCTACTAAACTGCCTGACGGATCAATGTACGGAGAAACCCTGCTTATTCCTACCCATATATACGTAGCTTTAATTAAAGCTCTATTCGAGGCAAATATTGATATTCATTACATGGTCAATATCACGGGACATGGTTTCAGAAAACTGATGCGGGCAGACAGGGAATTTACTTATTTTATTAACGAGGTTCCCTCTGTTCCTGAAATCTTTAATTTTATACAAGAAAATTCAGGGAACAGCGATGAGGAAATGTATGCAAATTTTAACATGGGTGCAGGTTTTGCGGTTTATTTACCGACTGATCAAATAGAAAAAGCGCAAGCTATTGCAGCAAAGCATAATTTAAAATCCTGGAACGCCGGAGTAATTCAAGGCGGCCCTAAGCAAGTAATCATCGAGCCAAAGGATATCACCTTTAAAGCTGAGACTTTAGGGATACGCTAGCTAATTTCTTTCTTCGTGGGTTTGGTGGGCTTTGGGAATTAATTTTTCGCTCATTGAATCACCTTTATAAATACATTCTATCGCCTCTGCTAAAAGTGGTGCAACAGAAACAACTATTACTTTTGGATCTTTCAAGATCTCTTCTTTAAGCGGTACTGTATCTGTTATAAAAATCTTATCAATAGGAGCCTCTTTGATTCTTTCTAACGCAGGACCGGAAAAAAGTCCATGAGTAGCAGCCACAGAAATACTACTGGCGCCTCTTTCCTTAATCAGCTCTGCTGCATCACAAATAGTCCCTGCCGTATCAATCATATCATCTACAATTAACACGTCATTGCCTGTAACATTGCCAATCATGTCTAAAGTTTTACTCACGTTCATCTTTTGTACATCCCTTTCTTTAAAAACTATTGCCATCCCTTCAGCTCCTAACAATTCAGAATAAAAAGCGGCCTTAGGAACACCTCCCTTATCCGGTGATGCAACAACTAAACCATTACTAAAATGTTTTTTTAGTTCCGGCAGAAATGAATAACTACCATACAAATTATCCCAGGGGATTTCTACAAACCCTGGCTCTTGCTCGCTGTGGATGTCGATTGTTAAAATCCGATCTGCTCCGGCAAACTCGATTAATCTGGCAATAATTGAGGCGGAAATAGGAACACGGGGCCGGTCTTTCCGGTCCTGCCTGGAATAACCAAAATAAGGAATGACGGCAGATACTTCTGCAGCTGATGACCTTTTAGCTGCATCCAGCATTAAAAATAATTCCATGATATTTGCATCTACAGGCGGACAAGTCGGCTGGATGATAAAAACGTCCCTTTTTCTTAAATTCTCGGGGATAATAATTCTTTTTTCACCGTCCGCAAAAACAGTAACAGTTTCATCAGCATTTTTACCTAAAATTTTGGCAATATCTTTTGCCAATTTTACATTCGCAGTCCCTGTTAAAATTACAAAACCATTATTACTCGGCATGTTAGTAAATTATATCACGAACTTGAAGATTATCTTTAATTCTTTTATTTACATTTTTTGTTCTGTCAGGGATAAATTTTTGGCCGGTGATTTTTTCATAAATACTCATATAGAGGCTGCTCATTTTAGCAATAAATTCAGGCGGCATCTTAGGAATTCTGCCCTTACCAGAGAACCCATGGCTCTTAAACCAAATCCTAAGAGGCTCTTTATCATAACTTTCCGGTTCTAATCCTTTGGAGAATCTCTTTTGATAAGTCTTTTTGATCCAGTACCTTGAGGAATCTGGGGTGTGTATTTCATCCACCAGTATTAGTTCCCCTTCTTCATCTAGTCCAAATTCATATTTAGTATCAACTAAAATAATTCCCGCCTTTTCACAAATCTTTTGCCCTCTTTCAAAAAGCGCCAAAGCCGCCTTTTTCATCTGTCTCCATATCGGTGGAGATACGATCCTTCTTTGGAGAATTTCTTTTTCTGTCAGTCTTTCGTCGTGTCCTGCTTCTGCTTTAGTTGTTGGAGTTATCACCGGCTCAGGCAATTTTTGGTTTTTCTTTAAGCCCTCCGGAAATTTTATTCCATAAATTGTTCTTTCTCCTTTTTCATAAGAACCCCAGATCGAGGTATCAGTCACGCCGGTTATATAACCCCTAACTACCATCTCAATCGGGATAACTTTACAATTTTTTACCACCATCACATTGGGGTCAGGAACTGAAATTAAATGATTTTGAATAATATCAGCAGTTTTATTAAACCAAAATTCCGAGAGTTTAGTTAGGACTTGCCCTTTAAACGGAATAAAACCTAACACCCGGTCAAATGCAGATTGCCTGTCAGTTGTAACAATAATTCTTTTGCTATCTAGCGCGTAACTATCTCTAACCTTACCCTGATACTTTTTGCCAAAACCTGAAATATTTACATTTTTTAAAACACTCATTTTAATTTCAAAGATTTTTCCTGTACTGCCATTGACATTTTATTTCTAAACTCCACTATTTTTTGTTTTAGAGCTTCATCGGAAGTTGCCAAAATTTGCACAGCCAAAATACCTGCATTTTTTGACCCGTTAATTGCCATTGTTGCAACCGGCACTCCCGGCGGCATCTGCATCGTAGAAAGCAGCGCATCCACACCGCTTAAAACTCCGCTTTCCAAAGGAACCCCGATCACCGGTAAAGGAAATTCTGCAGCAATAACTCCGGCTAAATGCGCTGCCATCCCGGCCCCGGCAATAATAACTTTTATCTCCTCATTTTTAGCTTTTTCTACCAATTCTTTTGTCCGTTCCGGTGACCTGTGGGCGGAAGAAATTGTCATTTCATACTCTATCCCGAATTCATCCAGGATTTTCCCGGCATTACACATCACTTCTAAATCAGAATCCGATGCAGCAATAATTAATACTTTTTTCATGATGTTATTTTCTTAATTTGTCCGGCTAAAGTCAACGCTCTCTCTTTAGCATTTCCAATATGGTTTTTAGCATCTAAAATTTCTATAATTTCAACTGGTTTTAAATATTGTTTTAAAAATAAATTTTCTTCCAGTAAACCCTCCATCGGATTAGGGTTTCCATCTTGAATTGCTTCCCATGCTTTCATCGAAATCTCTCTTAATTCCTCATGAATTTTTTGCCTGTCTGCACCTTTTTTTACAGAGGCAATAATGATTCCCTCGCTTGCCGAAAAAGGCCAATAGATATCTAAGTTCTTCGTTATCCGTTTGTCGTTTACCGTTAAGCCATTAATAATATTAAGCGCAGAATTAAACATTTCATCTATTGCCAAAAACATCTCCGGAATAGCTGCCCTTCTGTTTGCTGAATCATCCAGCGTCCGCTCCAAAAGTTGGTTGGCTGCATTATCCCACAAAGTTTTTGCTGAATTTGCAACTATCCTTGCCAGTGAGCAAATCTGTTCTGATTTTATCGGGTTTCTTTTAAACGGCATAGCTGATGAACCAACCTGAGTTTTAGCAAAAGGCTCCTGCCACTCCCCAAACCCGGGCGACTGCATGATCCTTAAATCAAAAGCAAATTTATTCAAAGACTGGGCAATAGATGAAAGTAAATTTGCCACCCAAACTTCTATTTTTCTGGGAGCTGTTTGATTTGTTACTTCAAATGCTTCAATTCCTAATTCCTTAAGCACCTCAGCTTCAACCCCCTCGGTATAGCTTGCTGAAGTTCCAACAGCCCCTTTGAGCCCTTTACCTTTTAAATTCTTTTTGACAAATTGCAAAGCTGAAAGATCCATTAATAAATCCTGGGCATAAAAGGCAAACCTATAACCTAAAGTAGTTGGCTCTGCAGGCTGCAGATGGGTATACCCCATACAAACAAGGTCTGCATATTTTTCTATTTTTTCACCAAAGCTTTTAAGCAGTTTTTTTAATTGCTTCTCTATTAACTCTAACGCCTCAGTTAATCTTATCGTTTCACTATTATCTGAAATATCCATTGAGGTAGCGCCAAGATGAATCTTGCCTCCGCCTATTTTGGTTTTTTCTGCAAACTCTTTGATGGCCGCTACCACATCATGACGGGTATCTTTCTCAATTTCCCAAATCCTTGCTATATCAATATTATCTTGGTTATTTTCTAAATCTTTTAACTCTTCTGCAGAAACCAAACCATCTTTGTATTGAGCCCGGGCCAAAGCCACCCATATTTTACGCCATAATTTATACTTATTTTCCTCAGAGAAAATCTTTCTCATTTCCTCAGACCCATATCTCCAGGAAAAAGGTGATTGGTATGTTAAGTAATCTTTCATATCTAATGCCTAAATGCCCTCCTTCCGGTAAAGACCATCGGAATGCCTGCTCCATCAGCCGCATCAATTGAGGCCTGATCCTGGACAGAACCTCCCTGCTCTACTACTGCTGCAATACCATATTTTGCCGAAAGTTTAACCGAATCATCAAACGGAAAAAAGCTGTCACTTATTAGAATACCACCTTTTGCCAAATCTGCAGCCTGCTCTAGGGCAATTTTGGTTGCGCCAATCCTGGATGTTTGTCCGGAACCAATGCCGCGCGTCATCGGAATATCTTTATCAATTACTATCACTGCATTAGACCTGACTGCTTTTACAGCTTTAAAACCAAATTTCATCTGTCCTAATTGCTTTTCTGTAGGTTTTTTCCTGGTAACAACTTTCCAATCCTTAAAACTACTTTCAACTTCATCATCAAAATCCTGCAATAATACTGCCCCGGCAAAATATTTCAAATCCCAATTTTCAGTTCTCTCCGTTGGGATTTGACCAAATGTATAAACCCCCATGGTTTTCCTAACTTTTTTCAAAAGCTCTAAAGCATCATCAGAAATTTCCGGAACAGCCACTATATCGGTATTGCCTTCTTTTTCATTTTTGAATGTAGCTATTATTTTTGCTGCCGCCAGATCCATCGGCTTATTTAAAACTATCACACCGCCAAAAGCAGAAACAGGGTCTGCCTTTACAGCCCGGTCTAAAGCTTCTTCGGCGCTTTTGCCGGTGGCTATACCACAGGGGCTTAAATGTTTCATCACCGCCGCCGCGGGTTCTATAAATTGCCTGACTGTTTCTAAACCAATATAAATATCCCCAATATTTGTGCCGGACAATTCCCTGCCCCATAGGTGCTTTAACTTCCCGATTGGGGAATTTGTTTTAGGCATTAAATATAAAGCTCCGGTCTGATGAGGATTTTCCCCATAACGCAAAACGCTTGTTTTCCTAAGCGGGATTGTTACTTCATCCGGAAATTTTTCATTACTAAAGAACTTGCCAATTTGGGAATCATAAAAAGACAGGTGATAAAAAGCTTTTGCTGCCAACTGCTGCTTTGATTTATCGAATGCTTGCCCGTAATCCCTTGGGTCTACTACAACCAAAACATTCTTATAATTTTTGGCGGCAGCCCGTATCATCGTCGGCCCGCCAACATCAATGGTTTCAATTCCGGGCTTTTCTTCAAAAGGATAAAGATTGCAAACTACGATATCTATTTGTGGGATTTTTAACTCTTCAGCTTGTTTAACATGAGCTGGATTTTGTCGGTCAAATAAAATCCCGGACTCAATCTGAAAACTAATGGTTTTCATCCTGCCGTCAAATGAATCCCTTGGGTTGCCGGTTATCTCATCAATAGGTATTACTTTAATACCTGCTTCTTCCAGCACCTTTAAAGTTCCGCCTGTAGAAATAATCTCATACCCAAGACCCGCTAAAACCTTAGCAAAATCTGCAATCCCGGTTTTATCATAGACGCTCAAAAGTGCATATTTTTTCATGTTAAAATTTTACTCAATTCCCCTTTCTCTATAGCCATTTTTATTTCCATTGCCACCCGTTTACCCATTGAAATATTTTCTCCATATAAATATCCGCTGTATGGTGTCGCAAAGATTCCGGGGCTCCCGGGCATCCTGGGCGAAACATCAAAGACAATAATTTCTTTTTTAGGAGGACCGGCAGTTATCATAGTCTGCAAACCAAACGGGCCAATCACACCGGGTGCCACCATTTTCTTTGACGCTTCTACAAAACTTTCCCCCATCGCAAATGCATCCTCAAGTAATGATTCTAGAACTGTCACAGCAATATGTCCGGCTTCTTCATATTTAATCTGCGTTTTTGCCATAATAGACTGTTGATAAGGAGCAGGAGTTCTAACTAGACCTTCAATATTTGTTTGTCTTCTGGTGTCTGTTCCGATTAACTCTAATCTACCATCAATTGGATCATAAAAGAAATTAAAGTTAACTTGCACCCCAATAATAAACTCCTCAATGACAACTTTTTCTAATTGTTGCTTTGTAATTCTATTGGCTGAGATTGCATTTGATGCATACATAAGAAATTCCTCGTAATTTTCGGCCAAGAAAAATGCCCTTTCAAATCCTCTCATCTTTTCCAAAACTTTGACAATACAAAGCCTGTCAATATCTTTCGGGTCGCTAAATTGTTTAGGGTAACGGATTTTGGCGGCATCTAATAAGTCATATTGGTTTGGTTTTACTCCCCGCTCTTCTGCTTTTAGTAAAAACTTATTTCCAAACATTGGTACTTTGAATTTCTTCTCAATCGCATTGTAATCATTAATGTAAACTTCAAAAGACCTGTGCGGAATAAATATACAGTTTCTTTGAATTAACTCTTTTTGGATTTCCGGTTTTAAAATATCTGCAAATTTATCCAGAATAATTACCTCATCCACAATATTTTTAAAATATTTTGCATAAGTTTTTTCTCTGCCTTTCTGGCAAATTACTAAAGTTTTAAATCCTAAATCTTTTGCCCCGCGGCATAAATCTAGCGCAGAATGAGAACCTAAAACAGCAATCGTATAATTTTTCATTAATCTAAAACCTCCTTCAGCTTATTTGAGTTTATTGCATTCTTGATCTCTCTGGCAATACGCCTTCCTGTAGACATTGGTTCATCATACAAAAGATATGTGTACGGCGAGCCGTTAATGAAACAATTAGTTCCGGCCACAATCCTGGCAGAAATTTCAATCACATAAATTTCCTCTTTCGAAGTAATAATTGTTTCCAAACAAAACGGCCCAAACAAACCTTTAGGGGAAATTAGTTTTTGGGAAGCCTCAATCACTCTTTCTGCCATTGAGATTGCTTCCGGTAAAAGCGATTCCCTGATAGCCATTGGTATATTGGCTACCACTTCAAATGACGGTTCAATATTTAAACCCCGCTGAGATTTGGCCGGAATTCTGCCCAAAGAATCAACATTGGTTTCATAACGCTTATCAACACTCATCATTTCTACTTTCTTAGTTAGAGGTGAATAAAAAAAGTGAAAATAAACCGGCACGCCAACTACATATTCCTGCACCATGAATCTTTCTTCATTGTAATTTTTTAATTTTTCATCAAATTCTTTTTGGTTTCTGGCCGTAAAATACCCTTTGCCGCCGGCAGCCCCATAAGACTTAACAATAACAGCCCTATCTATTTTGTCTCCTTTTTTAAACTTGTGCGGAACCTTAACCCCTGCTTCTTCCATCCACTCTCTTTGCATTTGCCTGTTTTCTTCCCAATCCAAAACCTTTTTGTTGCCAAAATATGGCACTTGCATATTTTTATTTTCTTCCATTCCCAGATAAGCCACAAAAGAGCCATGAGGAATAATAATACAGTCTTTTTTAATTAACTCTCTTTCAAGCTTGGGAAAATCTTTCCAGGTCTTAATTTTTAAAATTTTATCTATGAAATTTGAATAAGAGTTGTAAAGGGTTATTCTATCCGGAGTACAAACTACTGCAGTTTTAAACCCTTCATCTTTAGCGCCTTTGAGGATTTGCAGCGCCGAGTGAGAACCTAAAGTTACAATCGTATAATCTTTGTAAATTATATCTCCCATAACTTATTATACTAAATTTATTACTATGATACAATACTTGCATGGTTTCTGTCATTTTAGGCACTCAATGGGGTGACGAGGGAAAGGGCAAAATTGTTGATTTGCTCGCGGAAAAATCAGACTTTGTTGTACGCTTTCACGGAGGAAATAACGCAGGGCATACTATATATTCAGGTAATAAAAAATATCCTCTTCACTTAATTCCTTCAGGAATTTTAAATCCAAATTCAAAATGCGTTATTGCAAACGGGGTTATTGTTGATCTGGAAGTTTTAGTTTCAGAAATAGAAATGTTTTTTAGTGACGGGATTGAATTTAAGAATAGATTTTTTATTTCAGACAGGTGCCACTTAATTTTACCTTATCATAAGGCGCTAGATTTGGCTTATGAAAATGCCCGGGGAGAAAAAAAATTAGGAACAACTGCCCGGGGTATCGGGCCGTGTTACGCTGATAAAGTTTCTTATAACGGAATCAGAATTTATGAATTAAAAGATTGGGATTTATTTAGCGAAAAATTTGTCTTTCAGTCAGAAATGAAAAATAAAATCTTAGATTCTTTTGGTGTCGCTCCCCTGAATACAGAACGGGAATTGGAAAGATTGGCAGAACTTAGAGAGATAGTTTTACCTTTTATTACAGACACATATCAACTTTTACAAAAAGCTTTATCCGAAAACAAAAAAATCTTAATGGAAGGGGCACAGGCAGTAATGCTGGATTTGGACTTTTCTCCTTATCCATTTTGTACCGGCTCAAATACCATCCCTGGGGCAATTAATACCGGAGCCGGCATACCGATACAAAAAATTGGCTCAATTTCCGGAATAGTCAAAGCTTATACTTCCAGAGTGGGCAGTGGGCCTTTTCCAACAGAATTAAAAGATAAATTGGGTGATGATCTTCGGGAAAAAGGCAAGGAGTTTGGCACTACAACAGGTAGGCCCAGAAGGGTTGGATGGTTAGATTTGGAAGCAGTTAAATTTGCGTGCGAAGTTTCCGGAGTAACAGAAATTATTATTACAAAAATTGATATATTATCGGGCCTGGAAAAAATTAAAGCTTGTATAGGATATGAGCTGGACGGTAAACCTATTCCATATTCAAGTTGTGGTTATCTTGAACTTGAAAAATTAACACCGGTTTTTAAAGAATTCTCCGGTTGGACAGAAGACATTATGCAAGTTAAAAGCTTTGCAGATCTCCCAAAAACCTGCCAGGAATATGTTAAATTCATAGAAGACTTCCTAGACATTACTGTTAAGTTGATCTCCACCGGCCCCAAACGGGAAGAGTTTTTAGAAATTAGAAATTAGAAATTTTCTCTATTCCCATTCCATTGTCGCAGGGGGTTTGTTGGTGATGTCGTAGACGACGCGGTTTACTTCCGGAACTTCGGTTACAATTCTTAAACTAATTTTTTCCAAAAGCTCATAGGGCAGTTTAGCGAAACTGGCAGACATGGCATCTTTTGCTTCAATTGCCCGAATTGCAATTGTTTCCCCGTACACCCGTCCGTCTCCCCTGACTCCGGTTGTTTTAATTCCGGTAAATACGGCAAATATCTGCCATAGTTTTTTAATCCAATCAGTTTTTTCAACTTCTTGTTGAATAATTTTATCTGCCATTCTTAGGATTTCTAATTTTTCCTCAGTTACATCTCCAATAATTCTTACTGCCAGCCCAGGTCCAGGAAAGGGTTGCCTGTTTATGATTGTTTTTGGTAACCCCAAAATTTCACCTATTTGCCTGACCTCATCTTTATAGAAATTCCTTAAGGGTTCAATTAAAGCCAGGTTCATTTTTTCCGGCAAAGCCCCCACATTATGATGGGATTTAATTACTTGGGCATGTTTCGTCCCGGCAGATTCAATAACATCCGGATAAATTGTGCCTTGGACTAAAAACTTAGCCCCGGTTTTTTCGGCAGCAGTTTCAAAAACTTCAATGAAAACTCTACCGATGAGTTTTCTTTTTTCTTCCGGATCTTTAATACCCTTCAGGGCTCTGAAGAATTTATCCTTGGCATCAATAATTTGTATATCCATTTTGTAATGTTGGGAAAAAACTTTTTGTAAACTTTCAGTTTCCCCATCCCGCATCAAACCTGAATCTATATAATAGGAAGTTAAGTTTTTGCTAATTGCTTTATGGACTAAAAGGGCAGCCACCGAGGAATCCACCCCTCCTGATAAAGCGCATATTACCTTCTCGTTTCTTACTGAATCCTTAACATCCTGAATTAAATTATCAACAAATTGCCTGGAAAATTTCCGGCGCTTGGGGGCAATGCCGCAGATCCTTAAAAAGTTTTCCAAAATCTGTTCTCCGTATTCGGTATGGACTACCTCCGGATGAAATTGGATGCCGTATAGCTTTTTATTTTCATTTGAAATAACAGTATGGGGTTTAGTAGCAGTCCTGGCATTATCTACAAAACCTTCCGGAAGTTTAACTACTTCATTTCCGTGTGACATCCAAACCGTAATACCACTCGGTACCCCGGATAACAAACTTGAAGATTTCTCAATAATTAGTTCTACCGGGCCAAATTCCTTTTTTGATCCGGTGATTACTTTGCCTCTTAACAGATGTCCCATTAATTGGTGCCCGTAACAAATACCTAAAATTGGCGCTCCCAGATCAAAAATCTTTGGGTTAGTGGTGGGGGCGCCTTTTTTAAAAACATCTGCCGGGCCCCCTGATAAAATTATTCCCTGTGGTTTCAATTGTTTAATTCTTTCCAGCTCAACTTCCGGTACAGCAATCATCACATCTGTTCCTAACTCCCTAATTCTTCTGGCTATCAGATGTGCTGTCTGCGACCCAAAATCTATAAGGATTATCATCTTTGCTCCTTTACCCACTTTACAATATTTTCAAAAATCGGCAAACCATCAACTTTAACTTTACCACGCCTCCAGTTGGGATATTGTTCAATTCTCACAAAGCACTCCGGGTGCGGCATCATTCCTAAAATCCTGCCGGTTGTATCAGTCACCCCGACAATGTCATTTAACGAACCATTCGGGTTACCGATATATCTAAATGCCACCAGATTATTTTTTTCAACTTTCTTTAAAGTTTTTTCATCCGTTAAAAATTTACCTTCTCCGTGGGCTATAGGTAACCACATTATTTCATCACTTATACCTTCCAAAAATTTACTGATATTTTTCGGATTAACTTTTACTTTTACCCAACGGCACTCAAAATGTCCGGAATCATTATTAGTCAAAGTCACATCCATCTCGCCGATTTTTCTAAATGGCAAAAGGCCGGTCCTGACCAAAACCTGAAAACCGTTGCAAATACCTATAATGGCAGTATCCTTTCTTTCAATAAATTTCTTCATTTCTTTCCCCAAAAAAGCCGTCAGCTCTATTGCCAATATTTTTCCGGAAACTATATCATCACCATAAGCAAACCCTCCGGGAAGAGCCAGTATTTGAAAATCATTTAATTTAATTTTTCCGGAGCGCAACTCGTTAATGTGTATTATTTCCGGATCACCACCGGCAATTTTAAAAGCATAATCCATCTCCTCGTCTCTATTTGTCCCTTCGGCTTTTAATACTAAAACTTTGGGCTCTCGCCCTGAGCTTGTCGAATGGGTCATGAAAATAATCTCCTCAT
>JACPEX010000006.1 GCA_016183265.1 Candidatus Daviesbacteria bacterium | reverse complement strand
GCAAGATTTATTTGGGCTTCAAAGAGCTTTATTTGTAAGTTATAAAAATTATGACTTTTATAACTATTATGATCGTTATCATTATTATTTTGGAAGAAATCCAAACCGCATTCCCCAACTGCAACAACTTTTTCCGGATTAGATAAATATATTTTTTCTAATTCAGCAATATCGCCATCCAAAAAAGATTCATGAGGATGAATACCGATTGTGGAATATATAAATAAATCTTTTGTTTGGGCAAGGGCTTTCCGGCTTGTTTCGACGTCAACCCCGACATTGATAATAGCAGAAACTCCAACATCAGCAGCCCTTTGGATCATTTGCGGGGAAATAATGGAGAACCTGATTTAATTTGGTCGGAAAATTGTTTTAATATTTTTTCGGCAGTCTCCGGCATAAAAGGCGTTAAGCTTAAAGCAATAGAGCGGATTTTAATCGCACTGCTTGATAAAAATTCTTTAAGTTTTGTTTCTTCTAATTTCCAAGGCTGGATTTCATTGATTTTTTTATCCAAGGCAGCAATATCCTGCCAGATGGTTGCTAAAGCCTCATTAAACTTAAATTCTGTAAGTTTTTCTTCGACTAAGGGGTCAAAAATTTCTGTAGTTTGCGTAACTTCAAAATTTACTTTTTCCGCCAATTTTGCTACCCTGGCTACAAGATTTCCCAAACCATTTGCCAAATTGGCGTTATATAATTTATCCAGTTCTTCCCAGGAAAAATCACCGTCTTCCCCAAACGGGAAAGCAGCCAGCAATAAATACCTGGTTCCGTCTACCCCGTATTTTTCGATCAATTGGCTGGGACTAATGACATTGCCGATGGTTTTAGACATTTTTTGTCCGTTGATAGTAAAGAACCCGTGGGCAAAGATTTCTTTTGGCAGTTTTTCTCCGATAGCTAAAAGTATGGCAGGCCAAATTAGCGCATGAAACCACAAAATGTCCTTCGCCATTAAATGTAAATCTGCCGGCCATAAATTTTCTTGAGAACCATAAGTATAATAATTAATTAAAGCCTCAATCCAGACATAAGCGGTATGGCCTTTATCAAACGGCAAAGGAATGCCCCATTCCATGCTGGCTCTGGATATAGAAATATCTTCCAGTCCTGTTTTAAGTTTCCCTAAAATTTCATTTTTTCTTGACTGGGGCCTTATTTTAATTTCATCAGAACTGATAAGTTGTTCTAAATCTTTTTTATAACCACTTAATTTAAAATAATAATTTTCCTCCGAATGTTCAACAGGCTTTGTTTGGTGGTCCGGACACAAGCCATCAACAAGTTCTTCTTTGGACATAAATTTTTCGTGACCGACGCAATATAATCCTTTATAAAGCCGCGGCTTTGGGTCGATTGCGCCTTTGTCGTAGAGTTTTTGAAAAAACTCCCGGGCCGTTTTAACATGGTCCTCATCTGTGGTTCTGATAAATCTGGCATAATCAATATTTAAACTATCCCAAGCTGTTTTAAATTTCTCTGATATTTCATCAGCATATTCCTGCGGAGCTTTACCGTGTTTTGCTGCGGCTTCTGCAATTTTTGCCCCGTGTTCGTCAGTTCCGGTAAGCAATCTGGCGTCGTAACCTTTTTGTTTGTAGAAGCGGGTGATCACGTCAGCAGCGACTGTGGTATAGGTATGCCCGATGTGCGGGGCATCATTGACATAATAAATTGGGGTGGTGGCAAAGAATTTATTCATATTTGTTACCGCATATGCGTCAGTTTAGGGATTTTTGTTTGTTTAGTCAAATTTTTTCTTTTGGATTTTTTAAAATAGCTAAAAAGCAAGCCTGCGGAAATAATGATTAAAATCCCTGTGGCTAAATTTAAAGAATCCAGGGCTTTTAAAATTAAAAGTAAAATTAAGCCTAAAGCAATAGACAATGATTGGAATATGTTTTTAAAGAAAATATTAAAAGTAAAAGAAATTGCGAAAAATAAAGGTACAAAAAATAAACTTATTTGTTTAAAATTTGCCTGGGCTAAACTTTCAGGATAAGGAATCCCAAAAATTACACCAGCAAAAACCCCCCAAAATAACAACGCAGGTATAAATTTAAATAATAAACCCATGGCTTAATTGTAACTCAAATAATGGTAAAATAGCGGCATGGTAATATTGATTACCTCTAAAGCAAATGAGGAAACTTTAAAAAAAGTTGCTGAGGATTTGGCAGGATATATTAAATTTGTGGTTGATATAGAAAAAAAGATTCTAACAGCCGGAGGGTTAAGGCATTTTGACGGGGAACAGCTGCTTTTGCAAAACGGCAGCAAGCAAGCAAATTTATGGGGCGGCGGTTTGGATTTAGAAACAGGAGAAATTGATTTTGATTCGATGATCAATATCAGGCCCAATCAAGGTAATGCCAGTAGGGAAATCTTATCCCAAGGGATCAGGCAACAGGTAGAGGAAGTTGTGAAGGATTTACTTAAATGAATGCCAAGGATTTGACTTTAAATATCGCTGTTAATTTAGGCAGATTATCAAGATGGGCTATAGAAGGGAAAGAGGCCAGAATTAACCAATTTTTAATCGAGACAGAAGAATATTTGAACCAATTGGAAAATACTTCCAAAAACCCCAGATTTGACCCAACTTTTAAAGCATTTAAGAATAAATTTGACCACCTGAAAAATAATATTAAACTGGATAAATTTTGGGCAGAAGATGTTTTAACCTGGGCTAACATTCTAACCCACCGGGCCAAATTAGTTTAAATTCCTACTACTTCAAAGGTAGACCCGCTGGAGTTTTTGGAGACTTCGATGCGGACCGGGAATTCTTCTTTTAATTCTTCAATATGGGTAATTACCAGGATTTTTTCAAAGTCATCTTTAATGGCATCTAAAACTTCCACCAGCCTGGCTCTTCCGGGTGCATCTTGGGTGCCAAATCCCTCATCGATTACTAAAAACTGCAGTCTGGCACCGGCCCGGTGGGTTAGTAATTTTGATATAGCCAGTCTGATAGCAAAGTTAACCCTAAAAGTTTCCCCTCCCGAATAAAGTTCATAAGGTCGCTCCCCCATTTCGTCAGAAATAATAATTTCCAAAGTCTCAATGGTAAAATATCCTTTTTCTCCTTCTGAAAGAAGCACTTTAGTTTTAGATTCCTTTTGGGTTTGCAAACTTACTTTCATCCGTCCTTCTGTCAGCTTTTCTAATAACTTATTGGTTTCATCTTCTATTTCCGGAATGGCGCTTTCAATAATCATAGCCTGGATGCCTTTTTTGCCAAAGGCCAAAGCCAGTTCATCGAAAACCTCCTTTTCTTTTTGTAATTTTAATTTCTCCTCTGTTTTTGTTTTTTGTAATTTTTCCATCTGGGCTGTCCGGGATATCAGTTCATTAATTTGGCCTAAAGCCCCCTGGGCTTTTTTTTCTTCATCACGGATTATTACCAGCCCGTTTTCAATATCAGCAATTTCCTGTGTTGCTTTAACAATTTTCTCTGATAGATCGGGGAACGACTTTATTTCTTTTTCCAGCAGATCAACAGATGTTTTTTTATTTACAAACAGAACCCGCATCTCGGCTACCACTTTTTCTTCTGATTCCAATGTGGCTTGGATTTTTAACATCTGCTCTTTTTGCTCCTGGGCTTTTTCCAGAGTTTGTAATTTAGCGGTAATTTCTTGGTATTTATTAAAATCAAAAAATAAATCTTTTAATTTAGTTTCTATTTTTTGAATCTTTTCCTCCTCTGTCAAAACATCTATTTTAGATAGTTCCAGATGTGATTTTTCAATTTGGCCGGTGAGATTTTTGTGGACATGACTTTTTTCTGCTTTACCTACTTCCTGACCGCAGGTTGGGCACTTGGCTCCGGCAACGTGGACTTCTTTTAATTGCTTGTTTAATTTTTCTATCTCCACAGTAAGTTGTTCTTTTTTTTGTTTTTTTAAGTTTACTTGTCCTACAATTTCCGACAATTCTTTTTCCAATTCCAGCTTTTTTTGTTTGATTTCATCCATTTTGTCCTTCTGCGCCTGCAAATCCTTTAATTTCAAAAGTTCTGCAGAAACTTTATTTAATTTGTTCAACTCCTCTTTTAAAAATTCAATATTTAATTTACGTTTTTTCCCTTGCAGAAGAATTTCTTCAAGCTCTTTTTTATTTTGCAGGAAATTTTGTTCGGCTTTTAGTCTTTGTTCGTCAGCAATTTTTAAAAGTTCTTTTTGCCCGCGCAAATTTTTTAGATTATTTTCAAGACTTTTAATTTTTTCTTCTACTTTCGAAATTACTTCCTCTGCAAGTTTTTTCTTTTCGCTCCGTTCTTCCTTTTGGGTAAGTTCCGACTCGATTTCCAAAAGCTGGTAATCCAAAAGTTGTAATTTAGTTTGGGCTTCTTTAGTTTTCTCTTTAGCTTTTTCTTCTAATTTGTCATAGTGGTCTAATCCCAAAATGTCTGCCAAAATTCTTTTCCGGTCAGTTGGGCCTTTGGTGGTAAATTCATCAGCATGGCCCTGGCGAAGATAAGCAGAATTGGTAAATGTTTCAAAAGTTAAATGTAATGTGTCAATAATTTTTTGCTGGGTTGCTTTAATGGTTCCTTCGGTTAAGTTATGAGAACCAGACCAAAGTTCTAAACTGGTTCCGCCGCCGCCTTTTTTGGACCGGGACCTCTTGATTGTATAAAGGTGGTTATCCAGTTCAAAAGAAAACTCAACATTCATCTCCTGGGATCCTAAATGGACTAAGTCGTCTGAAGAGTCCCCGGCCCGGGAAGTGCCCCAAATACACCAGGTAATAGAATCCAAAAGTGATGATTTGCCGGCGCCGTTAAGCCCGGAAATTGCTGCCAATTTAAACTTTGTAAAATCTAGTTCAGGAGGGTTTTGGCTGTAACTAGTAAAGTTGGATAATTTAAGATGCGTCGGTATCATGGTTAAGCAATAAGAATTAAGAATAATGAATTAAGCTTTTTAAGAAAATTTGTTTTAATGCTTAATTCTTTATTCATATAGCTTTATTTTATTAAAATTGCAGCAAATTCTGCTAATTTTTTTTGTTTTTCCAAGGAGTATTTTTTGCTTTCAAAATATTTTTTTAAAGCCTGCACAGGAGTTAAACTTTCTACTTCACTACCCATATCAATTTTTTCCCGTTCTTTCCTTTCAACATTCCGGGAAATTCCGGCAATGAAATTTGCCTCTTTTAATGCTTTTTTAACCAGGTCCATTTTGATTTCCTGTTCACATTCAGCCGGGATATTAATGTTGAGTTTAACAATTTTATCCGCCACATCGTGTTTTTTAATTTCATTGATGATTGTTTGGGTTGGATCCGCATCTTTAGCAGCTAAGCTAATAGTGATAGTTAAAAACTTTCTGGCATTAGTGGGAAGAAAACAAAAAGTAGTAGAAGAGCCTATTTCCACCAGACAAATTCCTTTTTCTTCTTTTTCCTCACCAAAATCAATCCGTTCGGGGGAACCTGAATAGATAATTAAAGGGGAGTCACCCGGTTTTGATAACACCTGGTGTTTGTGAATATGGCCTAAAGCGGCATAAGATAATCTTTTATCCTGGATTAAAGGCAGGGGGATAGTAACGTCATTGGTAATGGCCATGCCTTTTTCACTGCCGAATTGGGCTCCCACTATTTCTGCATGTGATGCTAATACGGCAGGGGAGTCAGGGTTAATTTTGTCATACAATAATTTTAATTTTTCCCCCACAGTTTTATAATCGCTTTTGTGCAGCCAGGGTAGCGTAACTACCTGTAAATTGCCTGATTTGGTAGGGATTTGCAAGATTTCAGGGTTTCTGGATACCCAGACATTATCAATATCTAAGGCAGAATAAATATCTAAAGTATTAGCTTTGCCGGCAGCATTTGGGGTATCGTGGTTGCCGACAACTAAAATAACAGGGATTTTTTTGGCTAGTTTAGCAATCCGTTCGCCAAAGCCGCGTTGCTGGGTAGGGTTAGGGTCGCGGGTTTTATAGGCATCCCCGGCAAAAATTATTGCATCAACATTTTCTTTGAAGGCAGTATCAACAATAAAATCAAAAGTTTTAAAAAAATCCAACAGTCTTGAAGAAAGTCCTGTTTCCGGATCCAATTTAGCATAATTTTCCATGCCAATATGCAGGTCAGAAAAATGGAGAAGTTTCATCGCTTAGGATTATATCATGGTAAAATATGCTCATGTTAAAGAGGAGATTGCAGGAGCTTAGACAGAGATTAATAAAAGAAAAAGTTGGGGCGGTTTGGGTGTCGGATGCGGCAAATATTTCCTATCTGTCAGGTTTTACAAACTTTTCTGAAACAGAGCGGGAAGCGTATATTTTTGTAGGTAAAGATTTTGCCTATTTAATTTCTGATGCCAGGTATACAGAAGCAGTAAAAAAGCAGGTTTCTCATTTAACCCTTTTTGAAAGGGGCCATAAAAATCCCACGGAGAAACTTTTAAAAAAACATGAAGTAGCAATTTTGGGAATAGAAGAAAATAGTTTAACAGTCCAAGAGTTTAAATTTATAAAAAAGCATTTTAAAAAGATAAAGCATTTTGAAATATCGCGGAGCATCAAAACTAAAGAAGAGATTTCTAACATAGAAAAAGCCTGTAAAATCGGCGATTTAGCTTTTGAGTATATGTTAAAGAAGTTAAGAATAGGTATTAGTGAAAAAGAAATTGCAAACGATCTGGAAAACTTCATTAAAGAAAAAAACTGCGAATTTTCTTTTTCGCCTATCATCGCTTTCGGTAAGAATTCTGCAATTCCACATCATCAAACAGGTCCTTCGACTCTCTTCGTTCGCTCAGGACAAAAAGGACAATTTGTCCTTTTTGATTTCGGGGTAAAGTATGAAAATTATTGTTCAGATATGACCAGGACAATAGTATTTGGAAAGCCAAATGAAAAACAAAAAAAGATTTACGATGCAGTTTTAGAAGCTCAGCAAAGAGCAGTTGAGGCTATAGAGCAGGGAGAAAGACAGGCAGCAAAAATTTTTAAGGCGGCTGGTATTGATATTCCTCATTCACTTGGACATGGTATTGGTTTGCAGGTTCATGAACATCCCAGCCTTTCTCCAAAAAGTAAAGAAGTTTTAAAAGAGGGCATGGTTTTTTCCATAGAACCGGGAATATATTTGCCTGATTTTGGCGGAGTAAGAATTGAGGATTTATTTGTTTTGGAAAAGAATGGTCTGAGAAAACTAACCCAGGCTTCTGTAAAGATAAAAATTATCTAGTTTTTTAAATGGTTTCCAATTAGGAAAATGGTAAGTTTGGGTAATTATCACAGAACCTTTTTTCAACTCTTTTTTTAATTTTTCCTCCAGCCTACTTACGCCTTTGGGTAAAAGATAAATATAAATAATATCTGCATCGCTATAAGTTTTTGAAAAAATGTTTCCATGAAGAAACTTAGCATTTTTTACTCTTTTCGATCGGGAATGTAAAACTCTAATCCAGGATTGCTCAATACCGATAGAATCAGCGCCAAGATTGGCTGCTTCAAAAACCACCCGGCCGTCACCTGACCCTAATTCATAAAACTTTTTACCCTTTCTTATTCTGGCCAATTTTAGAATCTCCCTAATTTTGTCCATTTTAGTCGGCACATATGGGGCATCTGATCCGGCAAACCAGGATAGGGCAATGATGCATCCTATTAAAATACCGCCCGAGATGATTAGAGTTAGATCCATGTATTCCTTAAAAGGGTTCAGTTCTATTTTTTGCTTTGCTTGATTATAATCTGCTGTAAGATTTCAGTCAAAATTTAGGTGATTTTGCTTTTGTTTAGCCTCAATAGATTGCAAAATACGCTATAATAACATTGAAATCTTACATGGGAGAGATACGTTTCAACCTATCAGGGATTCTTTCATCTTGCCTGTGTTATGTTGTGTCTATCCAAGGTTTTGAAATAGCCTCTAGGTGTATGTTTGACAAATGACCTATAAGATGATATTAAAATTATGGCAGTTGATGTAGAAAGATTAGTAGCTGAACAAAGACAAGCAATAGCAGGCTTTTTTAATACAGAAATACCCGCACCTTCTGATCGCTTATTTGAAGTGGCAGAGATAAATAGACAGGAAAAGCTTTTTGATGATCCAATAATTCTTTATGCGCTTCGACGTTCATTTCCAGAAGGGGTGACTTTCCCTGGTCAGCGTGTTCCAATGGGTCCTGTTTTGTATAGATATATGTCAGAAAACCTGGTTGATGCAGATGCAAACTGCCTCCCTGGAGCCTGGATTATGTTTGATAGTACCCAAAGGCCAGATTATGATAAAGGGAGACAAATGTATCCTGATACGACTAGATTTAGGCAAGTTTTGGCCAGTGTTCGTGCTGAACATCCAGAAATCTCTGAACATAGTTATCATATTCCCCCAGATTCACGCTTTTACTTTGCCTCGGGTGAAATTGATGGTCGTGGTTGGGAGTATATAACTACTAAGGTAGCAAATATCTTAAAGTTACAACCATGATTGATATTCATGTGCATTATTTCCCTCCCGGCATATTCCAAGCAATCTGGAGGTATTTTGAAACACCGGGCCACGGTCTATGGAATATCAAATACAAGCTGTATGCCAGTCAGTATGTGC
>JACPEX010000022.1 GCA_016183265.1 Candidatus Daviesbacteria bacterium | reverse complement strand
GCCTGCTACGCTTGCGCTAGCATTGCGGGCAGGTGGCCCTCCTCCGCCTTTCTTTGTACCATACCTGGATCTGCCGCGTTTTCTGTTTACCACCCCGGCTAAATCATATTTGCCCCGGACTAAATGGTATTTCACACCCGGCAAATCTTTGACCCTGCCACCCCTTACCAGAACTATACCATGCTCAGCTAACGAATGGCCTTCACCTTGAATATATGCTGTTACTTCAGTCCTATTTGAAAGCCTGACCCTGGCCACTTTCCTTAAAGCTGAATTTGGTTTTTTCGGGGTCATAGTTTTAACCAAAGTCACCACCCCCCGCTTTTGCGGGTTAAAATCCTGGGTATACTTGCGATCCTTGGCATTAAAACCACGCCGCAATGCAGTAGCTTTAATTTTTCTGGCCATCTTTTTCCGGCCTCTTCGCACTAATTGGTTAATTGTTGGCATATTTCTGAAATCCCGCCTTTCTTAGTATAATTATTATAATTTTTATAATTGTTATACTAAAAGCGATCATGATTCGATTTTGGCTCTTTCATAACTGGTTGGAATCAGCCGGCCAATTATAACATTTTCTTTCAAGCCAATCAGCTTATCTTCCTTACCGGATATAGCCGCATCTGAAAGGATTGAGGTAGTTTCCTGGAAAGAGGCAGCAGACAAAAAGCTTTCTGTTTGCAATGAAGCCCTGGTAATACCCAAAATAATCACTTCTGCCGTAGCCGGTTCACCCCCACCTGCTAAAACCCGTTTATTTTCTTGCTCGAAACGGAGCTTATCAACGATTTCACCGGGCAATAGATTAGTATCGCCTTGAGATTCTACCCTAACTTTGTCCGACATTTTTCTAACAATTACTTCGAAGTGCTTCTCGTTAATCGGCACACCTTGGGACTCATAAACAGACCTTACTTCATCTACTATATAGCGCTGCGCCATTTGCAAACCTTGAATCCGCAAAACCTCTTTAACATCAATATGACCTGAAGCCAGGATGGTACCTGCATCAATCAGCTGTCCTTCTTCAACCAAAAGGCTAGCTGTGGCCGGAATAACATATTCTCTTTCTTCATGTGGCTTTTGTGTGGTTCTAACTTTCACTCTTATACCCATTTCTGTTTCCAAAATCGCCACCTTACCGGCAACCTCAGACATTGGAGATGCAACTTTAGGAGTTCTTACCTCAAATAATTCTTCAACCCGCGGAAGCCCTTGGGTGATATCCAATCCGACAATTCCTCCGGTATGAAAAGTACGCATGGTCAGTTGTGTTCCCGGTTCACCGATTGCCTGGGCGGCTACAACTCCGACAGGAGTACCAATTTTCACTTTTGCTCTAGTAGTCAGATCAAAACCATAGCAATTACTACAAATTCCATAACGTGCTTCACAACTTAAAGGAGAACGGGCAGCTACTTTCACCACTCCTGCTTTTAGCAATTTAGTTACTGACTCTTCTGTAAGGAAAGTACCCTTTTTGATGAGTATCTTTCTGGTTTTAGGCTCTAGAATATTTTCTGCGGCCATTCTGCCCAGGAATTTCTCTCTAGCAGTATTAAAACTATTCTTCGTTACCTCATATTCAAGTGCCGCATCAGTCTCACAATCATCCATTCTAATAATTACATCATGGGCCACATCTACCAACCTACGGGTTAAATACCCGGCGTCTGCCGTCTTTAATGCTTTATCTGCCACGCCTTTTCTGGCTCCCCGGGCGGATGTAAAGTATTCAAATACTGATAAACCTTGTCTGTAATTTGACTTGGTTGGCAATTCCACAATTTTACCGGTTGGATCGGTTGATAACCCACGCATGGCGGAAAGTTGTTTTGCCTGATCTCTTGAGCCCCGTGCTCCGGCTTCCACCATCATCCTAATCGGGTTTTTAGTACCCAAATATTCCCATGTAGCGTTAGCCAGTTCTTCTGTTGTTTTAATCCATACCATCTGACTAAGCTGCGTTTTCTCTTGAGGAGTAATCAACCCTTTGACGGCATTTTTTTCAATTGTTTCGATTTCTTTTACGGCTGCATCTAAGTATTTCTCTTTATCAGGCACAATCTTGGCGTCAAAAATTGAAATAGAAATACCTGCAATTGTGGCGCCCCAGAAACCGATACCTTTAATATTATCTATTAACTCTGTCACTTGTTCTTTGCTAAGTGTTTCCATAGCCCCCAAAATAATATCCCGAATGGTAAATCCTTTAATCACCGAATTCATAAACCTCATTTGCTCCGGCAATACTTGATTAAAGAAGATTCTTCCTACAGATGTCTCAATTATCTCGCCGTTAATTTTAACTTGAATTTTCTCTTTAATACCAACTTTACTCAAACTATAAGTCCTTAATGCATCCTCCGGCAAAGCAAAAAACTTTAGTTCTTTCCCTTCTTGGGTATCTTCCAACACAGTCAAATAATAACACCCCAAAGCCATTTCACGATTGGGTACAGTAATTGGTTGGGCATTAGCTGGGCCAAAAATATTTTCTTTAGCAGTCATTAAATTTTTGGCTTCTTCTTGAGCCTTGGCAGAAAGCGGCACATGAATTGCCATTTGATCTCCGTCAAAATCTGCATTAAATCCGGCGCAGATACAAGGATGGATAGCAATTGCGTTACCGTCAACCAATATCGGAAAAAACGCTTGAATACCCAGTCTATGCAAAGTTGGAGCTCGATTGATCAAAATTGGATGCCCGGTGACAATTTCTTCCAAAATATCCCAAACCTCAGACGGTCTTAGTTCTAAGACGTTTTTGGCTCCCTTTACATTCGAAGCTAAACCTCGCGCAATCATCTCCCGCAAAACAAATGGTTTAAACATTTCCAGAGCCATTTCCTTTGGCAATCCTACCTCATTAAGTTTAAGTTTCGGTCCAACAACTATCACGGATCTCCCAGAATAATCTACTCTCTTGCCTAACAAATTCTGTCTAAACCTGCCTTGCTTACCGCGCAACATATCTGAGAGTGATCGTAAAATATGGGTAACAGCCGGCCCGCCTCTTCTGGAAGTCCGGGATGATGAATCAATCAAGCTGTCTACTGCTTCCTGCAGCATTCTTTTTTCATTTCGTAAAATTATTCCCGGCGCGCCCAAATTAATTAATCTGTTTAAACGGTTATTTCTATTAATCACTCTTCTGTAAAGATCATTTAAATCCGAAGTTGCAAACCGGCCGCCCGGTAGTTGCACCATCGGCCGAAGATCCGGCGGTAAAACCGGTAGTACCCGTAGTATCAACCAAACAGGTGATATACCTGAAGCACGCATCCCTTCAATGACTCGAAGTCTCTTGGTGGCTTTGATATGTTTTTGTCCGGTAGATTTCCTTATTTCTTCTCGCAAACTGGCAGACAATTTGTCTAAATCTAATTTTTGTAAAACCTCCAAAAGAGCTTCTGCCCCCATGTCTACCCCCAAAAAATCAGAAACTCCATATTCAGCTAGCTTAAAATATTCCTCTTCTGACAATAGCTTCAAGTTCACCACGTTTTTAACTAGATCTGATACGGCCTTAAATATCCCTTCTAAAGTACCTGCTTCTGCTACTAAATTATCCCTTAATTTTTGTATCTCAGCCTTAACCTTTAATTCCAGTTCTTGACTTTCCAGCTCGAATTTTTCTTTATCGGTCTTCTTTTTTAAAACGGCTACCGCTTTTTTCAAACTGTTTTCCAATACACCGACATTTTTTTCTAAGTTTTCTTTTGAAATTTTAATTTTCTCTGCTAAATCTTTATCCAATTTTTGCAGGGCTGATGTTTTGCCGCCTGGATCAACACTGGTTACTAGATACGAAGCAAAATAAATTACTGCCTCTAGATCTTTTGGGGATATATCTAAAATTAAAGACAGCTTGGAAGGGGCACCTTTAACAAACCAGGAATGAGCTACCGGTGATGCCAAATTAATATGTCCCATCCTTTCGCGCCTCACCTTTGATTGAGTTACCTCCACCCCGCACTTATCACAAATTACCCCTCTATATCTGATCCTTTTATATTTACCACAGTAACATTCATAATCTTTGGTCGGGCCAAAAATATTTTCGGAAAATAGACCGTCTTTTTCTGCTTTTAAGGTTCTATAATTAATAGTTTCCGGCTTAGTCACCTCACCAAAGGAACAGCTTTTTATCTGTTCCGGAGAAGCAACTGTTAATTTAAGTGATTCAAAATCTAACAGATCGTTCATCCACCCTCCTTTTTCAGTAAACTGGCATCAACTACCTCAAAAGAACTTGTAGGTGATTCCAATTCTTCTGTATTTCCAGCTGGTTGCATTTCTAAAACCTCGGTCAGCTCTGCTACCTCTTGTTTAATTTCTTCCTTCTCCTCAACCTCTAATATTTGAGCAACTTTAGCCCCAATTGTTTCAACCGATAACCCTAATGCTTGTAATTCTTTAACTAAGACTTTAAATGATTCAGGGATTAAAGCCTGAGGTATGTCAATACCCTTAACAATCGCCTCAAAAGCCTTAGCCCTTCCTACTACATCATCTGATTTAATAGTCAACATCTCTTGTAAAATATTAGCAGCGCCATATGCTTCAAGAGCCCAGACTTCCATTTCTCCTAAACGTTGTCCCCCCATTTGGGCTTTTCCGCCCAACGGCTGTTGAGTAACCAAAGAGTAAGGGCCGGTAGAGCGAGCGTGAATTTTCTCCTCCACCATGTGAATTAATTTGAGAATATAATTCCTACCTACTACGATAGTGTTTCCAAACGCCTCGCCGGTTCTTCCGTCAAAAAGCTGCACCTTACCATCAACTGACATTCCAGCCTTTTTAAGTTCTTCAATTAATTTTTCTTCGGGGATTTTCTCGAAAACAGGCGCTGCTATTTTATAACCCAAGCAAGCTGCGGCAAAACCCCAGTGAGTTTCCAAAAGTTGCCCCAAATTCATTCTGGATAAAACCGATAAAGGAGAAATAATGATATCAATCGGTGTTCCGTCGGCAAGATGTGGCATATCAGCCACAGGGATAATCCGAGAAATCACACCTTTATTGCCATGGCGTCCGGCAAGTTTATCTCCTTCGGTTACTTTCCTCATCTGCGCCACCTTAACCTTAATCCTCATTAAAGTTCCTGTATCTAATTCGTCTCCCGCATCCCGGGAAAGTATTTGCACCCCGATCACTGTTCCTCTTTCTCCATGAGGCACTCGTAGTGAGGTATCCCGAACTTCTTTTGCCTTCTCGCCAAAAATAGCTCGCAGCAATCTCTCTTCCGCAGTCAGTTCAGTTTCGCCTTTAGGTTGAACCTTGCCAACCAAAATATCATTTGGTACTACCTCCGCGCCAATCCTAACGATACCTTTTTCATCCAGGTTGATAAGGGCCTCTTCAGATACATTAGGAATATCATTTGTTAACTCTTCCGGTCCAAGTTTAGTCTCTACAACATCAACTTCATATTCCTCGATATGGATTGACGTCAACGCATCTTCTTTAACTAAGCGGTCTGAAATGACAATCGCGTCTTCATACCCCAATCCCTCAAAGCTCATATAAGCAATTAACAAATTTTGTCCTAGTGCCAGTTCGCCATTCTCGCAAGCTGCTCCATCGATTAATAAATCTCCTTTTTTGACTTTAGTCCCGCTATTTACTATCGGTCTTTGCGAATAGCAAGTACCCTGGGGTGAGTGGATAAATTTTTGAACTTCGTAACGAATTTCATCTTGTTTAGTTTTAAGAATCAACTTTTTGCCATCTGCATATTCAACAGTGCCATCCTCCGGCGCCCGAACAATTCTACCCATATTTTCAGCTACCACCTGCTCCATGCCTGTTCCTACTAAAGGAGCTGCTGGTTTAAGAAGAGGTACTGCCTGACATTGCATCTGTGTACCCATTAGGGCTCTATTAGCATCATCGTTTGCTAAAAACGGAATTAATGCAGCACTGGTGCCCACAACTTGTTGGGGCGAAATATCAATTAAGGACACATCTTTACTTAACCCTTCAAAAAAGGTTCCTTGGAAACGGGTCGGCACTCTTTCATCCAAAATGTACCCTTTCTCATCAATTCTAACTGTAGCTTCAGTGATATAGTAGCCTTCTTCATCATCAGCAGTGAAATAGGTAATTTCATCAGTTACCTTAGGTTTACCCCGCTGCATCACTACTTTTCTATATGGTGTTTCCAAAAATCCATATTCATTGATCCGGGCATAAAGGGCCAGATAAGTTACCAGGCCGATATTTTGTCCCTCGGGTGAACGGATCGGATCAATTCTGCCATATTGAGAATGATTGATATCGCGAACGGAAAAACTAGCTCTGTCTCTGGTAATACCGCCTACCCCCATAACAGAAAGTCTTCTTAAATGATCTAATTCAGATAATGGATTAACTTGATCCAAAATAGAAGAAAGTTGAGAAGAACGGAAAAATTCATTAATGGCAGCAATAACTGGTTTGGCATTAATCAGAGCAGCCGGTGAAACTTCCTGATCAACAGCCGTCAGACTCATTCTTTCTTTAATAATCCGTTCCAGTCTTAAAACTCCGATCCTGAAGGCATTTTGTTGAACAAGTTCGCCAGCGCATCTGACACGCCTGTTTGCCAGATGATCTATATCATCCAATTTTCCCTCGCCATGATGCAACTTAATTAGATATTTCAAAGTAGCGATCACATCCTCTTTTGTCAAAACCCAATTTTCTTGACTGTTTGGTAAATCTAACTTCAGTCTCTTGTTAATTTTATACCTGCCAACCTTGCTTAAATTGTAACGGCGGGAATTGAAAAACATTCCATCGAGTAAGACTTTCGCATTTTCTAAAACAACCGGATCGCCAGGGCGCATTTTTCTAAAAATTTCTAAAAGAGCTTCATCAGTATTACTGGTTGGGTCTTTAGCCAGTGTAGTATCAATTAATTTTTCTTCTCCTTTATCAACATCTTCAAATTGTTCAATAATTGTTTCATTTTCAGAAAAACCCAAGGCTCGAAGGAAAGTGGTTGCAGCAAACTTTCTTCTTCTATCGATCTTCGCAGTTAGAACTCCTCCGCGGCTAATGGAAAATTCTAACCATGAACCCCGGTAAGGACGAATTTCTGCCGAAAAAAGCCTTTTTCCGGTAATTGGGTCATCTGTAGCTTGGAAAAATACCCCGGGTGATCGGACTAGTTGATTAATAATTACCCGCTCCACTCCATTTACAATAAAAGTCCCTTTAGCAGACATTTGTGGTGTATCGCCTAAAAATACATCTTGTTTATATCTTTGGCCGGTTTGCTTATTAGTCAATATTGCTTCAATCTTAAGCGGGGCATCATAAGTAACTCCCTTTTCAGAGGCTTCTTTCGGAGAATACTTGGGCTTAGCAAAATAAAAAGATCCTAACTCTAGGGTCCAATTTTTGCCTGTGAAGTCTTCAACAGGAGAGATTTCTTCAAGGACTTCTTTAATTCCGGTTTTTAAAAACCAGTTATATGAATCCAGTTGAATTTGAATTAGATTAAGCTGAGGCACTAAAAAAGGTGCTTTACTAAAATATTTACGGTTGTTTTCTTTTGTACTAGATGATACTGACATTAGTAGATGGCCTTGGACAGAATCAACAAAAGAAAGCATACGTACCCGTACGCCTTCATTTTTATATTCAATTACCCTTAATTTACCACGGATTGTATCACTCGTCAAGGGGTAAATATTTTCTGGCTTCTTGTTCATCCTGCTTCATTTGCTCTATTAATTCTTCAGCAGAACTAAATTTCCGGTTATCCCTAATTTTCTTAATCAGATTCACTGAAACCCATTGGTTATAAATATTCCGATTGAAATCTAATATGTAAGTTTCTGCCTGAAATTTTTTTTCATTAAAAGTCTTGGCAGTACCAATAAAAGTTAATGAGAAATACTGCTGATTTTTAATTGTAGTTTTAGAGATATATATTCCTTCCGGAATTTTTTTAGACAGGTTTACATTAGCCGTAGGAAAACCTAACTTTTTCCCTCTTTGATTATGTTTCCTAACTTTCCCCCAAAATCTATACATATCAAGGGTAATTGGCAACATTTTGATTATGCTCTTCTAAAGTTTTGGCAAAATGGGAAATACCCTTAGAATCATGATAATAATACAGATACGGGATACTTGAGTCGGCATTGGCCACTGCTTTTAACGACGACAGTCCAGGATTGCTAATCGGCTTTGGGGGTAAACCGGCATGAGTATAAGTATTATATGGCGAGTCAATCTTTAAATCATCAAAACTTAGATGTCTTTTCCACCAGCTATTTTCACTTTTTTGAAAACCCAAAGCATACTGGACTGTGGCATCAGCATTTAAAGCCATACCGATTTTAAATCTTTTTAAAAGTATTGAAGCTACCATTTCCCGAGCTTTATCAGACCTGGCCTCCCTTTCCACAATTGATGCCAAAATTACACCTTGATCTTCAGCCAATCCTTGGGAGCGGATTTTCGATCGCAGCTCATCAGCGAAGCGACTATCAAAAGTTTTTCTCAGAGTATCTATAATATATCCTACAGTTGCTTCCTTTGGAAAAAGATAAGTATCAGGGAACATATACCCTTCTTTGGCTGCCGCCAAAAAATTCGAATTTCGAATTTCGAATTTCGAATTTATCTCCTCTGCCATTTCCTCTACCCGCCATCCTTCCGGCAAAGTTATCCAAAGATCTTCGCTGCCCGATTGCAAAGCTTTTAAAATCTCCTGCGTAGACATAGCAGGAGACAGTTTATATGAGCCAGCTTGAAGCTTATTAGTTAAATTATTTTGTTTAACATAGAATTTAAAAACTAGTTCAGACTTAATTAAATTTGCCTCTTTTAAATTCTTTGCAATTTCTGAAACTCCAGCTCCTTTAGCGATTACAAATACTTTCGTAGATTCGTCTGAAGAGACACCGGCTAATTGGCTATTCCACCAACCATTAGCTATAAAAATTATAATTATTATAACGATTATAATGGTTATAAGCTTCTTCATTGTTTATCTAAATAATTTTGTAGAATTTCTGCTGCAGAGTAATCGTCTTGAAAACGGCGTTTTTTTTGCGGAATACCTTTTTCAATCATAACTTCTAAAGCTTTTTGACTGGACAAAGTTTCATCAGCAGTTTCCACCTCAAACCCTCTTTTTTTTAAAGCATTAACAAATCCAGTCACATTTCTCTCCATCTTGCCCTCCGGTAAACCCACTACTATTTTTTGGAAATTTTCCTCCATGATGATTTTGGAAATTTTTTCCACCACATCAGAAAAATTCTTAATTTCTATAATCTGCCAGGGAGAAGCAAACTTACCTTCTGAAATTGCTAGCCCGATCCTTTTTAAACCGAAGTCTATCCCTAGATATTTCACTCCAAAAATTATACCATCTTCCCTAAAACAACAAGCCTTTTAAGATTTAATCCGGGTGGCACACAAGTCATCAAAGAGATATACCTTCCTTGCTCATCCGGCGGAAGGATCACAGATAAATCACTCGGATTAACTACTTTTATTCCTACTACCTTATAGATAAATTTACTACCCCCTGCTTCGACAATAATTTCGTCATTTTTCTTTAAATCCAAAAGTTTAGCAAAAGGAGCATTTTGACCTGGAATAAATCTACCGAATGCAGAATGACCGGAAATAAATACATTGCCTTTCTCGCCCGGCAGCGCTGATCCGGGCAGATGAACCATACTTTTATCTAAATCATTACTGTCAACAAGAACAGAACCGCTTTCCATCTTAAGTCTGGGAATAGATAAATTAAATTGATCATAATTAGGCTTGGATTCCCGTTTTAAGGAAGAAACAAAGGCCGGAAAGCTATCCTTGCTTTGAACCGAAATTCCTAAAATTTGTCCATTTGATTTTTTCGGACTGATTAGAATTTGATTTTGGTATTTTTGTCCAAGTGACCAAACTTGAAATGAGACTATTGGTAAAATCACCTGCATCAGGATGAAAATTCCGATTGCTAAAAACCCAATTGGTATAAGCTTGGAAACGACCATTATTTCAACCCTACTTCAACTTTGATATTTTTCCCGAAAAAGGGTAAACGTTCTAACGGTTTTGGTAAACGCGGGGTGATATTAATTTCTGAACCTAACACATTATCCATTCCCTTCAAAAGATTCATTGCCTCCATAGGAGTTTTGAATTTAATTTGATCTATTATCTTAGCAGTATCAATCTTTGGCATCAATTTGGCTTTAAATTTTGCTAAAAATATTAACTTGCCATTCTTTTCTAGTTTGGAAACATCAGCTTGGGTTTCAGTATCAGACAGGTCAAGTCGGAAACCATCAGGTACTTGGGTAGTCACCAGTTTAGAAACAATTAACCGAAGATCTGCATCATCAAAAGCAGTCCCTTTATAATTAGCAGTCATAGTTAAGGAAAATTCACCAGCCTGATCATTAATATTTTTGTTATAATTTTTCTTGATTATATTTTCCAATAAAGCCTCTTGTAATAGTTTCTTGTTAGGATATTTTTCTTGTAATTTTTGTTGTGCTTGCTGCCTTAAATCTGAGGATAATTTAGCCAACAACCTTTGAGTGTCATCATTTGATATCACATTTACATCCTTTGATGTGCCGCCTGAGAAATTGCCTTCAGACTTGGCCACGATCTTGTCTGCTGTGTAACTGGATACTGCCACATCTGTCCCTGAAGAAATATTTCCATCAGCACCAATACTAAATGCAGTTACTATACCATTTGCCTTACCCCAGGTTCCATCATCCGCCGAACGGGACGCAATAGTAACTGACATATCCAGAGTGAATTTTTGATTATTGCCTGTCAGAGTAGTACCTTTTGATAAAATAATCGCCCCATCTGTCTTATTTCTAATTACCACTGTCCCTTTAGCTGGATCACCTATCTGTTTTTTGCCTGTAGCGTTATCCTTCGCGGTACCAGACACTTCTACTTCTACAATTTGGCCAGGAATAATTTTGGCATTCTCATCAACAGTTTTTATGGAGGGATCAGCTATCACTTCTGCATCTTTTTCCAAAACCTTTGGCTCAACAAATACTTTAATTTGTGCCTTAGGCAAAAAGGCATAAGCACCAGCAAACAAAATTAGTCCGGCAATGATTCCAAATAAAATAACCAGAGTTGTAAAATTACCTTTAAGCAAAAATCTTTTAGGGTTAAATTTTTTGCCGAGTTTTTCTTTTGACAATTCAGCAGGAGACGCAACATCAGTTTCAAAATCATCAATTTCTAAATTATGTTCCTCAGGAGTAGCTAACGTAGCCTCTTCCGGTTTTGCTTGCTCTTCAATATCGCCCACTACAAAACCAAGGTCGGCTTTTTCAACAGGAGCCTCAGAGACTTCCTGCTCCTCTAGCTTTTCTTCTGAGCTGTCTGAACTCTCCAAAATACTTATCCGCTCTGCCTGTTTTTTCATCGGATGATCAGCAAGCACTACATTGCTATTTATTTCTGATCCTCCTGCTAAACACACACTCCTAATTTCCAAATCATCATCTAAAGTCTCTATTTTAGGAAAATGCAGGAAAGAAAGTTTAGTCATCCAAGAAAAGGATAGTAACTGGGATTTTTGTTCAGTTGTTTGCTTACCATAAATTAAAATTTTAGAAGGCAAAGTTTCAACATCAGTAAATGTCAACAAGGTTTTTTCTATGTCTGAACCAGAATTTTCTCCGCGCTTGATAACTTTCACTCCATCAATCTTGCCTGCCCTTACTACTGTTACTGTTATATGCATTTTCTCAAAACCAATTAGTATCGCAGTAGGAGGAATACCTCCCTGCTTTTCTAGAAAGTGGACTAAGGCATGACTTGAAGCCACATAAGCCATCGGAGTAAGTTCCAATTCCTTAACTAAATTGCGCAATATTTTTAAATATTCATCTTTTAAATTATCATCCAGAATCCAAGAGTCAGGCACGCCAAAAAGAATTTTTTGTGGCTCAATTTCTTTCAAACCCAAAACTTGATCCAAAAGTTTATCTACAACAGTAGTAATTTCATCGTTTAACGAATAATCTTCCGTGGTTATATCTAAAATTTTTAAGTCTTTATTTTCTATAGTCCAAAGCGCTGCTGTGATTTTCTCTACGCCAATATTTACTGCAAAAAAATATTCTAATTGTTCTTCCTTTTTCCGAAAGGGTAAAAAGGCAGTTAAATTTTTAAGGAAGCTCATACAAATTATTTTAATACAATTTGCGCCCTAATTCTACGGATCCCTGATGAGATAGCCTCTTCTTTAGTAATTTTAATCCTGCCAATAACACCTGTACGGCTAACATGCGGTCCACCGCAAATTTCTTTAGAGTAATTACCGATTGCATAAACCATTACTTTATCCTTGTATTTTTCATAAAAAAGACCGATTGCTCCCATTTTTTTTGCCTCTTCTAAAGAAACTATTTTCCGCTCGACTTTTAAATCTTCTGCTATTTTTTTATTAACAAGATCTTCTACTTGCTTAATCTCTTCATCAGTCATTTTCCGATCAAAGGAAAAATCAAACCTTAAGCGCTCTGAGGTAATATTAGACCCTTTTTGAAAAACCTGCGACCCCAAAACATCCCGCAAAGCCTGATGCAACAGATGGGTGGCAGTATGGTATTTGGTAACAATTTCAGATTGGTCGGCCAACCCGCCTTTGAACATGCCTGAAGATGCAGTCCGGGAAAGCTCTTTGTGTTTTTCAAATTCCTCTCTAAATTGCTCCCTATTAATTTCCTGCCCCTTTTGCCTGAACAATTCTTCTGTAACTTCATAAGGAAACCCAAAAGTCTGGTACAGATCAAAAGCCGCTTTCCCGTCAATTTGGTTTATTTTTTCAATTTCTTTAAGTCCGCGATCCAATGTTTTACCGAACTTTTCTATCTCGTCTTTAACTATTTTCTCAGATGCGATTGAACTTAAATCAGCCTTGGGATTCAGTAAATGCAACTTTACAGCAGAACGTCGGAGAAGTCTTCTTAAGACATAACCTTGCAACTTATTTGAAGGAATTACTCCATCGGCAATCAAAGCCTCAGCAGCTCTCAAATGATCTGCAATAACCTGCATTTTATCTTTACCGTCGGCATATTTTACTCCTGTAACTTCCTCAATTTTTTTAAGTAACGGTTCATAAATATCAGTCTGGAAAACATCTGGAGAACTAACTACTGCCGCAGTTATCCTTTCCAGCCCCCCTCCAAAATCCACATTTTTTTGGGCTAATTCTTTTAAAGATCCATCATCCTGCTTTTGGTACTCAATAAAAACAGAGTTGCCGATTTCCAATAAATTATTGTTGCCAAAATCATAGAAGACCTCAGAATCAGGACCTCCAATTTCCCCTGCCGGCATCTTGTCGGGGGCACCCGATCTGGACCACCAATTTTCAGAAACTCCATGAAAGAGAATATGCTCCTCCAAAACCCCCAAACTTTTCCAGATCTCAAAAGATTCTATATCTTTCGGGACTCCATTTCCGCCTTCAAAAACAGTTACATATAATTTTTCTTTAGGTAATTTTAATTCTTGAGTTAAGAATTCCCAGATCCAAGGCAGTTGTTCTTTTTTAAAGTAGTCGCCAAGTGACCAGTTGCCTAACATTTCAAAATAGGTGGTATGCCGGCTATCCCCAACTTCTTCTATGTCTTCCGCCCTAAAGCTGGGTTGACTATCAACTAATCTTTTCCCGCTTGGGTGAGCTTGGCCCAAAAGATAGGGGACTAATGGCTGCATACCGGAAGAGGTAAAAAGTGTTGACGAATCATTCTCCGGCACAAGCTTCGCCGCCGCAATCACCTTATGCCCCCGCTCAACAAAAAACTTTATATATTTCTCTCTAATTTGTTTGGAATCCATATTATTTTATTCTTGCATTTATGTCCACCCTTGGGGTGGGTTCGTATTGACACCTGCGGATTTTTAGATAACCTTAAGCTCATCATAAAACCTTTTTGTAGAAACGCTTTGGTTTGGGTTTGATAAGTCTGCCTAAAATTTTGGCAGCGCCTGAAACTGCAGCCGCTCCGGCACTGGTTGCCAGATTACTGGCCGCTGCAACCGGCCTTTCAACATCTTCTGCTATATTTTCACCAGTCCGTAAAATATTATTAAATTTATCCAAAGCCTTCTTTAAATCCCTTAAAATAAAAAATACCTGGATTCCGGTAATTGCTAAAAAAATTGATAATAAAAGTATTAAAAATATTAAGGCAATTTGTAAAAAATCCATGGGTTCTTAATATATCATATCTTGAGGAAAACTGTTCTTTCAACCTTGGTCATCTTGCCATTTTTTGAGATGGCTCTAATTTCAATTGTATTAATATTACCAGACAGCTTAATTTCTTGGGAGAATTTGCCGGTCACATCTACCCCGATTTCTTGATTATTAATACTAACTTTTGCTTCCGGATCAGTCCTCCCTATCACTTCGATTGCGGAAGAAGTAGCATTATATTGATTAACAGGTTGCGAAACTTCTAGAAAGGGTCCTCCCACTAAGAACCTATACTCAATCCAAAGGTAGACAAAGAAGATAATAATTAATCCTAAAATTAAGCTGCCTAAAGCCCTGGCCGGAGTCATCCTAAATCCTTTTTTATCAACTGGGTTAGTAAAAGAGTCTAGAATCCTAGGGGGGTGCACTTTTTCAGAAAATTCCCTTCTGAAAATTGCCAAAAGTTTTTCCGTATTTAACCCCAAAAACTTGCCATAATTTTTGATAAACCCCTGCACAAAAGTAGGTGGGGGAAGTTTAAGATATTGCCCTGCTTCTAAAGCCTCCAGCAATTCCTTACGGATTTTGGTAGCTTTTTCAATTTCATCCAGGGTATAAATTTTTTTTTCTCTTTCTTCTTTTAAAACTTGTCCAACTGTTCTCATCTGATACAGATTTTACCAAAATGGCTGATTGACATAAAGGCTACAAGTTCTTAATATACAACTAATGTCCAACCAATCTATCCAACTTCCGCCGCCTAGCGGTGATCCGAGAAAGGCTAATCATTATATCATCCAACTGGTCGAGTTGATTAAATCAGATAAATTGATAGTAATGCAAACTGACCTTGCCAAATTTGACCCGTCCTCCTTACAAAACCATTACCGTCTGGATCTTAACGATTACGAAGTAGAGGTCAGCCACAGCAAACAACCCGACTCAGGTAAAGATTTTTATATCATTTTATTTAATAACTTAAAGCATATCAGCGGCCAGTGCACAGAAAAAATTATCCTGGCTTATATCCATTTATCCGATGACCAATTTAGAAATTTCAAAGCTGCCGCGGATGACCAATTGGAAAGAAAAAGAAAGGAAGCGGAAGAAAAAAGGTTTAAAGAAACTATGCTGCCTATCGACCAGATCCTTGAACAGCTAACTGCCCCTAAAACTGCCTTCTCTTAACACTATTTGTGTGCCATCTTCGTATAATCTAATAACTGTTGAGGGTTTTGACTTTAATTTTCCTTCATCTACATAAAAAGCGACCTTACCTTCAAAATATTTTTTTGCCTCAGTAATGGTTTCAGCAGGTTTCCTTTTTTCAAAATTAGCACTAGGTGCCACCAAAGGCCCAACTTCTTTTAAAATCTTTAGAAGATTTTTATCTTTAGGCAACCTAAAAGCTAAACTCTTTTTGTCTCTATGTAAGTAGATGAATTTTTCCAGAGGACATGGCAAAATTACACTAACCGGATTAGGCCAGACCTTCTTTAGAAATTTAGTCTGTTCTTTTGTTAAAATAATATTGAATTTCTTCAAGTCATCCAGAGAAGAGATTAAAATAATCATTGGCTTAGCAGTATCCCTCTTACGCAAGGAATAAATTTCCTCAATAGTCTTTGGGTTTAAAGCTGATCCTACTAATCCGTAGATTGTATCAGTCGGCAATGCGCCAATTTTGCCATTCTTTAGAAGCTTAATAATTTGATTTTCATCCTTAAAAGTCAGATCAAGAGCTTTCATTGCTAAGAACTTGTTTGTTGGGCGGTAAAGTATTCGTCAGCATTTCTGACTAAAACGTCCCGGGGCTTACTGCCTTCACCAAGCCCGACAATCCCGGCTGCTTCCAGCTCATCTAAAATTCTGGCAGCCCGGGCATAACCTACTTTCAACCTTCTTTGCAAAAGCGAGGCTGAAGCCCGATCATATTGACAAATAGTTCTCACTGCTTCTTCAAATAGTTCATCTTTATCCGAACCATTTCCGCCCTTACCACCCCATCTGCCTAGAGGCATTTCTGTCACCTCTGTTGTATACTCCGGGGCAATACCGGTTGATTTAAGATATTTAATTAAATTATTAATTTCTGCATCCTGCACAAATACCCCTTGAATACGCATCGGCTTTGAAGCATCGGGCGGTAAAAACAGCATATCTCCACGCCCCAACAACTTCTCTGCCCCGGGGCCATCCAGAATAACCCTTGAATCAATCATTGAAGATACATTAAAAGCAATCCTACAAGGGATATTGGCTTTAATTAAACCGGTGATCACATCAACTGAAGGCCTTTGGGTCGCTACTACTAAATGTATTCCTGTAGCCCGAGCTAATTGGGCAATCCTGGTAATGGCATCCTCTATTTCAACCGGCGCAAACATCATTAGATCCGCCAGTTCATCAATAATAATCACAATATAAGGCAGTGCCTGAAAACCTGACATCTCGTTATAACCAGTTATATTTCTTACGCCAACTGATTGGAATAATTTATAACGCCTATCCATTTCTGCCATAGCCCATTTTAACGAGGATAAAATTTTCTCCGGTTCGGTTATCACTGGTGTTAAAAGATGAGGGATACCATTATAGTTTGTCAGCTCCACTCTTTTCGGATCAATCAAGATTAATTTAAGTTCATCAGGGGAATTCCTAAAAAGCAGAGAGGTGATAAACGAATTAAGCAAAATTGATTTTCCTGACCCGGTTGTACCGGCAATCAAACAGTGCGGCATTTTGTCTAAATCTACAATCATTGATTTAGATGAGGTATCGCGCCCCAAAGCCACAGCCAACTTTGATTTATGGCGTACCATCTCCTCGGATGATAAAACATGCTTTAATCCGACAATCTCTAATGTATGATTGGGCACTTCAATACCTACTAAAGATTTACCAGGGATTGGAGCTTCAATCCTGACAGTGCCTGTCGGGGTAGCCAGAGCTAAAGCTATATCGTGTTGCAAGTTAGCAATTTTAGAAATCTTGGTTCCAGCTGAAATCCTTAAAGCATATTGGGTCACGGCCGGACCGCCATTAACCTCTGCCACATCAGCCTGGATACCAAATGAATCTAGAGTCTTCTCGATAATAGCTGCGCTCTTTTTCACATCTCCCCGGTCAGCTGCAGAACCAACTTTATCTGATAAAAGCGAGGCAGGCGGATATTTCCAAACCTTACTTTGTCCGGCTACATTTTGCACCAAAACATCGGCAATAACTGGACTTTTTTGCTGCTGTACTTGAGGCTTGATTATAGGTCGTTCATCAACTCCGGAAACTTTAATTGGAATGTGCTTGGCTTCAAAAGTCCGGTGACGGTTAAACAGCGGTTTTAAAACTGCTTGCACAGCATTAAAAACCCAAACAAAGATCCCGAGAATTTGCTGAAGCGAGGTATTAAATAAAACCACCAAGCCTACCAGAAAAACTAGCAGGAGCAAAGCTGCAGAACCTACTGGTGTGACAAAAGATGAAAGTTGCAACCATAGAGTCTGTCCAATTAAACCGCCTTTTTCCAGTTTGACTGCCGCAATTAAAGATGAGACTGACAAAACTAGAAGTAAAAATCCTAAAAGTACATTAGTTTGCGCAAGTTTCCATTTGGCTTTTGTTAAGACCAATCCGGAAAGCAAAAAGATGATAGGTGAGGCAATTTTCATTACCCCCAAATATTCCTCCAGAAAGTTCTTCCAAAACTCTAAAGCTTGTGAATTAGTGAAAAGAGAAACTCCGGACAACACAGCTAAACTAAAAGCTATTAGCGTACCAATAGCAGTTATGGTTTTATGTTTTAATCTAAATTTTGGTAATTTATAAATAGAACGACGTCTGGACATATAATAATTATACCACAAGACTATGGGTTAAACCTCCACCACTACAGGCAATATTAACGGCCTCCTTTTAGTTGCCTGATATAAGAATTTTTCCAGTGAATCCTCAATCATTTTCCGAATGAATCTCCAATCTGTCCCTTTGTGGATATGCTTTTGTAGCGCTTGCCGGATAATCTCTTTTGCTTCTTCTAAAAGATCGCGGGCCATTTCTTCAAAAACAAACCCCCTAGAGATAATGTCTACCTCAGATACCAGCTGGCCTGTATGAATATCTACTGATACTACCACAACTACTATTCCTTCTTCGCTCATTTTTTGCCGGTCCCGCAACACTATATGCCCTACATCTCCAATTCCTAACCCATCCACATAGACATTTTGCACTTCTACTCTGGTAATTAATTTTATTTCCTCATTTTTTACCTCCAGGACATCCCCATTTTCTATATTCAAAACTTGTTTTTTATCATATCCCATCTCTTGAGCCATCTGAGAAAAAGATTCCATATGCCTAAAACTGCCACCTATCGGAAATAGAAATTGCGGCTTGATTAAATTAACCATAAGCCGTAACTCCTCTACGGCGGCGTGCCCGCTTACATGCAAGTCCGAAGCGACAGCAGAATAATAAACATTTAAACCCAACCTTGATAAAGCGTCAATTAAAGCGTTTTGGGCTGATTCAGTGGAAGGAATCGGGTCAGCTGAAAATACTACGCTATCACCGCTGCTTAATTTAACTTGCTTATGTTCACCATTGGCTGCCCTGGCAAGCGATGAATCAGATTGACCCTGGGCGCCGGCAATTAATAATAATAATTTACCGGCAGGAAATGAAGAGATTGCATCAGAAGCAACTACTATACCTGGCGGCACAGATAAGTAACCTAAGTCTCTTGCTACCTGAAAATTATTTTCAAAAGACCGGCCGACTATAGCCACTTTTCTACCGGTTTTTTGCGCCACATTAATTGCCTGCTGCATACGGGACACATTTGAGGAAGTCATCGTAATTAAAAGTTTCCCCTTTGTTTCTAAGGCTGCTTTTTCAAACGAATCTTCAATTGATTTTTCCGATTTATTAAAACCCGGTTTATCAACCCGTAAACAATCAATTAAAAGCAGTAATACTCCTTCTTTGCCAAGTTGAGCCACTTTTCCTACATCAGTCACTTGGCCTGAAACCGGTGTCCAGTCAATCTTAAAATCTGCCTGATGGATAATTATCCCTTGTGGTGTTCTAATTACAATACCTGTTGAATCAGGAACCGAATGGGAAACCTGGTAAAAAGAAAGCTTAAAACTGCCTAAATCTAAAGTTTGGTCAATTTTTAATTCTTTGATCTGGTCTTTAGGTAGATTATGCTCGGTAAATTTAGCCCGGATAAACCCGGCAGTTAATCTTTGGGTATAAATAGGAACCTGCAGTTCCGGCCAGATATAAGGCAGGCCACCGGTATGATCTTCATGGCCATGGGTAATAATTATCCCTCTAATCTTATTTATCTTATCCTTTAGATAAGAAATATCCGGAATAACTAAATCCACCCCAGGCATAGCTTCATCCGGAAATCCGACTCCGCAATCAATTATAATAATATCCTGATCAGTTTCATAAACATACATATTCTTAGTGACGTCACCAACACCACCCAAGGGAATAATCCTGAGCGGTTGTTTTTGATTAAGTTGTGGTATAAACGTCGGTTTAAATGATTTCATCCGGCTAAATATTCTCCTAGATTCTCAGTAGTAATTCTAAATGGCCCTGCTTCCCCTTCTACTTTTTTTCTGGCAACTTTTCTACAAACTGCTTGCAAAGATCTAGATAATGACCTGATTCCTGAATCAAAACCTAATGGCCGTAAAATTTGCGGCCAAGCTGCCTCATCCACCACCAAAGTATCCTTACCTATTCCTGCTTCTCCCATAGCTTTTGGCAATAAATAATTTTTGCCAATCACTAATTTTTCCTCATCTGAATAAGAAGGCATCATAATCGGCTCAAGTCGGTCCAAAACAGCGGTGGCAATATTACCGGTATTATTGGCTGTTGCAATAAATAAAACCTGTGATAAGTCATAAGGGAAATCCAGGAAATGATCTAAAAATGTCTGGTTTTGGGCCGGGTCTAAAAGTTCTACTAACACTCCCATAATATCTACCCTATGCTGCTCTGCTACCCTGTCTATTTCATCCAGTAATATTACTGGATTGGAAACTTTGGCAGATTGAATAGCTTTGATAATTTGGCCAGGTTCTGCATCCGGACGGACCCGGGATGATCCACGTAACGTTGCCGGATCTCCCAAACCCCCAAACGGAATTCTAGTTAATGGCCTGCCTAAACTTTCGGCAATAGAATAGGCCAAAGAAGTCTTACCGGTTCCCACTAGACCAATAAAAGCTACAATTGGAGCACGAAAGATATTGATATGTCTGGTTTGCTGGTGCAAAATTAAAACCGATAAATACTCTAAAATTCTGTCTTTAACAGATTGCAAACCATAATGGTTTTTGTCCAAAATTTGTTCGGCCCGGTTTAAGTCCAAAATATCCTGGGCATATTTTCCAAAAGGCAGGGAAATTACAAAATTAATATAATTTACCAAACCATCTAATTCCGTACCAGATCCGGTAAACTTTAGCAGGTTTAAAAGTTTTTCTTCAACCTCTTTTGGCAGACTTGCTTGGGTAACCTTGATTTTTAATTCTTCAACTATCGCTCGGGCAGAATCCATTTATGTTTCCTATTTTACATTAAATCCCTTATTTTTCCCAATAGGAAATTGTAATTATTGCGTAAATTTACTTGTAGTGAGCGTTAGTCGAATCTAAAGGTAGAAAGGATTTGGTCTAAAATTTGCGGTTTTCCGCTAATAATAAATGAGTGCTTTCTATTATTTACTATAACAAAACGTGTTGTACTTCCATTATTCGGTTGATCAGGGGTATATTCCAATAAAACTCCAGGGAAACCCTCTATGATTACCTTTGTTTCTCTTGCTAATTTTACCAGTACATGTCCTTCTATCTGACTTTTCTGGTATTTTATTTCGTCTTCAAGGGTAGAATTTCTAACTGTTATACTAAACCAACCACCATTTTGACCGGACTCTCTAAAATTAACTAGATTAAGATAAGTATCATTATCTTTAATTTCGTTCTGATCAAGAAGAGAAGGGTATCTTACCAAATAACCATATTCGGTATTTGTATATGTTTTCCAGTTGGCAGTTTCATCAGGACTAGAAGCAGGAGTAATAGTTGGTTGAGAAATTTGGGATTTTCCAAAATAATATGCTCCACCGGCTACTGCAGCTAAGACCAAGATTCCGATTATAACCAAAATTAGTGTAAAACCTTTTTGCTTCATTAGTTTGAGTATATCAATTCATTATCTCAAAAAATCTGGCTGTTGTAAATTATGTCTGATTCTTTAGTAGCTTTCTTATATAGCTTGGTAAGTTTTTCATCGTGTCCACTCATATCCACCCTTGGGGTGGATTTATATTGACACCTGCGGATTTTGAATAAATTCTGAGCCTAATTGAAAACTAAATCCGTAAAATATTTTTTGAAAAACTGAGGAATAAAAGAATTAATTTAACGATTAAATCCGCCGCGGCTGCCGCGATCCCGTCCGCCACCCCGGTCAAATCCGCCTGAACTACGCCTTGGCCCACCTCTATTAAATCCACCACTGCTTCGCCCCGCACCGTATGGTGCAGGGCTTCGTCTTTCTCCTCCAAACGGACGCCTTTCGCCCCCACCAAACCTAGGCGGCCTGTCTCCATAAGAAGACCGCGGCCTGAATCCACCCTCACGAGGCCTAAAGCCACCAGTTGGCCCGCCTGCCTCGCTTCGCGAAGCATAGCGGGCAGGCCTGCCTTCAGACTCCGGTTTAATATCTGCCCCAAAAAGCATTGATAGTCCGACTTTACCGTCAGGCGTCACATCAGTTACCCGCACTTTAACCTCTTGTCCTTCTTGTACAATATCTTCTGCCCTTTCTACATGGCCCGGTGCCATCTGGGAAATATGCACCAACCCGTCTTTACCCGGCGCAATCTCCACAAAAGCACCAAAAGGGGTAAGCCTGACAACTTTACCCATAAATTCTTCTCCTACGTTAACAGTTTTAAACATCCCTTCAATTTCAGCAATCGCTTTCTTTACTCCCTCCGGATCAGTACCCGAAACCATCACTGTCCCATCATCTTCAATATCAATCTGCGCACCGGTCCTGCCGATAATACCGTTAATATTTTTACCACCCGGCCCGATCAGCAATCCGATCTCTTCCGGTTTAATATGTAATGTGGTAACCCGGGGGGCATAAGGGGACAACGGACCGGCAGTTGGGGCAACTTGAGCCATCTTTTCTAAAATTTCTAAACGGGCTTTTTTGCCCATTTGCAAAGCCGCCTCAATAATCTCAAAAGATAATCCGGTAAGCTTAGTATCCATCTGTATGGCAGTTATCCCGTTTTTAGTCCCTGCCACTTTAAAATCCATCTCGCCATAAAAATCTTCTACTGCCCGCATATCAGTCACCACTTGGAATTTTGCTTGCCCTGAGCCTGTCGAAGGGTCAGAAAATAACCCTAAAGCAATTCCTGCAACCGGCTCTATTAAAGGCACTCCTGCATTTAATAAAGATAGGGTTGAAGCGCAAACAGAAGCCATTGAGGTGGAAGCGTTAGCTGCCATAACTTCAGAAACAACCCTGATAGCATATGGGAATTGATCTTCCGAAGGAATAATTGCTACTAAAGCTTTTTCAGCCAATGCCCCATGGCCAATATCACGCCTGTTCGGAGCTCCTAACCTTTTAACTTCGCCTACTGAAAACGGGTTAATGCCCATATTGTAATGATGCATAAACTTCTTTTCCCTTTCCCCTTCCATCCCATCCAGAGTTTGTTTCAATGAAGGAGCGCCCAAGGTTACAATAGAAAGGACTTGTGTATCCCCTCTGTTAAATAAAGCGCTGCCATGAGTCCTGGGCAAAAGGCCAACCTCCATATCAAGTGTCCTGATCTCATCCATAGCACGGCCATCAACTCTTTTGCCTTTTTGTAAAACTGTTTCATGTAAAATCTCTTTGGCGACTTTATCAAAAATACCGGAGATAATTTGCGGGGTTAAGGTTTCGGCATACTGCAGTGCCAATTCTTTTTTAATCTGATCACCGGTTGCTTCATGCCATGGATGTTCGTTGTCAAAAAGGGCAGCCTCAATTCTTTCTTTGGTTATTTTGGTAACTTCAGTTACTAAAGCTTCCTCTATTTCTTCCTCTAAATGGGAAATAACTTGCTTTTCCTTACCAGCTTCTTTAGTAAAATCTTCAATCAAAGCAATGATCTGCTGCGAAGTTGTATGGGCTTCCTTAATTCCTTCAAAAACCTGTTTCTCATCAACTTGCTTGGCTCCGGTTTCTATCATGACCACTTTTTCGCGACCAGAGGCTACTAACAAATCCATATTCATCTGTCCCATCTCGCTCATAAGCGGATTAACGATTAATTGGCCATCTTTTTCCCCTATCCTGACACCGGCGATTGGCCCGTTCCAGGGCACAGATGAGATAGACAAAGCAGCTGAGGCTCCTATTAAACCAATTACATCGGGGTCATTGGCTTGGTCAATTGATAAAACACTTAATATAACCTGGACTTCATTTTTCTTAAATTCCTTGGGAAACAGGGGACGGATCGAGCGGTCAATTAACCTGCCGGTTAATACTGCCTCATCTGTAGGCTTGCTTTCTCTTTTAATAAACCTGGAAGAAGAAATTCTGCCTCCGGCATAGTGTTTTTCTACATATTCAACAGACAAGGGGAAATAGCCAATATCTTCAGCTAAAGGTTGGGTAGCCACAGTGGCTAAAATCACTGTTTCTCCCCACGAGACAACCACAGAAGCATCAGCTTGTAAAGCCATCTTGCCTGTTTCTAACTTTAATTTGCGACCATTAAGGTCAATTTCTTTAGTTATTACTTTTTTCACTATAAATTTTGAGAGAGTTTGGAAACTGCGGAAGAAACAATTAAAATTTTTAATTATTTCTTTTCAATCCCCAAACTTCTCTTTACCTTTCAATTATACCACAATTACTTGCTTAAACCTAATTTTTCAATCACTACTGTATATCTTTCATTATCTTTTTTAAACAAATATTGCAATAATCTTCTTCTTTTATTAACCATTGATAAAAGCCCGCGTCTGGAGTGGATATCATGCGTATGTTCTTTTAGATGATCGGTTAAGTTTTTAACTTGTTCGGTTAAAAGCGCAACCTGCACTTCAGGAGAACCTGTATCACCGGACTTGGTGGCAAATTCCTTAATAATCTTTTGCTTAACTTTCTGATCAAGTGGCATCGTAATCCTTTCTGAGACAACCTCGGTGCCAAGACGTTGCTCTTTAATTTCGGTATTGTAACAGAGTCTTTAAAAATATGCAAATTTATGCTATGCTAATAACATGAAAAAGTATCGGTACATTACATCTAAACGTGATACTATGGGTGGAGCACCTTGTATTGCGGGCACAAGGGTGCCTATTGAGGTAATTTTATCCCTTCTAAAACAAGGTTATGCTTTAAATAAGATAGAGAAAATGTACCCCTGGGTTGGACGGGATAAATTTGAGGGCGCGATGGATGAGCTGGTAAAATTGGCAAATGACAAAATCAGCCAAAAGATTCTACAAACACAAGCTACTGCTTGATGAGAATTTTCCAGTCCGTTCATACTTCCCTAATCTAAACAAAAGGCATGATATTAAACATCTCACCAAAGATTTGAATCTGGCTAGTTTGTCTGATATTAAAGTCTACAAGCTGGCCCAAAAAGAAAAACGGGTTGTAGTTACTTACAATGTCAAAGATTTTGTTCCTTTGATGGCAAATGATACAAAATCTGGGATTATTGGAGTTTCTCCCAGTTTATTACCTGAGCAAGCTGATAAAAAATTAACTGCCCTATTAAACAAATCCACCAAAAAGTCTCTATTCGGAAAATTAACAACACTTACCGAAGAAGGGAATTAATTATCTCTCCTTAATTTCGATTCATCATCTGAAAGTTTGCGAGCCATACCCATTGCACTCCTTAAAGCTGTGAGATTTCTGTTTAATAATTCATTCTCTTTTTTCAAGTCCCGATTCTCTGCAGTCAGCTGCTCAATCTGAGCCTCTAGCTCAGTAATAAGATTCACATCTTTCTGTTGGTAGCGTGAGATACTTACTAACAATTGACTAATCGATTTATCTACTGTAGGTCTAAGATGGGGATGACTATCTATTGGTAGCTCTGGTAAATTTCTAGCAACATCTAGCAACATACTCGCCATCATATCTATTCTAAATCTTTCGCTTGCCTTTCTCCTATCTTCTTCAACTCTCTTACGATCCTCTTCCGATACGATTATTAATTTTGGAGTTGGTTTTTCTATTTCTAGCCAAGAGGTCGAGAGTAAAGATTGCCTTTTTTCTCGAGATTGAGTATTAGCATAAGTAAATACAAGCCTCTTAACCTCTGCCTCATTTAGCTTTTCTGCTATAGCTTTTTGTGCCAGTGCTTCTTGGACTGAATGATCAGGAATTTGACTTACAATTGAACGCAGCATAGGTCTTGTTAAAACTTCTTCTCTCGCCTGGTGGCGTGGTCCAACTAAAGGAACCAAGGAAGGCGAAGTTATATCGGCCAAATCAAGTATGTTGGCAATTTGTTCTGGTTTTAATCCCCATATCAAAGACTTTTGCTTTACCCACCCCAAAAGTTCTTGTAATTCATCATGTGCAAAACCTAATCGCAATGCTCTTCTATAGCCTTGCGGGCGTTGGATAGACCGATCCAAATGAAATGCTTCTGCCCCCCCCATACGTGCAGACCAAGGGGTAGCATCAAATGCTTCACGTCCCCACATTACAATTCTTGCAAAACTTACACCTTTATGCATGACTGCCGAAGTGATGCGCGCATCTCTAAATTCTTCTGTCGAACATTCAATCAAATTACATAAAGCTACATCCGTCCCGACTGATCTTAAAGCCTCTGTGCGGTGGAAACCATCAATTATTTGGTTACCTTGCGTCCACACTAATAATGGGGATAGTTGTCCTGATTTTCTGATTGATTCCGCCAATGTTTGAACATGCGCTTTGTCCACTGGAACATCATGAGTGATCTCTCTAAGAGGAATCTTCAATTCTACCCGTTCAATTTCCCGATAATTCATATGCTGCAAAATTTTATCATACTATAAGTTGCATGTCAACCTAATGATGTGCCTTTGAAGATTTTGGGGGTCAACCATTCAGGTTCAACTGTCTCAGAAATTACCCCTTCTGCAGCCGGTTGTTCTTCCGGTGAAGGTTGATTGTTATCCGCTGCATTAGTAACTACCTGTGGGGTTACTTGTTGGCCAATGGCAGCTGCCACCGCATTCCAGTCATAAGTTGGCTGAGACTTAGCAATCACATTTTGAGGAGCGCTCTTAATAACCGGTGTTGCTGTATTTGCTGATCCAACCGAAGGTTTCTTGCCCCCTACCCGCAGACAATTGGCAACAGCCATATAAGTATCAGCAGTCACTTTTGGATCCGATAAGTTACTTGTAGCATCAAACATACCGGCTAACAAATTGCTGGCAGTATCTGTATCTAAATTATAACCTAAATCAGTAATTAAATTAGTGATAACCTCGCAAACCGAAGAAGCAGCAGCATCTAAAACATTAGTTTGGCCAAAACTGGTGTTGGCAGTTTGGGTATCAATATTAATAATGTGGGCGCCGGAAAAAGCGTTTTGGTTTTGAGAATAAACATTGCCTAAAGCATTTAAATTAGCTGCCCCTGCAACAAAGATAAGGTCAAAACCTGACCCCTGGTAATGAGGGACAATCCTACCTGGTTGAAAAATTTGGCCCGGTAAAACATGGAAAACCAAATTTAAGTTATTGTTTTCAGCGAACCAATCCAATTTTTCTAAAGCCGGTACTGTCCCGTCTGAGGCAGCTACACCTTCCAAAGTTAAAGTTAAATTACCGCCATCTGTAGAAGGCAGGGTTTTTTGGATATGATCTACCCCAAAAAGATGTGACTGGGAAACTAAAATATTATCATCAGAAACAATGCTGACTTGCTTGCCGGCAGCTTCAAGAGTTAAAAATAAAGCCAGCCCGGCAGATAATTTATCAATATCAGCTCCGGCCGGAATAGCAATAAGAATGCTTTTGGCATTTGGCAGAAGATTTTTAAGCTCACTAATTTGTCCGTCGTATTTCACAGCCAGATTTTATCACGAGTATCCCATAATTGCAAGCACAGTATTAGATTATATTTAGTTCGGCCAATCGTTCACGGATCAGCATCCTGGCAGCGGTTGATGTGCCAATCCCTTTTGCGCTGGCAACTTTTTCAACAGCATTGATAGTTCCATTATCAAGTCTTATTGGTACTACCTTTTTAAAATTAAAAACAGATTTTAAGTTTTTAGAAAATTTAACATCTTTGACTGTCTCCCATTGATAATCCTCAGAATCATGGGTATCCCAAAAACTTGCCATTTCTTCTATACTTTTAAAATCCGGGGTTAGTAATTTCTTTTTGCTCATATTATTTCCTCCGTAAATACTTGTCAATCAAATTACCCTGAAGGATTCGACGGTGTCACCGATTTGGAAATCTACAATTGGGTCAAAGAGCATGCCGCAGTCGTTTCCTTTTTCTACTTTATTTACTTCCTCTTTAACTTTTTTAAGAGATTTAAGTTTCGTTTCACCGACTAATACCCCTTCGCGGACCACTCTAATCTTTTGCCCTTTGGCAATTGTGCCTTCTGTCATCCTGCAGCCGGCAATTTTTTCGAGTTTGCCATGAGGAAATTCCGCAATAATATTAGCCTTACCTAAAACTTCTTCCAACTGACCTACTTCGAGGAGTGTATTAACCACCTCCTCAACATCTTCCAGCAGTTCGTAAATAATATTGTAATTGCGGATTAAAACGTGTTCATTTTCAGCCAGTTTTTGAGCTCCAGAGGCCACTTTAACATTAAATCCAATTACAATTGCTCCAACAGTCGCTGCCAATTTTATATTTTCTTCTCCGATATCCCCCGTTCCTGAAAAAATAAAATCAATTATTTTTTTCTCCCCGTTAAACTTAAGCAAAGAAGTCTCAATTGCTTCCAATGACCCCTGCTTGTCTGCTTTAATAATCACTTTGAGAGTTTTTGTATCCCCTGCTTTAAGCCTGTCTACAAGCGAAATAATTGCTTCTGCCTGCTTAACTTCCGGCAATTCACCCAAAACAGCTCCAACTTGAGGCACTGCTTCCAAACCCAAAACTTCGACCGGCGTTGAAGGCCCGGCCATATCAACCGGTTTGCCGTTGTAATCAAATAGCCCCCTGACTTTTCCTGTTACTCCACCAATTGCAATCGCATCTCCCCTTTTCAGGGTCCCATTTCTAACCAAAACCGTTGCCACCGACCCTTTAAATTTATCTAAATTTGCCTCAATCACTACACCTGCTGCAGATAGTGCCGGGTCACCTTTTAATTCATGCATTTCTGAGACCAGAAGAATCATTTCCAAAAGCTTATCCACCCCTTCGCCTGTTTTGGCAGACAAAGGGATCACCGGCACATCGCCACCATATTCCTCCAAGTTAATTTTTTGGTCTGATAATTGTTTTTTTATTTTTAGAAGTTGGACATTTTTATCAATCCCCGGCAGATCAATTTTGTTAATAGCCACGATAGTAGGAACTTTGGCAGCTTGAATGTGTTTAATCGCCTCAATGGTCTGCGGCATTAAACCGTCGTCAATGGCGGCTACCAGAATGGCAATGTCGGCTACATTTGCGCCCCTGGACCTCATTTTTTCAAAAGCAGCATGTCCGGGGGTATCAATAAAAGTTATTAATTTATTATCGTGAGCAACCTGATAAGCTCCGATATGCTGGGTAATTCCGCCGTGTTCTTTTGCAGCAACGGCAGATTTACGGATAAAATCCAACAGAGTGGTTTTGCCGTGATCAACATGGCCTAATATAGTTACTATTGGCGGTCTGCTAATTTCACTCATACTAATACTTTTACTCCTTCTGTTATTAACTTTAGGGACTAGTATTATGTATTAAGTATTATGGAAGTTAAAAATATTTTCATACCCTTAATACATACTACTTACTACTTTTCCCTTGATCTGCTTCTTGCGCAGGCGCTTTTTCTTCTTCTAATGGGTCGCGGTCTCCAATTGTATCCCCACGTTCCTCTTTGGGAGTTTCTGCCATCGAACCTTGTTCTTCATTTAATTTTTCTTTTTCGGTCTCACCGGACTTTTGGTCTTCTTCTTCGATATCTGCCTCTGCATCAGCAGCAGCTTGCGGATCATCAACTATTGGTTCTTCTTGCAACTCTCCCCCCTTTGACTCATCCTGCATAGCTTCTGTAATATTTTCTTCAACTGCCTCAGCAACTGCCTCACCAATGGTTTTATCCGGATCAGTGGCCTCGGCCTTTTCCTCTTCTGCGCTAGTTACCTCAGGCTCCTCTGCTCCCACAATATCTATTTTCCAGCCGGTAAGTTTTGCAGCTAACCTGACATTTTGCCCGCCTTTTCCGATTGCCAAAGATAATTGGCTTTGCGGCACTGTCACTGTGGCTATTTTGTCTTTTTCATTTAACCTGACTTGAATATCTTTAGCCGGAGATAAAGCTTGAGCAATAAACCTGGCCGGATCATCAGAATAACTTATGATATCAATCTTTTCCTCGCCTAATTCACTGATTACCGCCTGAACTCTTACACCTTTTTGTCCAACCAAACTTCCCACTGGATCAACTCCATCTTCAGAAGAAAAAGCGGCAATTTTTGTCCTTGATCCTGCCTCCCTGGCAATTATTTTAATTTCAACAGCTCCTGATTGAATTTCCGGCACCTCAAGGGCAAAAAGGGCTTTTACTAAATTTGGATCTGCCCTGGAAACCAGCACTTCAGATCCCCTGCCGCCTTCCCGGATTTCTTTAACTAAGAACTTTAAACGCTGGTTTTGATGATACATTTCCGTATGAACCTGCTCCGAGGGTAGCAATACCCCTTCGGCACGGCCTAAATCTACAAAAAAGGTATTTCCCTCTTGTCTTTGAATACTGCCGGAGATAACAGTTCCGATTTTACTTTCATATTCTGCCAAAATAGTGCTTCTTTCTGCCTCATTAAGCCTTTGCATGATTACCTGCTTGGCAATTGAAGCAGCAATCCTGGCAAAACCAGGGGGTGTCACGTTATCTTTGCCATGAAAAATGGAAATTTCACCGGAAGCGGAGTTAACTTCTGAGGTAAATTCTTCAAAATCTTCAGGGATTGGTTGGTTTCTTAACATCAAATCTTTTTTATAAGCAGCCAAAGCAGCAGCCTTAATTGCCTCTAAAACCACACTGACATCCACCCCTTTTTCAGAAGCGATTTGATTTAATGCAGCTGCAAATTCAGTTCTTGCTTGTGCCATAATTTTAAAAAAGGTGGGACTAGCCCACCTTCAGGTCCTTTTGGAATATTAACCAGTTGCATTTTAACTCTTTTACTAAATTGAAGTCAAGATCAAACTATGATAATGTGATTTTTCATGAATATAAATTTCAAAAGGTATTTTTTATATTTAGTCAGATGGCAATTAAGCACACCTATTCTAGCTCCCGTAGTAGCTTATTTTAAACATTCTCCCTCCATATTTGGCACAACCGAAGATTGGATCGGCTCAACTGTAGCCAACTTAATCGGCGGATTGATATTTTTCTGGGTAGATAAGTTTATTTTCACCTCCAAAACCTTAGATTCCCAATGGGAAGTCCTGGAGAATGCTACTTGCGCTGATTGTGATAAAGTCAGCCGCGGATACCGATTAGCCAAGGCTGATAATTACGATAGACTAAATACCAAAACTCCGGAATTTCGCTGTGAAGATTGCTCGCAGCAAAAAGCAACAGAATTAAGGAAACAAGGCATCAGTGTTTAACAATTAACATGTTAAGTGATCTAAAAATCGCCCAAGCAGCCAAATTAAAGCCAATTTCTAAGATTGCCTCAGAAATTGGCTTAAAAGAAGAGGAGATTGAATTATATGGCAATTATAAAGCCAAAGTTTCTTTAGATACTTTAAAAAGGTTAAAAAATCGGCCTAACGGCAAGTATATTGATGTAACTGCCATTACCCCCACCCCTTTAGGGGAAGGTAAAACCACGACTACCGTCGGCTTGGGACAAGCGCTTTCCAAAATCGGCAAAAAAGCCATTATCTGCATCAGACAACCATCACTTGGTCCTGTCTTTGGCATTAAAGGCGGCGCAGCCGGCGGCGGATATTCGCAAATTATCCCCATGGAGGATTTTAATTTACACCTGACAGGGGACGTACATGCGATCGGGCTTGCTCATAATCTTTTGGCGGCTTTCATTGATAATCATATTTTTCATGAAAATAAATTAGGGATTAATCCCCAAACAGTCACTTTCCGTCGGGTAGTTGATGTAAGTGATCGGGCTTTAAGAAACATCATTATTGGTTTAGGTAAAGACGGCATCCCCCGGGAAACCGGATTCGACATTACAGTAGCCTCAGAAGTGATGGCCATTTTGGCTTTAACAACTAGCTTAAAGGATTTACGAAAACGCCTGGGTAAAATAGTTATCGGCACAACCTATGACGGCAAGCCTATCACTGCCGAAGATTTAAAAGTAGCCGGAGCCATGACCGTACTTTTGAAAGATGCTATCAAACCGAATTTAATGCAGACACTGGAAAATACTCCGGCTTTTGTCCATTGCGGCCCGTTTGCCAACATTGCCCATGGCAACAACTCTATTTTATCCGATACCATTGCCTTAAAATTGGCTGATTATGTAGTCACAGAAAGCGGTTTTGGGGCTGATTTGGGGGCAGAAAAGTTTATGAATATTAAATGCCGGGTCAGCGGGTTAAAACCTGATGCTGCAGTGATTGTGGCCACCATCCGGGCTTTAAAAATGCATAGCGGCCGCTTTAAGGTAGTGGCTGGCAAGCCTTTGGATCCAGGACTAACTGAAGAAAATTTGCAAGCAGTTAAAGAAGGGGTAGAAAATTTGGCCAAACAAATTGAAAATATGCGGATATTTGGCATACCGGTTGTAGTGGCCATTAACCGCTTTAGCACTGATACTGATGCTGAAATTAGACTCGTCAAAGATTTGTCTCTTGCAGCCGGAGCAGAATCGTCAGTCACTTCTGATATTCACCAAAAAGGCGGGGCAGGCGGCAAAGAAATGGCGGAAGCAGTTGTGAAAGCTTGCGGGAAAAAGAGTAATTTTAAATTTTTATATCCGCTGAATATTCCCATTAAAGAAAAAATAGAGATCATTGCTAAAAAGATTTATGGGGCAGACGGGGTGACCTATCTGCCTGCTGCAGAGAAAGCCATCAGGATGTATACGGACATGGGTTATGCCGATTTACCTATTTGTATGGCTAAAACTCATGAATCTTTATCCCATGACAAGACTTTAAAGGGTCGACCTAAAGGCTTTACTGTGCCGATCCGGGATGTCAGACTTTCTGCCGGCGCCGGATTTTTGTATCCATTACTGGGCGAAATGCGGACCATGCCCGGACTACCGTCAATTCCGGCCGGTGAAAAAGTAGACCTTGATGACAACGGCCAAATTGTCGGATTATTCTAAATTAAAACCAGCCTTTTTTCTTGGCAGAGAGGTTTTTTAATTCTTCATAAAGCTGTTTCTCCTGTTTTGAGGGGTTTTGGGGAACATCCAGATTTACCCTGACATAGTGGTCTCCGTAGCCCGCTCCGCCCGCGAAGCGAGGCGAGCCGTCATTTAAACGGGGAGCGCCTTTACCTTTTAGTTTGACCAGAGACCCGGGTTGGGTGCCGTGGGGCACTTTCACTTTTACCCTACCTTGGGTAGTATCCACCTCAAATATGTCCCCTAAAACCAACTGCGGAATATTGACAGTAATTTCCGAGAAAATATCTGCCCCTTCCCTTAAAAACTCGGCGCTTCTTCCGACATTAAACACAATATCCAATCCGCCATCTGGCGGACCAAACCTCATTTTAGTGCCGTTATCTACCCCGGCCGGCACCTTAATTTTCATCCTTTTTCTTTGCAGTTGCCCATGGGCATTTCTTGATTCTACTTCCACCTCTTTAGTCTCCCCATGAATTGCCTCATCAAAGGATAAATTTAATTGGTAAGTCGGGCGCCTTCTAAAGACTTGTCCAAAAGGGGAACCGCCGCCAAAAATTTGTTCAAACAATTCAAAGGGATCTTCAAATCCGCCAAAATCAAACTGGGCATTAGAATATGTTTGCCAGTGTCCACCGCCACCAAAAGGATTAAATCCACCACCTGCTTGCCCTGAGCGACCGAAGGGAGTCGAAGGGTCAAAAGCAGCGTGACCAAATTGATCATAAGCCTGTTTCTTCTGCGGATCCGATAAAACCTGATAGGCTTCTCCTATTTCTTTAAACCTCACATCAGCCCCTGCTGATTTATCTATATCAGGATGGTGCTGCCTAGCCAATTTGCGGTAGGCTGATTTAATATCTGCATCAGAGGCACTCTTAGAAACACCTAAAATTTCGTAATAATCTCTTTTTGTCGCCATCCATTATTCTTTCTTTCCATTTTCTTCAACCACTTCTCCCTCTACCGCCTCTTCTTTCTTTGGTTCTTCCTGCGTGGCTGAAGGCTGAGAGCTGTCAGCTGACGGCTGTTCTTTGTACATTGCCTCGCCTATTTTTTGCAGTGATTCTGACAATGCTTCCATTTTGGGCTTTAAATCTTCCGGTGATGCTGTTTGGATAACACCCTTCAGATCATTTAATTTTTGTTCAACATCAGTCCTTACCTCAGCCGATACTTTATCCCCGGCATCTTTCAAAGACTTTTCTGCCGTATAAACCAGCGTATCTGCCTGATTTTTAATCTCAATCCCTTCCTTCCTCTTTTTATCTTCATCCGCATGGGCTTCAGCCTCTTTAGTCATCTTTTCCACTTCTTCTTTGGAAAGGCCTGTTGAACCGGTGATAGTGATATTTTGCTTTTTGCCGGTGGCTTTATCGTGCGCTGTCACATTTAAAATGCCGTTGGCATCAATATCAAAAGTCACCTCAATTTGCGGCACGCCGCGGGGAGCCGGCGGAATCCCGTCGAGAGTAAATTTCCCCAGGGTTTTATTATCTGCTGCCATTTCCCGCTCGCCCTGCAAAACATTAATCTCCACAGCCGGCTGGTTATCAGCTGCTGTTGAAAAAGTCTCACTTTTTGAAGTAGGAATCGTGGTATTTCTGGAAATAAGGGGAGTTCTGACTCCGCCCAAAGTTTCTATACCCAAAGTTAAGGGAGTCACATCTAACAAAAGCACGTCTTTGACTTCCCCGCCCAAGACTCCGCCCTGAATGGCTGCACCCACTGCCACCACCTCATCCGGGTTAATGCCTTTATGAGGCTCTTTACCAAAGAAGTCCTGAACCGCTTTTTGTACCGAGGGCATCCTGGTCATGCCTCCAACCAAAACCACCTCATCTATTTTAGATGCCTCCAGCTTAGCATCTTTGATGGCTGCTTTTACCGCCTCAAAGGTTTTATCAATCAATGGTTTAACCATCGCTTCAAGTTTGGCCCGCGACAGCTTCATCTCCAAATGCTTGGGGCCGGAAGAATCAGCCGTCACAAACGGAATAGAAATTGAGGCTTCCTGGGTCGAAGACAACTCGATTTTAGCTTTTTCAGCTGCATCACGGAGCCTCTGCAAAGCCTGCCTGTCACCCTTTAGGTCAATCCCTTGTTCTTTTTTAAATTCTTCTGCCAGCCAGTCCAAAATTACCTGGTCAAAATCATCCCCACCCAAGTGAGTATCACCGTTGGTAGATTTAACCTCGATTACTCCGTCACCTAATTCCAAAACAGAAATATCAAAAGTGCCTCCGCCTAAGTCGTAAACAGCAATGGTATGGGCATGGGATTTATCCAAGCCATAAGCTAGCGCTGCGGCAGTCGGCTCATTAATAATCCTTTGGACATTTAACCCGGCAATTTCTCCGGCTTGTTTGGTAGCCTGCCTTTGGGCATCATCGAAATATGCGGGAACAGTAATAACAGCATCGGTGACTTTTTCACCCAAGTAGGATTCGGCATCAGCTTTGATCTTTTGTAAAATCTGGGCAGAAATTTCCTGCGGGGTATAGTCATGGCCTTCTACTTCCACCACCGCCATGCCTTCCCGGCCTTCTTTAATAGTGTAGGGAAGCCACTTAATATCCCTCTGAACTTCCGGGTCCTTGAATTTGCGGCCCATTAATCTTTTAATGGAAAAAATAGTTTCTTTGGGGTTAACAATTGCCTGTCTTTTGGCCACTCTCCCCACAATGTTTTTAATCGGGTTAACCACCGAAGGGATAATGTTTTCTCCTTCAGCGCTGTGAATGACTTTGGGCTTTCCGCCCTCCATCACTGCTACTGCACTATTAGTTGTCCCTAAATCAATTCCCACAATCTTTGCCATATTATTATTTACTCCTTATAATACTCAATGTCTTTCTAATTTTGCCTGCAAATGTTTCTGGTTTATCAGGAGAAGTATTCCACTGCCTCATAAAAGCCACATCTGTTCTAGGATCTAAAGCCATCTGTGCTAATAAACCCAAAGCTTTGACAAGTTCAACAGCTCCTGTTTTAAAACTTGGTTTATTTTCTGCTGTCATATTTTCTCCTCTTCCTCCCTTGATTCTTGATTCATAATTCTTGATTCTGATTTCCCAACCACCACTTGAGCCGGCCTTAATATTTTACCATTTAAAGTATAACCTTTCCTGACTACTACCAAAATTATATTATCATCGCCCGCCCTGGTGTCAACAGCCTCCTGCAAAGCAGGATTAAATTCACCTTCAGTTTTTATCTCTTCCAGTCCT
>JACPEX010000008.1 GCA_016183265.1 Candidatus Daviesbacteria bacterium | reverse complement strand
CCCAAACCCAGGCCACCTTTACTAATGTCAGCTTAACCACCAACTATTTCTTAGGAACTTCCGGTCTTATGGGAAATTTATCAAATTTATCATCCTATTCTCTCAATACCACCTACTATGCCAGGCTTTGGAATGGCGCAATCCACAGCGCTACTACTCCGTTCTTCCTGCCCCTTTGCCCCAGCGGCATCCTCCCCTGGATACAGGTTACAGGGGATGTCCATTCCAATACGGGGATAAATACCCCGGGAGGGCCACCATAAAGACAAATTTCCATTTTCTAATTTCTAATTTTTAATGTTTTCTTGGAACAAGCTATGCAGTACTGGGCTGTGGGCATAATCATTAGTCTGCCTATTTCAATCTTCATGCCGCACTTTTCACACTTACCATAAGTTCCTTTTTTGATCTTTGTTAAAGCTACTAAAATACTGGTTTTAGCATTTTTAAGTTGTTGTCCTAACACTATAGTCTTTGCGTGCGTATCAGCCAGATATGAATCAGTTCCCGGTTCTGAGGATTCTGCCAAGCTCGGACTTTTAACCGGATCATCCTCTTCAACTTCTTTTAAGTTCTTCTCCACTTCTCTTTGTTGTCTGCGGAGATGTCTTTTTATAAATTCAAGGGTTTTTTTAGGAAAATTTAACATTTTTTCTCCTTAAAATTTTTTTTAAATTCCTGATTTGCCAACTTGCATTAGTCTTTTGATTATACCAATACCTGCTTAAATTTTGCAGGGTTAAATTACGCACCAAGTCTGTAAAATAGTCAACCGGACTTTGTTTAGTTGCTTTATATAAAATAACCAGACCTAAAACAAACAAAGAGCCGGCAAAAATACCGTCAGAATGGCTTTGCTTGAAAAGTTCCGCAAGCAGCTTTGTCCCGCCTATTAAACTAAGTCCCAAGCCTGCTATTTTCCCTCTCTGGTGAAAATGGGTGGCCTGGGACCAAATTTTTACTAAAATAATAGCCAAAATCAGTGATTCGATTACTTGAACCGGTATTCTTTTCCCGACACTGCCCACCTGGGTGACAGCAAAAAATAGCTTCGAAGGAACTCCAATATTACAGCCTCCTAAAAAACAACCTAAATCGGCAAAAATCAACCCCCCTAACAAGCCTGGTATGGCAATATCAGTAAGTTGCCAAAAATTAAAGCGTCTGCGCCTGGAGAGGAAAAAAAGAGTCAGCCAGCCGCCTGAAAACCCGCCCCAAAAGGAAAAGCCGGGCACTTTATTTATCAAAATTAAATTAAAAGGCGAGGCGGCAAAAAGATGCCAGTTCTCTATAGCAAAATAAAATCTTGCCCCGGCTAAAGCGCCAATAAAAGTTAGCAATATTAAATCTAAAACCTTTTCTTCATCCAGATCCCATGCCCTGCTCAATCTCCAAATTAAAAATATTCCGAATAAAAATCCCAGAACCAAAAAAACTCCAAATGAGGAAATAGACATTCCCCCGATAGAAAAAAGTACCGGAAACATATGGGTAAGGTTATCATATTTTGACAAAACGTGCTACACTGGATAGTTACATGACCGCTACAGCTCATGCTTTAATAGGAGGGACTATTGCCGCTTCCATTCAAAATCCAACAATCGGGATTCCCCTTGCAGCTATCTCACATCCGATTGCCGACATGATCCCGCATTGGGATTTTGGTGTGGGCTGGAACAGAAAAAGTAAACTGGTGCTTTTTTTTCAAAGCGCGGCAGATTTAACCTTTGGGGTAATTTTAACCTTTCTTATTTTTGGCAGCAGCACTGACCGCCTTTATTTATTTTTTGCCATACTAATGGCCGAAGTATGGGATTTTATGCAGATGCCTTATCTGCTGTTTAACTTCAAATTTTTTCCTTTTTCCACCTTTTACAGATTCGGCCACCGCACCAATGGAAAAGCCAAATTGCCCCTGGGAATTTTAACCCAAGTTGCAACTGTAGCCGGCCTGATCCTAATCCTTAGAAGCTTCAACTAACTCTTTTAAATACTTACTAAACTCTTCACCAAATTCCGGGTGGCTCCTGCCATATTCAACTACAGTTTTTAAGTATTCCAGCTTATTGCCGGTATCGCGGTACAGCGCATCCTTTATTTCTAAAGCAAAAATAGGAAAACCCATATCAATTAATTTTTGCAAACCCAGGGTATAAACCAATTCCTCGCCCTCTCTTAACTCTGCCTGGGCTTCTTCCAATACTCCATAAATTTCCGGAGTAAAAATAAATCCGCTGATAATAGCCAGGTCAGACGGACTAGCTTGCTTGCTCCCCGGCTTTTCTATAATCTTAGTGGCCTTAATTACCCCTTCTTCAACTTGCTCGCCTCCGGCAAAACCATACCTTTTATAATCTTCATCTTTTAAAGCTTTCATGGCTCCCAGTATCGGAGCGTTATATTTTTCAAAGGCAGCCACCATTTGTTTGGCCCGGCTCGGAGTAGCATCTATAAAATCATCCCCCCAAAAAACTATAAAGGGATCATTACCCATAATATGTTTTGCGTTTAGGATTGGGGTAGCATTGCCTTGCGGGCCTTTTTGGCGGATATAGACAAATTCAGCCAAATCGGAAATTCTGCGGACTTCCTCTAGAGCATTTGTTTTGCCTGCTTCCTGCAATTTCTCTTCCAGCTCAAAATTATTGTCAAAATGGTCTTCAATTGACCTTTTGTTCCAACCGGTCACAATCACAATGGTTTCAATACCGGCTTCCACCAACTCTTCCACCACCCGCTGGATAATCGGCTTATCTACAAGAGGCATCATTTCTTTGGGCATGGCTTTGGTTTGAGGAAGGAATCTCGTACCAAATCCTGCTGCAGGTATTAAAGCTTTGGTTATTTTCTTTGTCATACTTTACGCTTTTCGCTTAACCCTTTACCCTTTCTATATATTCTCCTGACCTAGTATCTACTTTAACACGTTCTCCCACTTTCATAAACATAGGGACCTTAACAATCAAACCATTATCAAGTGTTGCTTCTTTAAAAACATTGGAAACTGTATTACCCTTTTCCCCGGGGCCGGTTTCAGAAATGGTGTAAACCAAACTCATCGGCAACTCAAGCCCCAATGCTTCTTCATTTGAAACAATCAAAATCACCTCTAAACCATCTTTTAAGAATTTCGCCTGATCACCTATAACCTCTGAAGAAACGGAGAATTGCTCAAAGCTTTGCGGATCCATAAAATTAAAAGTGTCACCGTCACGGTATAGAAACTGGGTTTTTTTCTTCTCAACATCTGCCTCATCAACCCTGGCCCCTGTTATAAAAGATTTCTCTACAACTGACCCTGTTCTTAAGTTGCGGACTTTGACTTTAATATTGCCGGAACCCCGGCCGGTTTTTACATGTTCATAGGTTAAAACCAGCAAAATATCCTTGCCTTCTTTAAAATAAGTACCGTTCCTTAAATCAGTCACATTTAATGCCATTGAAAGATTTTACCATATTTAGTAAACTGGATTTATGAAAATCTCAGAAGTTAAGAAAAAATTCAAAGACACCTGGGTTTTGGCTGAGGTATTAAAAGAAGATAAGTTAAACAGGGCGCTGGAAGTTAAGCCAATCACTACCAGCCGAGATAAGAATGAGATATACGACCAATTAGCAAAACTTCCTGACAAAAAAACTCATGGTAAAACCTTCACGACCATTTACACCGGCAAAATCGCAGGAGCTTTTCTTTTCTAAATGGCAAATTTAAAATTTGACCCTGATACTTATGGCATTATCCTGGAAGCAAAAGTGAAGAACCGCTTTGCAGAAATTACCCACTTAGTGCTTGACACCGGCTCGACCTATGTAATGATTAATTGGAAATTAGCAGTAGCCATTAAGCTTAGAATCACTCAAGATCACACTGTACAACTTACTTCTGCTAATACCTTAGAAACAGTACCCAAGGTAATCATTCCAGAAATAACAGTATTGGGAAAAAGTATTCAAAATGTAGAAGCAATTGTTAAAGATCTGCCGCCGGAAGCCCCGGCTGACGGATTATTGGGCTTATCATTTCTAAAATACTTTAAATTAACTATTGATTTTAAAAAAGGCTTTCTTGAATTGGTTTGAGGCATGCTTCCATCTATGTCACATATAAATATAGAAATTAAGACTCGGTGTGATGATCCAGAAAGAATTAAAAGCATTTTAGAATCAGAGGGAGCTGATTTCAAAGGCATTGACCACCAGATTGATACCTATTTTAAAATTCCTCATGGCAGGTTAAAATTAAGAGAGGGCAATATTGAACGGAATTTAATTTATTATGAGAGAGAGAGAATGAGCAAGGCCCTAAACAGTCTAATGTTACCTTATTCCCGGTTCCTCCCGACTCTTCTCTAAAGGATATCTTAACTCAAAGTTTGGGGGTGCTTGTTGTGGTAAATAAACAGAGGGAAATTTATTTTATAGACAATGTTAAGTTTCACATCGACCAAGTAAAACAACTTGGCTCTTTTGTGGAAATAGAAGCTATTGATAAAACAGGAAATAGAGGAAGAGAAAGATTAATGGAACAATGCCAATATTATTTGAAACTTTTGGGAGTAAACGAAAATGACTTACAGCCTCAATCATATAGTGATTTATTACTTGCATCCTGATGTGCAAAGGGGATACCACCCTAGGGGTGAAATTAGGTTTGCACCCCAGGATTTTGTTAGTTTCTTAAACTGCAGAAGCCAGGGTAGTAGAAATCAAGGTATTTAAACTGACGCCTTCTTCTTTTGCTTTATAAGATAATTTTCTATGTAGAAACTTCGGCATTCTGACATTTAATTTTCCGCTAAACTCATCTTTTTCCGGTTCCGGAATCCTTATTTTTCTTTTTAAAGCTATTTCGATCCACGCTTTTTTGGCATCATCAACCATTTTCAAAGCCTCCACTTTGGTATCACCCTCGCTCATACAACCGGGCAGTTCTTCAATTTCCACAAAATAAGAACCATCCTCATTTTGCTTGAGCCTGATCGTATAATCTAAATTAAGATAATATTTAAGGTTTTTCTTCATCTTCTTCTCCTAGAAGTTCCAGCACTCTTTTAACATAAACCTCTTTAACAAAAGGCCTTCTAAAAGGTACTGACATTTGGATATTCCCTTTGGTATAAACATAGTGACTACTACCCGACCTTGGCTGCCTTTGGCTAAATCCAAGATCCTGTAGCACCTTATCCAGTTCCTTAAAAGGAACTGTTTTTGGATTTTGAAAGAGCTTTTTTACCCTTTTGTCTCGTTTAGTCATATGGTACTATATTTGGTACTAAAAAGTCAACGGTTAGAACTTAACCAAATTTTGATTTCCCCCTCGTCCCTTTTTAGCCACTCGGCATTAGAATAAATCTGTTCCAGGGCTTGAGCAATAGTCCTTTTGGCTTCCGGAACCGGATTTTTCTTTACAAATTTTTCAATATCTTTTGCGTCTGATTTTTTACAAAAATCACCCGCAGGGCCAAATACTTTTGTAAAATAATGG
>JACPEX010000021.1 GCA_016183265.1 Candidatus Daviesbacteria bacterium | reverse complement strand
TTCTTCCAGGCTTTAAAAGAAGATGTTGACAGGGCCCGAAGGGCAAAGGATAAATTGCTTTTTGAAGAAGAAATAAATGATATTGCCACCAATTTACCAACAGAGCAAAAAAATCAATTATTAGGCTATCAAGCCGGTTATAGGGACAGGAGCACCTACCAACGGGCAGAACTGCGTAAGAAATTGATTGAAGAGCGCAAAAAGGCGGAAAAGAAACAAAAGGAAGCTGAGGCACCAAAAGCCAAGGGAGGCTTTAATGTAGGAGAAAATGAATTATTGATGGGCGGAGAGCGAAGTGGTGGCGGCCACTGGAGTACAACCCCGGGTTAATTCTTCCTTGAATATATTATCCTCATCACATAAAATATCCAGGACGGGCAGTTTAGATAGTAATTTTTGGGCGGTTAGCTCAGCTGGTAGAGCGTCTCATTGACGTTGAGAAGGTCATGGGTTCGATCCCTATACCGCCCACATGAGCACATTTCACATAGAAAAACACCTAAAAGCAAATATGAATATGAATAAAAAAAGCATTATTATTGCTAATTTTTTAGGAGGGTTAGCTTGGGGTTTGGGAACTGTAATTGGGGCCACAATTGTAGCTGCTATTATTATTTCTATTTTAAGGCTTTTTAATTTTATCCCCGGCTTAAGCGAACTACTTGATTCCCTCCCAAAATCTCCCAGATAGATTTCTTTTACAATTCGAAGTATTATTAGTATAAATCGAACATGGATAAACAATTAAAAGATCATAAACAAATAGGCCAGGAGCTTGAATTATTTTTTACTAACGACGTTGCTCCCGGTGCCCCTTTTTGGCTGCCAAAAGGCATGGTTATTTTTAAAGAGTTAGAAAAATATATCCGGCAGTTGACCGAAAAAGCAGGCTACTTAGAAACTTCCACTCCAATCATGGTCAAAAGCGAATTATTTAAGCAATCCGGACACTGGGAAAAATTTGGCGAACATAATATGTACAACCTGCAACTTTCTGATGAAGCGGATGATTCTAAACCAGTCAGCTACACCTTAAAACCAATGAACTGCCCCGAATCAACTATTATCTATAGATTCAGGCCCAGAAGTTATAAAGAGCTGCCTTTAAGGCTGTCTGAAATAGGTAGACTCCATAGAAGGGAAAAATCCGGAGAAGTTAATGGGCTACTGCGAGTAAGACAAATCACCATGGATGATGCCCATATTTATGCAACTGAAGATCAAATATTTAACGAGGTATCGAATATCTTAGATATGATGATTGAGTTTTATAAAAGTTTTGGGTTTGAATATGAATTCAGGTTGGCCACCAGGCCGGAAATAAGGGCAGGAACCGACGAAAATTGGGATAAAGCTGAAAAGGCTTTGGGGAATGTTTTAAAGGAAAAAAGCATAAAAGCCGGAGACAAAAAAGGCGATGGAGCATTTTATGGACCTAAAATAGATGTGCATATCAAAGATTCTCAAGGCCGGGATTGGCAACTGGCAACTGTCCAACTGGATTTTCATCAACCAGAAGCGTTCAAATTAGAATACATCGATGAAAAGGGCGAAAAACAAAGACCAGTGATGATCCACAGAGCAATTTTTGGTTCTTTTGAAAGATTCATAGCAATTCTAACTGAAAATTTTAAAGGGGCTTTTCCAATCTGGCTTGCGCCTGTTCAGGTACAAATTATACCCATTGCAGACAGGCATCAAAAATACGGACAAGATGTACTCGAACAATTTAAATCCTCAGGCATAAGGGCAGAGATTGATTTAAGGGCAGAAAAGATGCAGGCAAAAATCAGGGATGCCCAAATGCAGAAAATTCCATATATGATTATTGTGGGAGACAGGGAAGAAGCAGAAAGTAAAGTTGCAGTCAGGACAAGATCCGGTGAAGATTTGGGAGCAATCACTATTGAAGAATTTTTAGTAAAAATTAAGGCGAGTATTGAATCTAAATCATAATCTATGTTAGAATCTGAGGCAAGCAATATGAAGGAGGCTTGTTAACTGGCCAAATTTTATAGACTTAATGAGCATATCCAGGCTGCGAAGCTTAGGGTAATGGATTCCAAAGGTGAACAGTTGGGAATCCTGACTAAGACTGAAGCTTTGGAAAAAGCAAAAGGGTTGGGACAAGATTTAATTGAAATTGCCCCAAATGCTGACCCTCCTGTTGCTAAAATAACCGACTTTCAAAAGTTTAGGTATGAGGAAAATAAAAAGGACAGGGCATCAAAAAAGGGTGGAGGAGGAGAACTCAAAGAGCTATGGCTTTCTCCCAGGATCGCTGATCATGATTTGCAAGTTAGGTTGAACCGGACAGAAGAATTTCTGAAGGAAGGGCATAAAGTTAAGTTAACAGTTAAGTTCAAAGGCAGGGAAATGGCTCATCAGGAAATAGGATACAAGGTTTTGCAGGAAGCCATCAACCGTTTAGGTGATAAGGCCGTGATAGAAAAAGAGCCTAAAATGGAAAGCAGGAAACTGTCCATGATTTTAGGAAAAGGAAAAGGAGGCGCGCAACATGCCGAAGCAGAAAACAAACAAGTCAGTTCTTAAAAGAATTAAAATTACCTCAACAGGTAAGATTTTGCGAAGGCATCAATTTGGGGCCGGGCATTTGAAAAGGAAAAAAAGCAAAGGCGCTTTAGAAGCGCAAAAGAAAACCAGCGCCTATTTTAAAGGCGAGGCAAGGAAACTAAGAAAGGTGATCGGGCTTTAAATGGGTAGAGAAACAAGAAATTTTAAGCAAACAGGAAGATCAAAAATGGCCGGCAGCTCGGCAAGAAATTATGCCGGGGTAAACCGGGCAGGAAACTGGGGCAAAATAGTCAATTTTTTTAAGAAAGGCGGCTATTATGGCAAGGGTTAAAAGAGGCGTTGCATCGCATCGGAAACATAAAAAAGTCTTGGGCCTTACTAAAGGCTACAGGGGCGGCAGAAGCAAACTAATAAGGGAAGCCAAATCTTCTCTTCTGCATGCCGGGGCCTATGCTTTTGCCGGCCGCAAAGCAAGAAAACGGGATATGAGAAGGCTGTGGATTACCCAAATGGGCATAGCCTTAAAAAATGAAGGCCTGTCTTATTCTAAATTTATCGGCCAGCTTAAAACTAAAAACATAAAACTGGACCGCAAAATTTTGGCTGATTTAGCAGTCAACCACCTGGAAGACTTCAAAAAAATCATTGCAGAAACCCGTGT
>JACPEX010000002.1 GCA_016183265.1 Candidatus Daviesbacteria bacterium | reverse complement strand
GGAACTCGTTCGTGCATCCGCAAATTATACAAAAATTTGGTTATGAATTCAAATAACTATGGGGTTAATAGATTTTCTAAAATTCACAAATACCACCAGAACTGATTAATAAATAGCTTGAGCCAACTTCATATTTAAGATCCGAAGGATCGCAAGCTTTGCTTATCCGCCTCATTACCGCCATCTGCAGCCATTCTGTAAGCTTGTTGTCCGGATTCCAAAGCAGTATTAATTTCCCAGGAATCAGCATCAGCACAATAGGTATAGTGATAATCTGAACTGTTCAGAGGATCTATGGGTAAAACAGCAACGGTTACACTGTTTTGTATGGCCAAATTTGCTTTAACCCAACCGCTGCCAATATGGCAATAATTGCAATAACTACCAAAAGTTCAACAAGGGTAAACCCTTTCATTTAATTATGTTCAATAAAGGCCTTGTAGCCAACAAGTTTTTTGTTATCTCCTGAACCAGAATATATATTTTTAATGCCAAAAGTTAAGAATAAATCTTCTTTGGCAAAAGTTATTGTTGTGCCTGTTGGTTCAGAAGAATTTAGGCTTTGTTTAAAACCCAAGTTAGTTAGCTCATTCGTATAGTAATCTATAAGGCGGGGGCCCGCCTTGACTGCCGTCAGGCGAGGCAGGTGGATTATTGTTGTTTCTGTTGTTTGGATTTGATGGATCATTGGGCCCGCCCGCTCCGCCAAAGCGTCAGCGAGGCGAGCGACAACTATTTGGGAGGGTGGGTGATAGGAACATAGTAAACCCACAACACCACAATAATTTATTGTGGTGATTAGCTTGTTATAACAAGCTAATTGTGGAAAACAATAAAATATATTGATTACTGAATAATATTGCGGGGTTCCCATCCGCCTCCTAGCGGATTATAATAGTAAAAATCGCGCGCATTTGTCTTTGTATTGCAAAAAATACTAGGGCGAGGTCGGGATTCAGATTTAGACAGGAAAACAACGTGCGCTTGGCGTCGACGACTAATGCGACGATTGAAATTGGGTTCGGATTTGTTGGTATAAGCGCACTTTGTTCCCGGGGTGTAGGTCATCGGTAGACCGCTGCGTTTGGGACGCAGATGTAGTGAGTTCAATTCTCGCCACCCCGACCATTATTGAAGATTGAAGAGCAGGTGCTAAATATATATGATGGGATAGTGATATTGATTGTTTTTATTGGTCTAATCCTCCTATTTTTTTATCAGGTTTTTTTAGGTTTACTTCCTATCCCTGCTGATATCATAGCAGGAGGTTATTATCCCTGGCTGGATTATAAATGGGGTTATAGCGTAGGTGTGCCGGTCAAAAACCCCATGATGTCGGATGTAATTTCAGTGATTTATCCGATTAAAGCTTTAGCAGTAGACCTTATCCGTCAAAACCAACTGCCCTTATGGAATTCCCAAATGTTTCTGGGTTATCCTTTATTTGCCAATTTCCAAATTGCCTTGCTTTTTCCTACCATGCTTTTTTACTTATTTTTCTCCATCCCTATTGCCTGGACACTGCAAGTGATGTTTCAGCCCTTTTTAGCTTTAATTTTGATGTACTTATTTTTAAGGCATTTAAAATTAAATCAAATTCCTGCTATCTTGGGCAGCATCAGCTATGCTTTTGGAGGGTTTGGCCTGGTTTATTTGGAGTGGAATACTTTAACTTTGGCCAGTGCTTTTTTACCCCTTTTACTGCTGCTGGTAGATAAGATCGTAACTGAGGGAAGGAAAAAATGGCTGGTTTTATTAAGCTTTACTGTAGCATTACAACTTCTGGCCGGTTATCCCCAGATAGTAGTTTTTAGTATGGTTGCCGTTGCTTTATTCCTGGTTTTAAGATTGGGACTGAGTAAGCTTCTTCAAGCCTGGAAGATAATCTTGTTTTTATTTTTAGGCGTAGGCCTGGTATCAATTTTTTTATTCCCCGGTTTTGAACAGTTCTTAATTTCCCAAAGAAGAGTGGAAAAGTTGGATTTTGATCTAATGTATTTACCCTGGCAGAATTTAATTAATCTGATTGTGCCGGATTATTTTGGCAGTGATGCAACCGGCAACTTTTGGGGTAAAGGCAACTCCTTATCGGTCCTTGTATATTCCGGGTTAATTAGCAGTATGCTGGCTTTAGGTGGATTTTGGCAAAGTAAAAACAGGTTCTGGGGGAAATATTTTCTAGGCCTAATTATTCTTAGTTTAATAATCATGCTGCCAAGTCCGATTTCCGCATTTTTACAATCATTAGGGTTGTGGGGGGGATCAGGAGCTTCGGTAACAAGAGCTGCATTTATGGTAAATTTTGCTTTATCTTCGTTGGCTGCTTTTGGGCTGGAATATTTGATTCTAAAAAAGATTAGTAAGAACACAACTCTTCATGCGGCTTTGGTAATTTTTGGTCTGTTGGTCTTATTGACAATTGTAGCTTGGCTACTTAATTTCAAAGTTGCTTTGAGAAACCTAATTTTACCTTGGTTTTTGAGCTTAAGTTTATTATTGACACTTATTTTTGCCATTAAATTTCAAATTAAAAAAAGGTTAATTCAATTAATTATTATTAGTTTTTTAGTAGTTGAATTATTTCATTTTGGCTGGAAGTTTAATAGTTTTAGTGATGCTAAATTGCTTTATCCGGATACTGACATCACTAATTTTTTAAAAAATCATCCCGGCAGGATTGACGGCGGGGATGCTATCCCGGCCAATATGTGGCTCCCCTTTAATCTGGAATCAGCCTCAGGTTATGATGCGGTTTACCCGTTTAGAACGGCTAAATTTATTGCTGTTGTGAACTCTTTAAGAAGTGATGCAGTCCCCAGTAACAGGTTTGGAACAATTAACAACTATAACTCCCCTCTTTTTGATTTGACCGGCACCAAATATATCCTGGCATTAAAAAGAGATTCTAATAAAAGTGTATCAAAAACAGGTATAGTTGATACTAAATTTCAATTGCCAAAATTACACAAAGTATATGAATATAAAAGTGTAGTGATTTTAGAAAATACTCAAGCTTTCCCTCAGGCGTTCCTGGTTCCAGAAGTGTTGAATCAACCTCAGGATCAGGTTTTAACAAGCTTGCTGAGTAATCAGATAGATTTAAGGAAAGTGGCAGTAGCGGAACAATCTAATGTGAGCTTGAAACCGGACGATAAAGTTGATTTAAAAAATTTCACCCCGACTTTGCAACAAATAGCCAATAATCATCTACAAGTTCAAGCCTCTTCTCCTATTGACAGCTTTCTGGTAGTGCTTAATAGCTATTACCCGGGCTGGAAAGCCCAAATTGATAATCAACCAACTTCAATCTATAAAACCAATTATGCATTTCAGGGTATATTTTTGCCTAAAGGGCAACATAACGTTGACCTAATTTATGAACCGGTATCTTTAAAATTAGGCAGCTTTTTATCGGCGGGGTTTTTAATCCTTCTGCTGGCAATTATTACTTGGCCTTCTAAAAGGTAAAGGGTAAGATGCTGGTTAGGCTGGTATCTTTCTCAAAACCAGCAGTTTTACATCTTTTTCTTGAAAAATCCATGTGGACTAGGGTAGAATAGGTTGACTTCAGCGGGTGTAATTCACCGGTAGAATGCCACTTTTCCAAAGTGGACGTAAGGGGTCCGACTCCCCTCACCCGCTCTCAAGCCTATAGCAATGGACGTATATTATGATAGCTGAGAGAATTGATAATTTAACCCAAGAGCATCAAAAAGAACTTCAAAAAAGCCATCCTGACAGCAGGTTCAGGTCTGCGGCAATATTTGTGATAAAACACGCTTTAAAAATATGGAATGGTCTTGATATAGATGTGACTAAGTTGCCGCAAACCGGTCCGGCCATTTTTGTTTGCAACCATACCAGCATGTATGACGGCCTGGTGGGAATGGTTGCTGATCCTTACTCTCCTCCGACCGCATTTCCGGTTAAAAAGGAACTGTTCCGGTTTTCTGTTGTTTCATCTTTACTGAAATCCTCGGGAGCCCTGGCTGTAGACAGGGACGGGAGAGATGTCGGGTCTTTAAGACAAATTATCAATTTGGTAGAGAAAGAAGGCAGGACAGTTGGTATTGCCATAGAAGGCACCCGCAGCCGGGATGGCCGTTTGCAGCCATTTGACCCGGTGGCAGTTGAGCTGGTGGTTAGAATGGCCAGGAGAGGCGTGCCGGTTTACCCTCTTGGCATTATTGGCACGGATCAGGCTTTGCCAAAAGGGGCGATCTTTCCCGGCAGGCACAGGATACAATTGATAGCAGGAGATAAAATTGACCTTAGTGAGTTTATCAATCAGAAAGGGAAAATTTCGCAGTCTGATAAAGAGCTGGCAGCAGCCCGCATCAGAACAGGCCTGATATCAGTGCTCCCCCCAAGGTACCATCCGGTAGATGACTGCCTGATGCGGAAAAAATGAATTCGAGCGACGTCCTATTCTATAACATCATTAAAGCAATCATAAACACCTTTTGAAATATTGGCTATTCTTTCACCTGCTGCTTGCGGCAGGTCTGACTCCGACAATATTACAATTATATAATCACCTTTTGAAGAGAAAACAATCCCTGCGTCATGTTCAGATGAACCTAAATCAGCTGTTTTGTGGGCAACTTTAGTGCCTTCAGGCAGTAGCTTGGGTATCCGGTCATTGACCTTTTGCCTGCTTAATACCCCAATCATTTTTTGGGAATATTCCGGATCGATAATTTCCCCTTGGTATAACTTTTCAAAAAATCCACCAATTTCTTTGGCAGATATTTCAGTCGGAATTTTTACAGTATCTTGGTCTAATTTTGTCAGTAAAGCCAGGGCGGCATAATTATGGGAGATGGTAATCATCTGCTCAATGGCTGAAAGTATGGAAAATTGCAACACCCCATCAGTCATCTCCGGATCCTCGATGGCAAACTGTTGATTTAAGCTCCGGACATTAGCTTCAATAGGATCATCTTCTTTCAGCTCCCCTTTTTTGATCTTTTCAAAAATTGCCTGCATCACCCATAATTTATATAAAGACCCTGCATCAAAAACCTCTGTCTCATTTTTCTGGTAGCTTTCCCCGGTTTTTAGATTTTTGATGTAAATTGCATATCGGCTTTCTGTCCCCTCAAGGGATTTTTCCACAACCCGGGGAAGGGTTGATTGGAATTTTGGTTTTGGAACAGTAAATTTTGCAGAAATAAAAGTAAGCAGTAAAAAGCCGGCAGTAATTAAGAAAAGAACCTTAACTGACTGCTTCATTTAGTTAAAGTGCCTGCAGGTCCTTGTCAATCTCTGATAAATCAGTTTCAGTATCCACGTCAATACTGTTTAAGTCTGTTTCCAGATTTTCAGCCGGGGTAGGTATGGGCGTTTGGGTTTTAGAAGTTTGAGTGGTTTGCGATTTAGGCTCGGTTGCCTGCTGCTTGCTTAAGAATAAATAAATTCCTCCTACTGCTGCTATGACTACTACCAGACCGATCACAAACCACAGGATCATTTTGTTAGATCCTGAGGCTTCAGGAGCTGTTGGTGTTGGAGCAGGCGCAGGTTGGATATTTGGCTGCACTGGCGGGTTATTACTGTCCACTTTCAGTTGCCTCCTTTGGTCCTGATTTGGCTTCTCTTATGGCATCAGATACTGATCTTTTGGCATCCCTCACTAATTTTCTGGTTTCCTGCAAATCTTTGTGCAGTTTATCCCTTTGGGCTTTGGCATCCAGCCTGACTTTTGATTCAGAGCTGATTTGGATGGTGTAATCTTTTTCTGCCTGAGCCTGGACAGCAGCCGAGGTGGTAGCAATGGTGTTTCTGGCGCTCTCTATGGCGGCTAAGGCTTTAGCCGGGTTTTTGGCTTCAAGTTTATCCAAAATAGCTGACATGGTGTTTAAGTGTTTTTTCATCTGGCTAGTCTGGTTCTGGTTGATTTTGTTTAAATTGGTATTGACCCTCTCGGCAACCTCGGCTTTTTTCCGGTCCTTAAATTTTTCCAGTTTAGCTTTTAAGGCAGCTGTTCTGGAGGCTTGCTTTTCCTGCAAAACAGCAATCCTGTTATCTACTTTATCCTGCCTGACATTGATTTTCTGCTGGATTGCGGCAGGTTTTAGCGCCGGCTTTCTGGTAGCTCCATTCGTAGCGTCCTGGGCAAAAATCGGTGCTGTAAACAGCCAGTAGCTAAAAGCAAATAACAATAAAAAGAAGAAAATTCTGGACATTATTTTCTACTTTACCAGAAGAACATTTATTCTGTCAAGTTTCTTACTCAAACCTAATAATTTCTTAAAACTATAAGAGTAAAGTTTGATTAAAGATAGGAGGTGAGGATATGTATTTATTAACCGGTTTTTTGGGGCTCTCGGCAATTGCCGCGCCCTTTATATTCGGTTACAGCCAGGATTCAACAGCCCTATGGACCAGCTTGATTGTGGGGGCAATTATGATTGTGGCTTCAATCTTTGAAGGGATAGCAGCTGATAAAGAAAGATGGGAATACTGGGTGGTTGGCGCAGCCGGAGTCGGGGCAATTTTAGCCCCGTTTGTGCTCGGGTTTACCGGGTTGACTGCAGCTTTATGGACTTTGGTCATAATTGGTGTGGTAACAGTGCTGGCAGCCTGGACTAAGCTTTCTCCCGGCCAGACCCAGTGGAGTTAGCTTAGATTTACCTGTTCTTTTTGGGGATTGGCTGGTATGGGGTTGGAATAAACTCAACTGATTGTTGTTTTAGAGCCGGCTGAGGGTATAGCGCCATCAACTGGTTTATTTCTTCCGGGATAGCATCAGAAACCGGTAATTTTAACTGTTTAATTTGCTCAAAAGTTAAGGGGAAATCATGCGTGCGCTCACCGCTGGCCAAAAATTTGGTAATCTGCAAAGCCTGGTTTTTGTCCTGGTGTTCCAGCAGTAATGAATAAACAATTTCTTTAATTTGGGAAATAGCTTTTTTGGCCACATCCCCCAGTATTAAAGTCTGGTCAGACCTGTTTTTATTTGCTACAGTCAGGGCCTGCACAATAGAGACTGCCGGGTAAAAGTTGCCTCCGGCTGAACTAATGATCGGATCCAAAGACCCTAAAACCGCATCCTTGGCCATTAAGATTTCATCCGCGGCAATGGAAATTAAGGTTCCGCCTGACATGGCATAAAAGGGGATAATTACAGTCACTTTTCCCTGGCGTCTTTTTAAGGCATTGGCAATTTGTTCTGAGGCAAGCAATAATCCTCCGGGAGTATGCAAAATCAAATCAATCGGCAAAGTATCGGGGGTCAGGCGGATCGCCCGCAAAATTTGTTCTGAATCCTCAATAGTGATATAGCGGGTCAAAGGAATCCCCAAGATGCTTAATGTTTCCTGCCTATGGATCATAGTAATCACCCGGGATTTTCTTTTTTCTTCGATTTTTTTGATCAAAGCCAGCCTTTTTAAAAAATCCAGCCTGTTTTTTAGAAGCGGCCAAAGGAATGAGGCAAAAATTAAAATGGTTATAATTGTCCAAAGATCCATGGTTTTTCACCCTCTCTTAAGATATGGATAACTTCTTCATCAGAAACCGGATTGAAATCCTGATAATAAGCTCCTATCGCTCCTAAGAACTCTTTGGTGGTAATAATTGCCAGTACTTCCGCCCCCATTTTTTTTATCTCCTCAGATACTTCCCAGGGAGTCACCGGCACTGCCACAATAATTTTTTGTGGGTTGTAATGCAGTTTTAATTCATTAATTGCGGCCTTCATGGTCAGTCCGGTGGCGATGCCGTCATCTGCCAAAATGGCCACCTTGCCTTTACAGGGAATTTGTGGCTTTCCTTCTAAATAGGTTTGTCTTCTTCTTTTCGCTTCCTGCGTTTGTTTTTTGGCTTCACTATGAATATATTCTTCCGGGACATCCAGTATTCCCTCATTTAAAATTGAATGGCCGTCTTCAGCTACAGCCCCGATGGCATATTCCGGCTGCATCGGGTGGCCGATCTTGCGGGTGATGATCAGATCCAAAGGAGCATTAATAGCTTTAGCAATTTCCGCCCCCACCACTACCCCGCCCCGGGGCAAAGCATAAACAACAGTATCCCCTCCGGAGATATTTTCAAAAAATTCCGCCAACCTTTTGCCGGCTTCAGTCCGGTTTTTAAAATACATGATTTAAATATTATACCCATTTCGCAAAATCAGAATATGAAAAATGTAAGGTTTAGGTAAAAAAGTAATTACAAAACTAATACTTATTTGTAATAGTTTTTTAAAAATTTTTAACTATTATTTTCCTAAATGATTAAAAAAATTCGAAAATCCTTGGAAGAATGGAAGAAAATCTTGCCTGAGGAAGTTTTTGCTATCACGCGCGGCAACCAGGATGAACCGCCGTATGACAATGCCTATTGGGACAATAAAAAACCAGGCCATTACAAATGCTCGAATTGTAAATTAACCCTTTTTAGCTCAAAACATAAATATAATGCAGGCACCGGCTGGCCCAGCTTTTGGAAGCCATACAGGAGTGAGCATGTAGTTTATCGCATTGATTCGGTAGGGGATAAAAAAGAAGCAAGATGCGCCCGTTGTGACGCGCTTTTAGGACATGTTTTTAAGGATGGCCCACTGCCAACCCGCCTCCGCTATTGCATGAACTCCGCAGCCCTGACTTTTGAGGAACAATCGTGACTATAGGATTTTGTACCCCCGGCAGGAATCGAACCCGCACTCTTATCGTTAGAACCGATCTGCTTTATCCGTTAAGCTACGGGGGCACACATAGAGTATTTTAACAACTTGAACACGAATTAGCAAAGTAACTAGGAAGCAGAAACAGTTTGTAAATACACAATTAATTTTTTTAATCCTTCTTCAAGTTGAACTTTAGGCTCCCATCCGAACTTTTCTTTAGCCTTTGTTATATCAGGGCAGCGTCTTTTGGGATCATCAACCGGCATTCTGTCTACAAAAGAAACTTCAGAGGTTGAACCGGTTAGCTTTTTAACAACATCAGCCAATTCCAAAAGAGTAAACTCATTTGGATTTCCCAAATTATATATTTCCCCTTTATCCCCTTTATCCATGGCTGCAATAATCCCGTCAATTAAATCAGAAACAAACATAAAAGACCGGGTTTGGGTGCCGTCTCCAAAGATAGGGAAAGGTTTATTATTCAGTGCAGCTTTAACAAATTCAATCACGACCCTGCCGTCCGAGGCCATCCTGGGGCCGTAAGTATTAAAAATCCGGATTATCCGGCCGTCTAATTTATTGTAATTAACATAAGCTTGAGTAATAGTTTCCCCAAACCTTTTTGATTCATCATAAACAGAACGGGGACCGGTAGTTGAGACATTTCCATTGTATGCTTCTTTTTGCGGATGCTCCAGCGGATCTCCGTAAACTTCAGAAGTTGAGGCAAATAAAAATTTAGCGCCCCGGGCAAGCGTCTCTTCACACAAATTCCAGGTTCCAAAAGTATTAACCTGCATAGTATCAAAAGGCAGGGCTTGGTAGCTTTTTGGGTTATTTTTATTGGGGGACGCCGGGGAAGCTAAGTGGTAAAGGGCATCAAAATCCAGGTCTTGGGGAAAAGCTTCAACAGCATCTGCTTCTACAAACTGGAAATCCGGGCTGTTTTGCAAATGGTTTATATTGGCAATATCGCCTGTTAAAAGGTTGTCTATGCAAATAACCTGGTTGCCTTGCTCGATTAATTTATCACAAAGATGTGACCCTAAAAACCCGGCTCCGCCGGTTACAATTATCCGCATTGTTTAATGATATCATAATACCCCGTTGTAGAGTAAACTCTCCATATTTATCATTAATTTTATCCAAAACTTTAGTAATTATTTCCGTTTTTTTAATTTCAGGCAGTAAACTTAAATTTTGCGGAATCTGGGATCTAAGATTAGATATTGAAACACCAACCATTCTTATTTTTTCACCACCCCATAAATTCCGGAAAACTTTCCAGGCTGTTTTAAAAATATCCAAACCGTCATTTGTACATTGAATAGTTATTTGCATACCATTGCCCGTGAATCCACCCTCCGGGTGAGAAAATGTGACTACACCCGGAGGGTGTAAAGCAGAACGGTACCAGCAGTGGATGGTTTTGCCAACCAGGTTTTTTGCCCGCAGTCTTCTGGCCACCATTTCAGTTAATTTAAGCAAAATTTGCTTAATTTCTAAAGGATCATCTGTATCATGGTCAATAGTATGCCTGTGTCCTATGCTTTTTACTTCTTCTTTTTCATAAAATGGCATAACTTTTGAATAATCTATTCCCCTTGCCATGTTATATAGAATTTGACCGTAAGATTTAAAAGAAGCCAGTAAACTCTGAAGAGATGCCTGTCTTAAAGTTTGAAAATCAAAGATTCCCATATTATTAAGCCTTTTTTTAATCCTTGGCCCAATGCCGCAAATTTCATCCAGCTCTATTTTATCTAAAACTTTGATGGCTTCTTCCTGGTTTGGAATAACCACTAAACCGTCAGGTTTTTGCAAAGACCCGGCCAGTTTGGCCATTAGTTTGTTATAGGAAATTCCAATCGAGCATGTAATCCACTCGCCTATTTCAGATTTGATACGGGATTTGATATCCAAAGCGATCCTTACAGCATTGGCAAAATTCGAAATTCTAATATCGAAATCCGAAACAAATTCTAAATTCAAATTTTTAAAATCCAAAACGTTTTGAACATTAGGATTTAGAACATTTGATATTGTTTCGTATTTAGGATTTCGTGCTTCGGATTTATTATTAGGTAGTTCCATAAATGCTTCATCAATAGAAAAGACTTCAAGATATGGACTGTAACATTTGAGAATGTTCAAAAAGCGTTTAGTTGTTTCAAGATACTTATCAGAATCTCCCTGTACTAAAATAATCTGGGGACAAAGCTGTTTAGCCTGCCACTCTAGCATGCCTGTTTTTACCCCAAATCTTTTAGCTTCTACAGAAGCTGCCCCTAAAACAGTCCTTTTTATCCTATCCCCGCCCGTTACTCCAATGGGTTTACCCCTTAATCTGGGATTGGCCTGTTGTTCAACGGCCGCAAAGTATGAATTGAAATCAACATGTAAAATTATAGTCATTGATCTGAAAATTCTAAATTCTAATATCTAAATTCTAAATAAATTTAAAATTCAAATGTTTTAAATGCTAAACTGTTTTAAATTTAAAATTTTGAACATTTAATATTGTTTAGTATTTAGGATTTTGTGCTTAGAATTTTATGTGCATTCTGCAGCCTCCAAGATCCAGCTTAATTTAGCCGTATCAAACTGTAATCTATAAAAATTCCCTCCTGAAGAAACAGAAAAATGGTAAAATACCCAAGCGCCGTTTTCGGAAGTATGAATTAGGTTGATTTTTTCTATCTTAATTTGCCTCCCGCGCCAAAAGAAAGAAGAAGGCTTAATGAGATTCTGTTTAAATAAGACCCACACATTAATAGGTTCTTGTATTGTTGTCATAATACTTTTTATATATCCAAATATAACCCAAAGTCAAGTAGTCTATGCTACTGTTGACCCTCTTGCTGTTCCTAATAACAAGTTTGGGATCCATATTATCCAGGCTACACCAGATGAATCGTCCCCTGCTGCAAGCTTAGTCAATACCAACGGTGATTGGGGTTATGTGACGGTTTTAATTGAAAGCAAAGACAGGAATCATGATAAGTGGCAGGAGTTTTTTAATGACCTTCGCAGGAGGCACCTAATTCCGCTTGTCAGAATAGCCACACAACCAGAAGGAAATTACTGGAAAAGACCTTATGAGGGGGAGGAACAAGCCTGGGCAGACTTTTTAGACGCCTTAAATTGGCCAACCAAGAACCGCTATATCATTATCTATAATGAGCCTAATCATGGCAGAGAATGGGGAAATTTTGTTGACGCTAAATCTTACGCAGAAACGCTAGATAAGACTATCACAGCACTCAAATCTAAAAATCGGAACTTTTTTGTACTCAATGCTGGTTTTGATGCTTCCGCTCCTTCGCGACCGCCAGCCTATGAAGACCAAATCAGCTTTATGAGGCAAATGAATGGGGCAGTTCCGGGAATCTTTGACAAGCTGGATGGTTGGGTTTCCCACTCCTACCCTAATCCTGAATTTGCAGGTTCTCCTGATGCAGTTGGCCGCGGCACTGTTAGAACCTACGCTTGGGAGATGCAACAACTACAAAATCTAGGAGTTGATAAGAGCCTGCCGGTATTTATTACGGAAACCGGCTGGAAGCATGCAGAAGGCCTGAATTTCGACCGCCGATTCCCCGGCGCTGATATTGTGGCCGAAAATTATAAACATGCTTTTGAAAATGCCTGGAATGCTGGCCGGATTGTAGCAATTACCCCTTTCCTGCTAAGCTACCAAGAAGTTCCATTTGACCATTTCTCCTTTAAAAGAGTTACTGGAGAGAAACAAAACCAAAAAATTCTGGGTATAGAAAATTCCGACCCTAACTTTTACTCCATGTACCAAGTATTAATGAATTTACCTAAAACTATTGGTAAACCAGTTCAGGAAAACAAAGCAAAGCTTACCCAAGGCGAGATCTATTCATCTATTGTTTCGGGACAAAGCTATACAATCTCTTTAACTTTTCAAAATACCGGCCAATCAATCTGGGGCGACACGGAGCCAATTAAACTTGTAGCAATCCGGGGAGCACAGGAATTAGGCATTAACTCAATTGAGCTACCAAAAGGAATCAAAATAGAGCCTAATCAGAAATATACTTTTGAAGTTAACTTAAAAGCGCCCCAGAGCGGAACCTATCCGGTTTCTTTAAATTTATTTGTTGGTGCGAAACAATTTGACTCTGATCCTTTAAAGTTTACTACCCAAGTTAAATCGCCTGTAATTCTGAAAATAATAGGAGCTTTGGGCTGGAAAAGAGATTTTAAAGGGGACTATATCCTGAAAATTAAAGGAGTGAGCGGAGAAAGTTCACAAAACATTAGTTTAAACAAAGAAGGAGCGTCCCGGGAAATAGAAGCAAGATACCTGCTGCCTGATTATGCTTTTAATTTTACTTTAGAAAAACCCTTTTATCTTCCAAAAGCGCTGGAACAAAAGGTCTACGCGGGAGTAAATACTTTAGATTTTGGAACTTTGCAACCAGACATATTAACTTTGATTTTCCATCCAGGAGAATTATTGAAACTATTATTGCCATAGTTTGATCCATTTTGTCCCAGTTGACGGAGTTAATCCTATGGTATAAAGTAAAGAGACCTGTTTAAATCAAGTCGCAAGATGAGATTTACATTAGCTTTAGAACTAGTATAAACAGGTTTTCTAAGGAACCGGCGCAAGCCGGTTTTTTAGTGAGAAATCTGGTAAAATAAGATTTATGGTGGTCGTAGTTCAAAAGTAGAACGCCGCTCTGTGGCAGCGGAGGCAGCGGGAGCATTACCCGTCGACCACCCCAAAAAATTAATTATTGAAGTTAATTGGGTAGGAGCCTCTTTGACCAGAAATTGGCTTTACCACCTCATAATTTAGAAAAGCCTTATTTTCTTTTATAGAAACTGTACCTATATAATCCTTATTATTTTTAGAAAATAATACTAATCATAGAAATGTTCCGTTACTTCCCAAATATTCCCCCATTTATCGAACAGTTGTAGATACCGATTATATATGTTTTGACATTTCCTAAGGTTTGCATAGGCTAAAATAGGTTCTAACATCGTTCGCTAGTTATACAGCTAACCTAATCATTTCTTCCAAAAGATCCAGAGTCCCCTGTTTCCTTGCCCATTTTTTTAAATAGCCATAATCGAGTTGATTTTTTATTATTGCCATAACAGAATGGATATCTTCTAATTGTCTGGTTGATTTGGACTGGTTAAACCAAAGCAGTTTTCTTAAAATCAGATCTTCCGGAGAACTAAATTTAACCGGTAGCCCTGAGATATTCCTCACCACAGCCCTTTTTAACCTTGTTTTATCAAATTCTGAAAGATCTAAAATCCAAAAATCAACTTTCATGCTGCTGCTATTATCAATAAAATTGAATTCACCTCTAGACTTTAGCGCTTCGTTAACAGCATCTTCGTCAATGTATCCTTCTTTTGCAAGAGCAGCTACTAATTTATTAACCTTTTTCTTTTTAAGCTCAATGACTATGTCTATATCAGCTGTATAACGGGGTCTGCCCCAAACTACTATTGCCACTCCACCAGTAACCAAATAAGGAATAGTGAATTTATGTAGAATTCTAGCGACTTTTTTTAATGTATTCTCTAATTCCATCTATGTTATGGTAAATTTTACTGGTTCCGGAGATCATTTTAGCAGAATGCCAGAATGAGGAAACCAATCTAATTTTCTTTTCGACAGACATCTTTCGGAAGATATTATCCTGAATTTGCTGGGCTGTTTTTCTCATCAAATTAATTATACCATTATTTTCTTTGGGGTGATCAAAATTTTATCTATCCTGTTGCCGTCCATATCCATCACCTCAAATTGTCGAAGTGTTCAAGTTTGTGTCAAAGAATTTCTTCTGGCCTCATCATCCCGCCATTTGGCATTGATGACCCTTTCCCCCACTATTACATCCTGTTTGGAGTGAGGAGTAAATGAAAGTTTGTTAGTTTCACCAAATCCTATCCAGGAAAAGGGACAATCAAATTCCTTGGGTTTTTTTACTTCTGCGTAAAATACAAAATTGTTCATATTCTTTTCTGCATGAAAATAATCGTAAATAGGATAAATATCTTTTGATTTAAGATTTAAGCTCAGTAACTCATTTATAATCCGCGCAAATGCTGTTTCTGCATTTTCATTTTTACTGCACTTTCCTTCTATTGTTGACCAGATCTGTTCAGACTGCATTAAAAGAATCTGGTGGGTTTTTGGGCTATAGAGGAATCCGCTGGCATAAAAAGAGGTTTGCACTGCCGTAGTATACCATTTTTAACTTATAAATGTAAGAGCAAAACCGGTCTTCCCCGCTCTGCCGGTTCTCCCGATTCTGTGAATATAATCATCATAGGTCTGGGGGAGGTCGTAATTGATGACATGAGTGACATTATCTATGTCCAGCCCCCTGGAAGCCACGTCCGTAGCCAAAAGGACCTGTATCTCGTTTTGTTTAAAGCTCTGCAGCACCCTCTGCCGCTGGCTCTGCCTTTTGTTGCCATGGATTGCCCCGGCTTTAAACCCCCTAAAATTCAATTCTTTATTAAGTTTTTCAATTCCATGCTTTGTCCTGCCGAAGATCAGAACTTTGTCAAAACCGTCTTTAATTAATAAATCATGAAGCTGGTCTATTTTATTTCCGGAAGCCCTGATAACATTCTGTTCTACATTTTCAGAAGTAGCCTGTTTTTTAACGGAAACAGTCACCGGGTTAGTTACAAAAGACCTTAGGATATCCTGAATTTTAGCTGAAATTGTGGCTGAAAAGAATAGTGATTGCCTTACTTTGGGCATTAAAGAAACAAAGTATTTAACATCTTTAATAAATCCGATATCCACCATTAAATCCACCTCATCCAGGACAATGTGGGAATAATCTTCCAAATATATTACTTTTCTTTCAATAAGGTCTTTTAAACGCCCCGGTGTGGCGATTACTAAGTGAGGATTTCTTCTTAAATCCGAAATTTGCCTGTACATATTGGTTCCGCCGATTATAAATGCGGAAAACAGGTTCATATTGCGGCTTAAACCCTTAAATTCTTCGCGGATCTGCAAAGCTAACTCCCTGGTCGGGACAATAACTAAAGCCTTTTGATTTCTATTAAGATAAATTTTCTGAATTAACGGAATTAAAAAAGCTGCTGTTTTGCCGGTGCCGGTTGAAGCTAACCCGATAACGTCACGTCCCTCTAAAATAGGCCCGATTGCCTGTAACTGGACAGGAGTAGGATGTGTGTAACCAAGGGCTGCAATATTTTGCTTTAAGTTTTCATGCAGATTGAAACCATTAAAGTTTAAAACTGCCGAAGATTCTTCGGGAATAATTTGGGCAGCTTTACGGATAAACATATTAATATCCGCACCTTCCAGCTGGCTCCTTCTCGGGCCGCCTGATCTTGGCCTGTTAAAATTATTATTTCTTCTAAATTTATTTCTGTAATACATATAATTGAATTCTAAAAAAAGGAGCTACATGAAAAGTCAATCCTTAGAGGAAAAAATGTTCTAAGAGCGATTAGCTCGCAAGCTTTGCTTATAGCTTAAAATTCTAAATCAACTAAAAATTAGTATAGCACACTTCTTTAAATAAAGCAAATTGCTATGGGGTTAGATATAAAGTATAATTCCCCTTATGGAAAGAGATATACGGCCGAGGCAATATAGAGAGGGTGATCAAAGGACTAACGTTGAATTAATTACTAATCACGCCAAAGTGCTATGCTGCCTGATGGGAAACCCTACGGCAACCGGTTCAAAGATAGCCAGAGAGCTAGGATTGGCTCCCCGAACAATTACACAGATAATTAAAGAACTAAAAGAGACAGGAATAATAAAGGTGGAAAGAATCAAAGGTCCTGGTAACCGGGGGCGGGGCGGATCTACGCTATATAATGTGGATCCTCAGACTGTTTTTCCAAGTATAGGTATTGGTAATTTGGAGCTAGGGAAATTTTTTGACTGCATAAATCAGATTAAATAAAACTTTAACCCTTACGGTATACTTACTATTATGAATTTCTGGCAAAAGCTACCAAAACCATTTTTTGCATTAGCCCCCATGGATGGGGTTACTGATACAGTTTTTCGGCAGATTGTAGCAAGCGTAGGCAAGCCAGATGTATTTTTTACAGAATTCGTGCCGGTTGATGCCCTTTTTTCAAAAGGTAAAGAAAGGGCTTTGCGGACACTGAAATTTAATGAAGCAGAAAGGCCAATTATAGCCCAAATATGGGGAATAGATCCTGAGAAATTTAATAAGGCTGCTGCACTAATTGCCAAACTAGGCTTTGACGGGATTGATATAAACATGGGTTGCCCTGATAAAAGTGTAGTCAAAAAGGGTGCAGGTGCAGCTTTAATTAAAAACCCAAAATTGGCCAAAGAAATTATAGAAGCTACTATTAAGGGGGCAAATGGTCTGCCTGTAAGCGTCAAAACAAGATTAGGTTTTGATATATCCTTACTTAAGATGCCAATTGCCGCTTTAACAATTCACCTAAGAACTACAGCTGAATTATCAAAAGTACCCGCACATTGGGATGAATTGAAAAAAATCCGTAAAAATCTTAAGAGCAAAACTTTGATTATAGGCAACGGTGACATTAAGACTCTTGAAGAAGCAAAAAATAAATGCAAGAAATATAAAATTGATGGGGCAATGATAGGGCGGGGAATTTTTGAAAATGTAGGTTTTTTTGCTTCAAGGACGTTTTCTCCGCAGGAAAAAATAAATCTGCTTATTACCCATCTTGTGCTTTTTAAAAAAACGTATAAAGATAAGAAACATTTTGCACTTATGAAAAAGTTTGTTAAATGTTATGTCAATAATTTTGACGGGGCCACCCAAGCCAGGGAAAAATTGATGAAAACTAAAACCTTAGATGAATTAATCAAAGAAACTCGGAATTTGATAATATAATCAAACAGATGCTTAGGAAAATTATTACCCTTGTTTCTATTTTGCTTTTCATAGCTAATATTGCAGTCGCCGCTAAACTCTATTCCCGTTATAAAATCCAGACTCAAACCTTAATTTTTGTCGGGGATTCCATGACAGCCAATTTAGGCAATTTTGATGAATTAAAAGGTTACCTTAAAGAATATTATCCCAATACTACTTTTCAACTTTTAAATTATGGCTTTGGGGCAACCAGTATATTAACTGTTCCGGATAGGCTGGAAAAAGAGAGTAACTATCTAGGTAAAACTTACCAGCCAATTAATGATATCCCTTTTAATAAAATATTTATTGAGTCTTTTGGCAATAACCCCTTATCAGACCACCCTTTGGAAGAAGGGCTAAAATTACAAAACCAGGCTTTAGATAAGATTATTACATCCATTATTAAAAAACACCCTAAATCAAGTATAGTCTTTATTGCTACTGTTGCCCCAAACAGAGATAGGTATGCAGAAGGGATAGTTAATTTAACCACAGAGGTAAGACGTAAATGGGCCGATGAGCGAATTGCCTATATTAGAAATCATATTAAGTATGCAAAATCACATAATATCCCGCTTATAAATATTTATGAAAAATCCATAGGCAATGCTGATTACATCAGCACAAATGACTTCATCCACCCCTCTCCAACAGGAATTTACTTTATTAGTGAGCAACTAGCTAAATTTATAAAAGGAAATCCTTAGAAATAACCTACCCTCTTGCCCTTTTAACTTTGGCCAAGCCGTATAATATTCCATTAAGAGGGCCCATTGTCCAGATATTTTGAAAGAAATTAACTTTAAAAGCATTAGATGCTGATTCTTTTAAGAATTTTCTAACATCTTCTTCAGAAAGGGATACATTCTTTTCAAAAAGGCCATGTTTGCCCCCAATCCGGCTTATTATCCCTTTTTCTTCAAAACCATTAAGCATGGGAACTAACATCTTTTGATAATCCTCATAATTTTTGTCAAGCAGAGTCCTTGATTTATTGGCTTTTTCAACCCTTTTATCTGCTATATAACTTAAGTTTACATAAGTTCCGGCTAACTGATCAAAATCAAAATAACGCGGCATTAACCCTAATGCTAACCAAATACCATCAATCCTTGCTCTATTAAACGACCAATCGATTTTTTCCCGCTCCTCTGGGCTCGCATTATCAACAAATATTGGAAACATTGCCTTATGCATCCTGCCTGCCAGATATAAGCTGCCCTTTTCTTCTGTAGCGCCGGGTCTTCCCCTCTCTGCATGTTTTGAAAGTTCATCAAGAGGAGTAACTGCAATTTTTGCCTGCCTCACTGAACCAGGCAGATAAAGAGTTGTCAGATAGAAGTTTCCTTTATCCTGATTAAATTCTGCATGAAAACCAGGTAGCCTGGTTGTTCCTAGTTTAACTTCCCGTAACTGCGAGATGTGCCGGTAAAAAGTCCAGGGGTTTCCCACAATAAGCATAAGGTCCATCAAGCTTGTTTTTGAAGCATCGCCACTAAAAGCAGATCCATAGCCTGTTGCTCTGACTAATTGATCTCCGGCAATTCTGCTAATTTCATCGCCCAGACCGTTTATAATGGGAGCTTTGGGGTAAAAAGCCTGGACATCTGTTGGTTTAACCAATCCAAATTCTGAAGCACCTCTTTCTAATAATAAAACTCCTTCAGGTAATCTGTTCATCTTCGCTTTTTACCAAATAACAATCTCTTTCCGGTATAACCTGCAATTACTATAAAGGCTAAACTTTCGAGTCCTAAAACAACTGCACTAAATTTGGCATTCCTAATCTCTTTATCATCCAAAGCAAGCTCTCCTTTACCATTAAACAAAGTCTTTATTCTTTCTGCAGTCACAATGGCGTTTCCGGAAACAGCTAAACTATCTTCAATGCGCTGTAGCGGTATACCTTTCGCTTGATCTACTAAAGTAGCGCCGTAATTTAGAGGCTTTCTGCCAAAACTTGTACCAAAAGTTCTTATATCGCCGTTCAACAGGTTTTTAAAACTGTACGTCTCAGGGACTTTATGACCCCTGATTCCGGCGATTGCTTTTGCGGTTCTTGGTAGGTTCGTTGTGGCAACTCTGGCTACAGCCAAAAGTACACCAAGAAGGTCCCCTCTTTTCCATGCTGTATAAGCAGCTGATCCACCCTGCCATGCCTCTATAACTCCATCTGCAAAAGGATCTTCTGCCCTGCCATATTTTTCATCTTTTGCTTTTTCTTCTTCATCTGTCATTTTGTTTCTTGCGGTTCTCGCCCATTTACCGTCAATAAGATCTAATGTTGCTCCAATTAGTCCCAATGTTATTGCTAAGGCAGTTCCTGCAATAGACCGCTTGCCAGTCCTGTTTTGATGCTCCGCTACCTCTATGCCTGCTATTGAAAATGCCACTCCTGCGAGCGTAATATGCCAGGCTTTTATCTTATCTTTTGGATTGTACTTGTTATAAATTGCTTCAAGAGAAGGATCAACAAAATCAGTTAATTCTCTTAGTTTTGAGTTTCTCACCGCAGAGCCCTTTTTTGTCTCTTCAGGAGGCGCCAACTTTCTGATTGGTATTACATCAATATTTGTATCTGTAGTTTCTTTTTCAGTCAAATGAGCCAGTCCATGATCAACATAGTGGAACTTAACATGTGGGAATAATTTAGAAAGATACCGGACTGTTCTTCTGTCATCCTCATAAAAATCTGTTATTCCAAGCTCTCTTATTGAATCTGCCTTGCTCAATAGCCCTGAAACTCCTTTAGGTGTCATACGGGTTTCGGTAAGTTGTATATTTGCGGCTTTAAGTTGATCAGCAGTCATTTCATACCAGGCTTTTGATGCTTTTCTGCCTGTAACTGCGTAGACTTCTGTACCGGAAGCAAGTTCTTCTCTTATCATTTCGGCCATTCCCGGAATTGGAGTTCTTCTGGAGTGCCAAACACGGGATACTCTTTCTGCTAATTTTGTTTCCTTGGGATCATAAACGGAATGATCATATTGGGGGATTTCATCAAGGGTTTGACTGGGAAAAGCAGGCCTTAATGTTAGATTTCTGATGTGTCCAAAATAACGGATTCCTACTTCCCGCCACAGCAGGGTATCATCAAGATCAATACCTATTACTCTTTTTTGTGCGACAGGTTCTGATCCTCGAGCTTCAACCATAGCCATAATTTTTATGAGTCTAGCATAGGAGGCCCATAATTTGCAAATGAGATTGCTACTCAAATAATGTTAGTTCCGGTGGAGGCACAAGACCCGAATGGTTTTCTATAGTGCGGAGCCTTTTGTCAAGTCTCTTTATATTATCGTTAGTCCGGT
>JACPEX010000020.1 GCA_016183265.1 Candidatus Daviesbacteria bacterium | reverse complement strand
GGAATCTTCTCTTAAATTTTTAACGCAGTTTGAAGATGTAGCGCATGGCGGAGGGGTAGTTGCCATTAAGGTTTTTGAGGGGAATTTAATTGGATCCCCCAAGCCCTCTTCTGAAATAGCAGAAATAGGCTGGTTTGATACTAAGTCTGATAAAAAACACATTACAGTAATTGCCCAAAGGACAATCTTCCCCTGGTTAAAAGCACATAGGTACATAAGCTAAGCTTGCGAGCTAAGCGCTTTTAAATTGATTATTGACGTTCTTTGCAAGAATTGATATAAAAAAATAGTCTTAAAAATTATGAACGAAAGAAAGTCAGGAGAGATAGAGCCAATAATAAAAAGACCTCCTTTATTGTCTGATTTGAGCAATATTTTTCCCGGAGCAGACCCCAAATATTTGGATGATATTAAACCAGAAGACTTAGCCAGCTTTGATGCTGTTGGATTGAACAGGCTAAGAGGTCAAGATGTAATTGATATTACTGGCCATTCCTAATTTTCTCCATAGATTTTGTTTGTTGTCTTGAGATAGAAGCTAATTTCTTGGTATAATCATTAAGATTTGCCGCGTTCGTCTAGTGGCCTAGGACATCGGGCTTTCATCCCGGAAATCACGGGTTCGACTCCCGTACGCGGTACCAAAAGAGATATAGAATATTAAATAAGTATCTTTAGAGCTTTTTAGCGACCTAATCCTCGGTTCGAGCTATCCCAAGGCGCGCCTGTTTAGATAGACTAATACTCCAAAAAGGAACGTAATAATTGCCCCCAATTGAATAGCAAAGCTGGTGCCGAAATGCTCAGCAAAAAACCCAATCTGCAAATTTCCCAAGGGGGCAAATCCAAAAAACATCAGGGTATAAATGCTCAAAACCCTGCCCCTGTATTTATCTTCAACCACTGACTGGATAACCGTATTCATCATGGCAAACTGCAAAAGCAAACCGAAGCCAGATATAAATAAAAATACTAAAGCAGGATAAAAATTTGAGGTTAAACTGAATAAAATTGCCCCCAGGGCAAACAAAGTATTCCCACCTACAATAAAAACCAAAGAATTTACTTTCTTGGCAAATCCTGAAACAACAAAAGTGGCTGCCAGCGCCCCGATTCCGGATGCCGCATATAAATAGCCTAATCCGGCCGCATCCAGCCCGAATGTATGCTCGGCAATATACGGCATGATGGTAGTATAAGACCAGCCGAATACAGAAGAAACAGCAGTAAAGATTAGAAATAACCGGATAATCGGGTGTTTTAATGAATAACTAATGCCTTCTTTGATAGCCAACAGGGGATTGGGATGGGTTTGATAAGTCACAGAGCCCACCTTCATAAGCAGTAGGGCAATAATGACTGCAATATAGCTTAGGCCGTTAATAATAAAAGCCCCGCCTACCCCGACTATGGCGATTAAAAAACCGGCAATACTTGGTCCGATTACCCTGGCTCCGTTAAAAATGCCGGCATTTAAAGAGATAGCAGAATGCAAATCTTGCTTGCCCACCATTTCCACCGCAAATGCTTGTCTGGCCGGGGCATCCAGGGCTGTTACCAGCCCCAGCAAAAATGCCAACAGCATAATTTCCCATAAAGTAATGATATTAAAAATAGCGAGTAGTCCTAAAATAAAAGCTAAAACCATGGATGAGCCCTGGGTAAAAATCAGAATTTTCCTTTTGGGAAAACGGTCTACCACCACTCCGCCAAACAGGGAGAAAAACAGGGTAGGCAAAGCTGCCACTGCAGCCACCAGCCCAATGAGAAAAGCTGAATTGGTTAATTTTAAAACCAGCCAGCCCTGGGCCACGACCTGCAGCCAGGTGCCGGTCATGGAAATGAGCTGGCCAATAAAATAGAGCCGGTAATTTCTACCTTGCAAAGCAGGGAAAACCGCAAAAACTTTTTTAAGCATTAAATCATTATACTAAAGTATCTGACAGAGCAGATAGCTTTAAGGGAACTTAGGTCATCAGCAGAAAGAGTAATGGTTTGGGTGGAAAAAGGATACATTATAGATTTTTGATTTGAATTATGCTTGATGCCTAACGTATGGCCGAATTCATGGGCCAAAGTATGTATTAACTCATCGTGGTCATCACTAAGGTAAATACTGATAGTATTAGTATTGGGATCATACAAACCTTCTTCCGGTTTTTGAGTTAAAGCTTGGTTAAAGCTAGAAATAGTATTATTAAGTTTATCCACTTCTACATTGTAGTTTTGGGTGGTTAAATTCAAATCCTTGGCAATCCGGTTTAAATTATCGGCTTCAGCTTGCAAGGATTCCTGTTCTTTTTTTAGGTCATTTTGAGTTTGAACTAATTTGTCATATTCCTCAGGGGGCGCCCCGCCTTTTTGGTTCCAAGTCTTGATTTGCCGGTTTAAAGCATCTACTTCAGTATTAAAATCAGCTAATTTTTTTTCAAAATCAGCCGCTTGCTGACGGTAAGAGTCAATATTAGATTGAAGTGATTGCTTCTGTTTTGTGACCTGGCCTCCTAAATTATTAATCCGGTTACTCAAGGCAGCCCTTTGGTCAAAGATTAAATTAACTGTTAAAAGAGTTTTGCCGGAATCCTCATAGGTAAATAATTCTTTGCCTTGGGCTTGGTTCCAGATTTTAACTGCTTGTTTGGTGTCAGACAGGAATTCTTTTTTCGTGACGCCAAAGCGGGGATCAACTATGCCGATTTTATAAGGGGTTGGTTTATCACAAGTTGAATAGGTGAAATACTGGGTAAACTTGGCCTGAAAAAAGGGGACAATCTGGTTTAAATTGACATAGATCGCCAGTATGACCAGGATTGGTAAGACTTTAGCCAGCGTCCTAAAACCCCAATAGCTTTTAAACCTTCTCATATGCTAATTTTAAACCAATCGGTGGTAATTTGCCAAAAAGTAATCTCAACAAAATCAACAAAATCAGAATATTGGTCAAACGACCATTTATCTTTTGGGTAACTTAGCGCAGCTTATTAGGTTGTAACTACAAGTGTGCTCACTTGCATAATTAATTGTAAGAGCAGCAACTTGACCGGGAAGGCGAGTATGACCAAGCGGTTTTAGAGTTAATGCTTTATTTTCTCCAACACCTGAGTCCAGTAAATACATTCCATCTTGATCTAAATTAGGGAATCCATTATAGAGGATATTTGGCACTTCCCTTAATATTGCTAGACCTTCTATGGCTGTTAACCCCCGTTCATCGTAAGTAAATTCTTGGACATTCCTTAGCTTCAGGTCATTTGACCTATACGCTTCTTTAAAGGTTCTTAGATCGGCTTTGATCCAAAGCTGATACGGCTCTTTCGGTATATGTGGTTTTGTTGATTCTTTTAGGGACAGACGAGTCAAATCTGCTTCGGTAATTTGAGGATTGACTATAACTTTATGAAGATCTAGTTGTCTTTGTAAAGATACTCTTGGATCAATTAAAAGAGGAACATCAAAACGCCCTTTATATCTTGGAGGCTGAGGTTGAAATGCAGGTATGGTTGCTCGGTATTCATCCTCATCCATACCTAATTCTGAATGAAACCCAAAGCCAATTAATCTTTCCATTTGCTCAGACCAATTTTTTCCCTCTTTAGTTAATAGCATGTCGGTAGTTTCTTCTACAATATCAGTTAAACCGCATGCTTTTGCCAGCCTAAAGCTGGTTTCTAGAAACCTTGATAAAAACAACTGACGCCATCCTTGGGTTTTCGCTTCCTCGACTTTTCGAACAATGCTTCTTTCGATCACGGAGGATTTATATCATAAAGCAGCCTATAAATCAAATAATACTGTTTGATACAGATAATCTATCTTGAGCTTTTATCTAATATTTCTTAAAAGAATTCCAGTGATAGCTCATGAATTGAAGCTCAGAAGGCGAAAATAACTTCAGAATCCCTAGGTGCAGCTACAAATCCACCCCCCAGGTGGAATTGGGTACGATGTAATAATAAAATTAGTGTATAATTTATTTTATGCAAATTGATGTCAGGGATTTTTTGTTTTCTAACCTAATCCCTTATGAAGGCGGCCCGGAGTTTCTTCAAGGCCCTTCTGAAAAAACCCAAAAATTATGGGAACACTGCAAAGAACTTTTGAAAAAAGAATTTAAAGCCGGTGGTGTTTTGGATATTGATACTGAAACCATTTCTACTGTAACTTCCCACAAACCGGGGTTTATTAAAAAAGATTCGGAAATAATTGTCGGTTTGCAAACTGATGAGCCATTAAAGCGGGCTATAAAGCCTTTTGGGGGGATTCAGGTTGTTGGGCAAGCCTGTGAGGATTATGGATTTACCTTAAGCCCAAAAGTAAAAGAGATTTTTACTAAATACCGCAAAAGCCACAATGATGCTATTTTTGATGTTTACCCCGAAGAAATTAGAAAATACCGCTCTTCAGGGGTAATTACTGGTTTGCCGGATAACTATGCTAGGGGCAGGATTATTGGAGATTACCGCCGGGTAGCCCTTTACGGAATTGACCGGCTAATTGAAGAAAAACAAAAGGATTTGGACCAAAAATTAGGTGAATTTAAGGATGTTTTAATCCGGGAGCGGGAAGAAATCAGTGACCAGATTACGGCTTTGGAGAAGATTTTAGAAATGGCCCAAGAATATGGTTTTGATATTTCCAAACCAGCAACTTCCGCTAAAGAAGCTATCCAGTGGACTTATTTTGCCTACCTGGCTGCTTTAAAAGAACAAGACGGGGCAGCCATGAGTTTGGGTGCCACTGCCGGTTTTTTTGATATCTATATAGAGAAAGATATTAAAAATGGCAAGTTAACCGAAAAAGCAGCTCAGGAATTAGTTGACCAGTTTATTATCAAATTAAGGCTGGTTAGGCAGCTTAGGATGAAAGAATATGATACTGTTTTTGCTGGGGATCCAACTTGGTTGACTGAAAGCTTAGCCGGAATGTTTTTGGATGGCAGGCATAAAGTTACTAAAACTACTTACCGATTTTTACAATCTTTATATAATTTAGGCCCGGGCCCTGAACCAAATTTAACCGTACTTTGGTCGGCTAGTTTGCCGGAAAACTTCAAAAAATTTGCTACCCAAGTTTCCATTGATACTTCAGCCATCCAATATGAAAATGATGATTTGATGAGGCCTTTATCTGATTGTGATGATTATGCTATTTCCTGTTGTGTGTCCCAATTAAAAAATGGCTCGCAAATGCAATTTTTCGGGGCCCGCTGCAATTTAGGGAAAACCTTGCTTTTGGCTTTAAATGAAGGCCGGGATGAAAATACCGGAATTACTTTGGTGGAAGGGATAAAACCTTTGGGTAAGGGGGTTTTGGATTTTAATGAGGTTATGAAGGAGTTTAAAAAAGCCATGGCCCAGGTAGTAAAAGTTTATGTTGACAGCATGAATATTATTCATTACATGCATGATAAATATTATTATGAACGGGTGCAGATGGCCCTTTTAGATACTGATGTAGATAGGCTGATGGCTTTTGGGATTGCCGGTTTGTCAGTGGTGGCTGATTCTTTATCTGCTATCAAGTATGCCAAAGTTACCCCTGTAAGGGATGATAAAGGAATTACCCAGGATTTTGCAACAGAAGGGGATTTTCCTAAATATGGTAATGATAATGATGAGGCAGATGAAATTGCTGAAGATTTAGTCGATATGTTTATGGAGGAGTTAAGAAAACATTATATTTACCGCAATGCCAGCCCGACTTTATCTATTTTAACTATTACTTCTAATGTGATGTATGGTAAAAAAACCGGGGCTACCCCTGACGGAAGAGGCGCCAAAGAGCCTTTTGCCCCAGGCGCAAATCCTATGCATGGCAGGGATACCCACGGGGCAATTGCTTCTTTAAATTCAGTGGCCAAAATAGATTATGAAAATGCCCGGGATGGGATTTCCAATACTTTTTCCATTGTCCCGCGGGCTTTGGGAAATACCAAAGAAGATCAAATTGAAAATCTTGTTAATCTGATTGATGGATATTTTGCTAAAGGGGCCCAACACCTCAATGTTAATGTTTTAAATAAAGAAACCTTGCTTAAAGCCATGGAACACCCGGAAGAATATCCGCAACTGACTATTAGGGTTTCCGGTTATGCTGTCAATTTTGTGAAATTATCCCGCGAGCACCAGCAGGAAGTATTAGCCCGCACTTTCTTTGAATCAATGTAATTTTATGCTTCGAGTCCATTCTATTGAAACATTCGGTACCCATGAGGGGCCGGGAATCAGGTTGGTAGTATTTTTACAGGGCTGTAATTTCCGCTGTCTTTATTGCCACAACCCAGATACACAATCTGCAACAGGCGGCAGGGAAATGTCTTCAGATGAAATTATTGAGCTTTTACAAAAACAACGGCCCTATTTTAAAGATAAAGGGGGACTGACTGTTTCAGGCGGGGAACCGTTACTACAAAGACAAGCTTTAATAGATTTATTTACCAAAACCAAAAAAACTGGATTTAATGTGGCTTTAGACACTAATGGGTCGATTTTTGATGAGGATACTAAAAAGCTTTTGACAGTAACTGATTTAGTTTTATTGGATGTAAAACATATTGACCCGGTTTGGCATTTAAAAGTTACCAATGCTTCAAATGAGCCGGTTTTACAGTTTGCTAAGTACCTAGAAGAAATTAATAAACCAATGTGGCTGCGGTATGTTCTAGTACCTGGTTTAACCAACCAAAAAGAATTCTTGGAAAAATGGGGACAGCATTTTGCTGCATATAAAAATATTAAGAGAGTAGAAATTTTACCTTTTCATACTTTTGGCTTTTATAAATATAAAGAACTGGGTATTAAAAATCCCTTGGAAGGAGTTTTGCCTCCTACCAAAGAGGAAATCCAGGGAGCTTTTGGTATTTTCAAAAAATACTTTAAAGAAGTTTATATCAGATAAGTTGGTTGATGATTTCATCCACATCATCAGGCAGGCCGGCTAAAATGTCCTGTGCTTCACCCTTGCTGACATGTTTTCTCAAAGCCCTAAGCACTACCCTTATGACAGATTCAATCCCGCCTTCTACTGAAAAAGGGAATTTTAGCATGATTTCCTGTAAAAATTCCTCTTTATGCATTCTTTTGGGAGTCCGGGCAGGCTGCCAATCCTCATAATACATGCCCCTTACAAGCATCGGCAGTTGGGCTCCCAATTGCACAGCCTCATTTGGCAAAAGCCGGTCCCGCAATGTATGCAAAACAGCCCGGAGTGCTGCATAAGACTGGCTTCTCCTGTTTTCCCAGCCAAAAGCATCCTCAATTTCTTTTAAAAGCTCATTGGTCTTTTGGATAGTAGCATCAAATTCGGCAAATCCTGTATTAGTCATATTACTAGCCTACTCTTATTAATTTAAACTAAGGTGAAAAATTAAAAAGGAAAATGTAAGAATTTAGGATTTCCAGCCTTCAAAGGCAAAGTAATCACCGTATTGCCCGATGCAGGCAAAAGTAGTGTTTTTCAAAAGATTAGCAGCATGTGTAGGGGAGTTGATCCACATATTTACCACATCCTGGCCTCCGGGAGCCCAGGCTAGGTTTTCTGTTACCAGCCTATAGCGGGGGTAGGGAAGGGTTTTGCTATTCACCCTATTGTAAAATCCGGTATGACTGAAACTATTAGCAGCCTCCTGGGCCCTGGCTGATGCAAAACTGCATGTATATGGATCGGTTCTTAATGCCGGCAGACCTTTTGAGGTGCGGTAATTATTAACCGAAGCTATTAAGTCGGCGGCGTAAGCAGGTTTGCCAAATGCGGCAAATACAGCAAAGGATATCGCAACTATGGCTAGGACAGTTAGACGAAACATAGTTGCGCAAGTTTAGACTATCAGAAGGATTTTGTCAACTTTCCCACTCAAATTAATCCCGTTTTTCCGCAGGTGTCAATACAAATCCCTGGGAGTCATTTAGACTCCCGTCCTTCGGACCCCCAGGGGTGGACATTAGCTTTTTCTAAGGCCCCAGATAGTTAGGCCTGTTGCTGTAAGTAAAATCACTATTATTGTGTATAACCAATAGGTTGCCAGGCCTGTTTCCGGCAATTCTGCTTCTGCTCCCAAAACTGCTCCTGCCGGGGTTGGTGTGGGCGTTGGTGTTGGAGTTTGGGTACTTTCGGCAGCTGCCCCTGCAACTGCCCCTGCCGGAGCTGCGGCTGCTCCACCGCCGCCTCCGCCACCACCGCCTGTGGTTGTGGTAGTCGGTGTTGGGCTTGGGGTAGGTGTAGGAGTGGATTCAGGTGTCGGGCTTGGAGTAGGAGTAGGAGTAGGGCTGGATTCAGGTGAGCCGTAAAACACATCAATATGGCTTAATGCCTGGCAGATATCCGAAGGATCTCCGGTTCTGGTAACAGTTACCGAGCCTGTCCCAATCCCACTTACTGAATAACAACCATTTTCATAGGCTCCATCTCCCAGTAGCCCGCTATGCGATGCCCCACCAAACATATTTTCTCCTGATTTAATACAAACCCCTGAAATTGTAGTCCCCTCCGGGGCAGTATGTGATAAGGTATTGTCGTTCCCTTCGGATTTGGCATCAGGATTTTCGCATTCAGCCGGTGAACCGTCTGCTGAAGCATAGGTTGTGTTAGCGGCGCTTAAAGAAAGTAATAAGCTTAAAAACAGAACAGCTAATTTGTTCATGCGGTTATTATCTCCAACTTAGTTAAATATTGGTTAAAATTAGGGTAAGAATCATGTAACATTTTCTGTTAAACGCCCCTTTACCAGTAGCCTTTTTAAAGCAGTGCCAGGGGGCCAGCAAGTCATAAGCGTCAATGTTGGATCACTGTTTTCGGATCTTAAATAATCAACCTCTTTTTTACCGGCGATACTGATTGATTCAACTACATATCTATATTGGTTTCCCTGGTAGGTCAAAAATACTTCATCACCCGGCTGCAGTTTATACAAAAGATAAAAGACGGCATTATATTGGTTAAAATTGGCCGGAATGTCAGTAGAATGGGCAAAGATGAAAATATTGCCTTTTTGCCCGGGATTTGCGCTGCCCTTGGCTTGGGCTACCCCCTTTTTCAAAGCCTCCAAATATTCCTGTTTATCAAAAGGATCAATATTAGGTAACACCTTAGCTTTAATATCAATTTTGGGAATGATGATATCAAATTCGTCGTTCTTTGCAACTATATTTACTTGTTGGCTTTTGCCTTTGAAAAAATAATTAACTTCTGCCAAAAATACCGGATAAAAAATCAGCCCCAAAGCGATCAGGCAGATGAAAAGCAAACTTATGCCAAGTGTAAAAATTCCTTTTTTCATAGTAAAGACGCGCTTTTAGTTGCAACCGGAGGTTGCGGCGGACAATTTTTAGGACTTTCAGAGCCTTTGACAAAATACTCAGAAGCTGCCGGGGAGCAGATTGCTAACTTAACTATGCCGTCAGGCGGTTCAAATTGTTCAATAGGACTTCCTTTTAAAAATTCTTCCATCAAGCTTTTCCAAACCGGGGCAGCCCCTAAAGACCCGGCAATTCCGTCCATCCTTTCCCCGAAATTATTCCCCACCCAGACTCCCACCACCAAGGAAGGGGTATAGCCGATGGTCCAGGCATCCTTAAAATCCTCGGTGGTACCTGTTTTGACTGCGGCCGGCCGGGAGATATTTAGAGCTGTGCCTAAAAGTTCTGCCCTGGTTTTGTTATCTGATAGAATTGAAGAAATTAAAAAAGTGTATTTTTCATCCGCCACCTGTTTTGGCCTAGTCTGGTTTTGGTAAAGCGCTTTGCCTGCTTTGTCGGTAATTTCTAAAACGATCACAGGATCATTTTTTAAGCCTCCATTGGCAAAAACCGCATAAGCAGAAGTCATCTCCAAAAGCCTGACTTCGGCTGTGCCTAAAATTAAAGACAATCCATAATTTGACGGGTCTTTTAAAGTAGTTAACCCCAAATTCTTGGCCGAATCTAAAGCTTCCTGAAGCCCGAGTTTTTTTAAGACTGCCACTGCCGGAATATTTAAGGAATTGGCTAAAGCCCGTCTGACTGTGACCGGGCCGCGGTATTTTCTGTCATAATCTTTTGGGGAATAATAAGCATTTGGATCCCTGGCCAAAGCTGCCAAGGCCGCGGATTTGGTAGGGAATGAGGCAAAAAATTTATCCTCATTGAAATTGGCAAATTTGGTGGGGGAATCCTGTAAAATAGTGGCCGGGGTAATAATCCCTTTTTCAAATGCCCGGATATAGATTAATGGTTTGATTGAGGAGCCGGGAGGACGCAAAGACAATGGGATATTAACTTTGCCAAAACTGTCATCCTGCCAATTGACGCTTCCCACCAATGCTTTAATTTCCCCGCTTCTGGGGTCCAAAACCACAGCCGCCCCGTTTGACACATTATTCCATTTGAGGTTTTTTACCTGTTTTTCTACTGCCTCTTCAGCAAACTTTTGCCAGTCCAAATCTATGGTGGTTTTAACATTAATGCCGGATCCGGCTATTTTTTCTTCACCGTATTTTTCGATAAGAAAATCCCTGACCATGATGGCAAAATGGGGGGCCACTGTATTAAAGTCACTGTTATTGGGTGAGATTTCCAAATCCCGGGCCAAAGCTTCTTCTTTTTGAACCTTTGTGATAAGTCCTAAACTCTGCATTCTAGCCAAAACAATCTCCTGCCTTTTTTTGGCCCCACTGAGATTTCCATTTAATAAAGAAAGTTTTGATGGGGCTGATAACAGGCCGGCCAAGGCTGCACTTTGGGTTAAATTTAAATCCTGTGCCTGTTTGCTAAAATAAATGTTAGCTGCTTCTTCCACCCCGAAAGCCCCCTCGCCAAAATAGACCGAGTTTAGATACATCTCCAAAATTTCATCTTTGGTATACCTTCTTTCTATTTCCTGGGCTAAAATAATTTCCTGGGTTTTTCTTAGGAAGTCTTTCCTGGGATTTAACAGGGAATTTTTGACCAGCTGCTGGGTGATGGTTGAACCTCCATATGTCAGGCTTCTGCCCTGGATGTTGTTAAAAAATGAACGGATGATAGCAGGTATTGAAAATCCCGGATGCTTATAAAAATCCTTATCTTCCATGGCAATAATTGTCTGTTGGGTGATTTTGGGGATCTGGGTTAAAGGAATCTTCTTTCCAAACCTTGCCTCATAAAAAGTAAAAAAAGGTTTGTTATTCCGGTCAAATAATTTGACTCCCCTGCCGTTATGGTTGATTAGAGTTTCCCTGGGAGATAAATCCCTGGCGAAAACAACATAAGTAATAATTGGGATTAAACTGATAAAGGCAGTTATGGCAAAAAACGCCACCAAAATACTGCGGCGCAAAGTTCTCATATTTTAAAGTGTAATTTGAGAGTGTGGAAAAAATGTGTGAATTTTTAGTGAAGTTTGTAAGAAAGTTACTTAGCCTCATAAGGCGTCCCCTTGTGAGGCTAAAGATCTATTGCAAGCTTGCTTATGAATGTAAGGTCATGCTGTTGCAGTACAAATGCTTTATAAGATAACTTAGGGTTTGTTTTAGAAAAATAGGGCAATATTTCTTCTTCGTGGACCCAGGAAGTTTTACGTATACCTAAATATTCCGGCAATGAGGACGGTTGAGATAAATAACGGTTAAGGTCATTTTTTTGCTTCATTCTTTTCGAAACAGGATTTCTGTGAATGTAGCTTGTTAAGTGAAGTAGTTGCTCATTGGATTTTACTAACACCGCCTTATAAACATCCTGATATAAAGATCCCACCCTTTTATGTTTTTTGTTAAAAAACATGGTATACCTGGTACATAAGGAATTCATAAATTTATCTATTGACCCGGCACTTTTTTGTTTTATAAGTAAATGAAAATGGTTTGGCATCAAACAATATGCAATTAATGCAATTTCATCATGAAAGTTATTCAGCCTCAGTAATCTTTGCAAATCAGCTTTTTCTTTATACGGTAGATCGGTTTTCGATAGTTGTTTTTTTAGATCCTCTTCTTCTTTTGGTGAAAGATATTCTTTAAAATAATGGAGGAACACGCCATAGTCCTGCCTGTCCGTAAAAATGATCCGTTTTTCTACTCCCCGGTTATAGATGTGGTAATAGCTTCCGTCAACATAAATCTTACGCGAATTTCGGGCGGGCATATGATTTTACTATCAACCATAATCCTTCCAATGTCAAGTTACTTAGCCTCATAAGGCGTCCCCTTATGAGGCTATTTAAAATATTTCCAGGAGGAGTATTTAGCGCGGAGTTGGTTTTCTGTTATTTGGACCGGTGGCAGTCCTGCCAGTTTTTCAAAACCTGCATCCAAAAGTTGGGCAGCCCATAAATCCCTTTCCAAAACCCCGGGCGCTCCTAAAACCACTGTCAATAGATTCCTGCCTGCTCTTTTTGAAGCTACAATTGTAGTATGGTCAGCTTGTCCGGTATTGCCTGTTTTTACCCCGAAAACACCGGGATAAACCCCCAAAAGCCCATTCCAGTTGTTTAAATAGAATCTAAAATCCTGCCCGCCGGTTAGATCCTCATATTCTTTTGAGACAATTTCCAAAATTTCCGGGTATTTGTTCAGCGCATAAGCAGACAACACTGTCAAATCACCGGCGCTGCTATAATGATTTTTATTGTCATAACCTTCCGCATTGGTAAAATGAGTATTTTTTAAACCTATCAGTTTTGCTTTTAGGTTCATAGCCTTAATAAATGTGTCTTCCCCGTATTTTTTATCAATCCCCTCTTTAACGCTTTCTGCGCTGTCATTGGCTGAGGAAATTAACATAAACCTTAAAAGGTTTTTGAGTTTATAGTTTTCTCCCGGCTTTAACATAACCTTGGTGGGTATTTGGGAAGCGGCATTTTCCGAGATTATAAACTCTTCTTCAGGCTTTGCCAAATCCAAAGCCACAACTGAAGTCATGATTTTTGTTAAAGATGCAATAGGCAGCTTTTTATCCATATTTTTTGATATGATAACTTCCCCGGAGTCCAGATTTACTACTATATAAGCTGAAGCTTGTTCAAACTCTCCATTAGTTTGGATTATGATTGGTTTTGAGAGTTGGAAGTTATTTTGTTTTGCCTCAAGTAGGGGGTTAATTACGGTTATAGCGGGTTTAATCAGGGGAGTGCTTTTTACTTCAAGGCGGGGTATTGCTGCCATCAGGAAGGTTAAACTAAGGCCTATTAAAAATATTTTTAATGATTTAGGTTTAAAAATTTCAGATTTCATATTTATATGCCAACTGGGCAACCGAATAGCCGTTATAATCAGGATTAATAGGAGTTCTGGCGGCTACATAATAGCCCTGGCTTGCTAAATTTGCGACGTTATTATCCTTAAAATAGGCAGCCAAAATTTTGGCAGCTACTTCCGGATCTTTAGCCAGCCCCGGATTTTTCACCAACTCTAACCCTATGCCGATTCTTTTCCCAAACTCACGGTAATTCCTAAGGTGGGTAATTTGAATAAACCCCCGGCCAAAATAATTTGATCCTCCTTCATAACCAAACCTGCGGGCATTAAGTTTACCCTGGATTTCCTCGATTGGCTCAAAAGTTTCATCTGTTTCATGCTCGACAGTGGCCAGGGCATAAGCTAAAACATTGGAATCTAAAATACCCTCCTTTTTCAAAGCATTAACTATTATAGGAATATTCTTTCTGGCTCCTTGTTTACCCTTTTGAGGCACTCCGGCAACTAATTGTTCAATAGTGTCCTTATCAAGCGCGACACCGGATGATTGCCGCGAGTCTTCCTGCGGGGGATTCTGGTCAGGTCTATAAAGAGGGTAGTTATGGCCATTGCCATACCAGGCTCTTTCAACTGCTAATTTATCAGCAGGAATTTTTATTTTCAGGCTGTTTAATATATTGGAGACTCCTTTGAAGTATTCAAAGTCTTCAAAACCGAATACAGGATTTGCCAAAGAGGCATTTTTGGTTTCAGGAACAATAAAGTTAGAAGCAATTAAAAAAATCCTGTCAGCAGACTGCCCTAAATCTTCCATATTATATAAGGATTGGTTATCAGTAAGTTCGCTCGGCAGGGCTACGGCAATTTGGGCTTGAGGTACGGTATGGACATTATCTACCAGATGTTGAATAAACTTGGTAAATTTTTCCTGATACCTGCTTCCTTCGCCGTTTGGATATTCAAAATCTATAGTAATACCGTCAATGTTGGAATTTTGCAGTTCCCAAATTATTTGATCGGATAATGTATTTTGCGCTTGGGGATTATCCAGCAGATTCCTGATAATATCCCTATCCATAGCAGATATGGTTAAAAAGATTTTGGTATTGGTCTGGCGGGCCCGCTCAAACAGGTTTTGGGCTTCCACAGAAGTGAAGGATGTGTAGCCCCTGGAATAATAATTTATTTGGCCGTCTTCATCCAAAGGTACATCAAAAAAAGATAAGTAAGTCAGGTTTTTTGTCTCTACCCTCGGAAATTTGTTGCGGGCTAAATCCGGCACAAAAGCAAAGGTTTGCGGGTTGGCAATATTTTGGGTGAAGGCATAAATTGAATGGGCAGGGGAGACCCAAGGGGAGATAAGCCTTTGGACAGGTTGCTTGCCGGTAAGCAATATGGCGGCTATTAAGAGAATATCCAAAACTATGGCCAGTTTATACTTGGCCCGTTTGGGTAAATTGGAAAGAAAGCCTGTAACTTCCTTAAGTAAATTTGGCAGTAAGTACGTCATCATCTTAAACACCTGCAGTGTTCAAAGTGACAAGGAGAAATTCGTACTTAATTTAGAAGTATTTAAAAGATTTCAAACTGAAGTGGGAATAGTAACAAAGTTGTAAGGATTTGTCAAGTTTTGTGTGAGATTTCTCACAAAAAACAATTTAGCCTCATAAGGCGTCCCCTTGTGAAGCTAAGCAAACATGGTGAATTGAGTAGAATCAGGAGGGTTGCTTTCAATTGCCGGGAGAAGGGGAGAGGGTTTTAATAAATCAATAAATAGCAGTCCGGCTATTAACAGAAAAATTACCAGGGTCAAAAAAACTACTATGATTTTATTATCAAATTCTGTCTTTAAGGAAGCAGTTTTTAAAAGCGGGGTGTTAATTAAAGTATTCATGTTTTGCCAAAAGCCCTTTCTACAAACATCAAAAGCAAAGCCCCTAAAATAGCGATAGCTACTGAGGCAAAATTAAGCCCGGTAATGCCAATACCAAAAACCAAATTACCTAAAATCCCTCCTAAAATTGCCCCTAAAATAGATAAAATGACCGATCCTAACATCCCTCCCTTAGAAGGGAAAGGGTCAATCAGGTTGGAAATAACCCCGATTATCAGTCCGAATATGATCCATAAAACAAAATTCATAATTTAATCTTACTGAAGTTAGTTTACTTTTCTTCATTAATGAAAATTTACCTGTTTTGGTAATAGTTTTGTAAGAAATGGCCCAAATGTCTTGAAAATTTACTTTGTTTGGGGATATAATTTGCCTACAAATGGTAAATAAGATTTTAGTGGTTGAAGATGATATAGGCTTGCAGAAATATTTAAAGGAACTGTTGTTAAACCATGAGTTCTCGCCGCAAACTGTTCCGGACGGCATAGCTGCTTTAAGTTTTATCTCAAAATCGCCCCCTGATTTAGTTATTTTAGATCTAGGTTTGCCTAATATGAGCGGTGAGTCCGTCTGCCAGCAGCTAAGAAAAGACAATCCGGATGTGCCGGTGCTTATTTTGACTGCCAAGGATAGCGTTTCTGATATCATCCAGGGCTTAAATTTAGGGGCGGATGATTATATGACCAAGCCTTTTATAGCCGATGAGCTGATTGCCCGGATTAAGGCCAGGCTGCGCCGCCATGGAGAAGCAGATACCAAGCTTAGGATTGCCGATTTGGAACTTGACCGTAAAACTTTTGAGGTTAAAAGGGCAGGGAAGGATATTCAGCTGACCCCCCAGGAGTTTAAACTTTTGGAATATCTGATGCATAACCAAGGACGGATTTTAACCCGGGAAATGATTTTAAACAGGGTCTGGTTATATTCGCAGGATATTGAAACCAGGGTGGTGGATGTATATATGGGGTATTTAAGAAAAAAGATTGACGGGGATCTTGACAAAAAACTCTTTCACTCAGTCAGGGGCTTTGGGTATATGGTTAAGGATTAACGAGGGTTTCTTTACTAAATGGGTAGAATAATCTCAAAGTCAGTTTCTGTATGCTTAAGTTCTTTATTTGCATCTAAACCTGCTTGAGTTACAGTTTCAACTTTAATTTTACCTCGGTGTCCCAATATTTTCTTTCTAACGTCATATAGCCCTATGCCGTTTCCATTTGGTTTATCAGTAAATTTGTATTCAAAAATTTTATCTAATTTATCAGGATCTATACCTTTTCCGTTATCTTTTACATGAATGGCTATATTCTTACCGACTCTTTGACAAGAAAGGTCTACTTTATCAGCTCCAGCCTCAAGGGCATTTTTAATCAAATTGATAAAAACAGATTCAATTGCCCTAGGGTCTGCGTAAATCACTTGTACTTCCAAATCGGAACTAAATGTTATCGTAGAGTTTTCGTTTATTAAATTATGTAGGTTTACTAATTCCCCCAAGGATGTAACTATATCCATAGGTTTTTTTTCTAATTTACCGGCTTCTTCTAATTGTTCAGGATAGGCTTGGGTTATTTCGTTAATTTCGTCTAATGCGTTAGTTGCGATTGCAAGAGGTTGTTGGGCTCGTTCGTCTCCCTTAACTAGGCGTGCTAACATTCCTAAAGCTAATCTAGGCCTACTTACTATATTCTTTAGGTTATGCATAAATGCCTCATTAAACTCAGTTATTCTTCTAGCTTCTGCTCTTAAGGTTTCTTGTTCTGTAATATCGCATACTTCAACCTGCACATACGTCCCTTCAGGTCTTCCAATTGGGCGAAGAGTTACTTCAAGTAAAGGATGGTCACTATCTAAGCGGAATGGCGGCAGGGTAATTTCTGCATCAAGTTTTCTCATAGCCTCAAGCGGAGTTAAGTAAGTACCTTCTTGTGCAAGCATAGTAGCTGCTCTGAGTCTTTGATCTAATGCCAAAGAGCTGCTGCCTAGTTTTTTAAAAGGTTCGTTGGAGAACATTACATCGCTCTGGTCGTATATAGCAGTTGGGGTATGTAGGTTGCTTATAACCTCCCGTAGGGCATCTAAGTAACTTGCTTGTCCAACTACTCCTTCCCTGTTTTCTACTGATAATCGAGTCATAAGCTGGGAATTTTATCAAATCTTTTAGGATAAGTCAAGCTTATAGTGTAGAAGAGACGCATTTGCCACCGGCATCCGGGTAATTGCCGTCAAGTTTGCAGGTATAGCCTTCAGGACATTCTTTTCCTGCAAACCCGCCGCAAAATTGGCGTTCTGTCGAATTCTCCCGGTCTAAGAATCTAAAGGTAGAGAGAATCTGGTTGAATATAATTTCATATTCATCAGAGGAGGAAACAGAGATATTACTAAGTTGATACATTTTAGCTTGGTAGGGAATAAAGACTATAGTTATTTTTCCATCAAAAGCCGTATTAACCTTCGAGGCTTTAATACCCTGAACCATTATGTCTTCTACGCTCGCCTGATATGGTGATGCAGTATCACCGGGTGGGTAAATTTTTTCTGCCCATTGGCGTGCTGATAGATTTTGCATATTATCTTGAGGTTTTTTTAAAGATAGGGTTATTCCGTCAGGAAAACCGGCATGCTGCGGCTGGTTTGGTTTTGTATAACGCATTATCACTTCATCATCCGGTAACACCGAGTATGTAAAATAATCATCTGACCAACTCGAAGTAATCACCTGCCAATTTCTTGGATATTTAATTGAATAACCATATTTGCTGGTATATGTTTCCCAGCCAGTACTTTCATCCCAGACAGGTTGGGGTGTTAATACCGGAGTAGTTGAAACCTGCGGTTGCGGGATGGGCTGTTTAATTGATGATCTGCCAAAATAATATGCCCCGCCTAAGGCAGCTAGGATCAACAAGGCAATTACCAGATAAAGGGCAGTAAAACCTTTTTGCATTATTCCACTACCTCTTCACCCTCAAAGGAGATATCATCAGAAGAGCCAACGCTTCCCGATGAAGGGGTATCTGTTGGTGGTGCAAAGGTAAATCCTTCGAGGATCTTGTTGTAAACCGGCATCCAAAAATCCTTTTCTACTGCCGGCATTTCTATATTAAAAAAGATACCCTGGTCCAAAGCCCCCAAAATTAACCGGTCTGCAAGCTGCACCTCCAGCGCTTTTAAGCTGCCCAGCTTAACTTCCTTGGGAGCTTGGATGATCCTGTTTACTTTCAGCCAATCATCAAGTGAAGTAAATTTGCTGTCAGTGATTTTTAAAGACAAACTGCCGCTTATATCTTTGGAAGAAAGCAGTAAATCTGCATAAGTGTTATCATCCGCTATATCATTTTTAATTATAGATAAATTATCAGGGTAACTAAAACTAAAACCGCTCGGGTCAGAATACTCAAGAAAAGCAGGGGATTTTTGCTGGGTAATCAAAGGATTTAGCAGGACCCCTTTTTTGGCTGTTGGATTTAACACCACAATTGCTGTGATTACTATCCCTATTATCAAAACTGCCAAAATTATTTTTTTGTTCACCTATTTTGAGTATAGCATGTCAGTATGCTAAGCTAAAGCCATGGGGAAAATAATACTCATGTTAGCCTTAGCTGCTTTTACTTTTTTTACAACAGCTGAGGCAAAAGTTTTGCCGCAAGCGAAAACCGGAGTTAAAAAAGCGGCTACTACTGTAAAGTCTGCAGGCATTGGGGTAACCCCTAAGTTAAGAAGTGATAAAAGGGCATTAATGGTAAACTTTTCCAATTTGCAAAATGCTTCGGCTGTTTCTTATCTTTTAACATACAAGTCCAGTGTGCAGGATGAAGGGGCAATGGGGGCTTTAAATTTAACAGGGGGGTCCAGCCAAACCAGTGAACTCCTTTTTGGGACCTGTTCTAAAAATGTCTGCAAGTACCATACCGGTATTAAAAATGCCAAATTAGAGGTAAGTTATACCACCAAATCAGGCAAAAAATATCTTAAAAGATATAAAATAAAGGTTTAATTAATGGCCCAATTAAAGACAGGCTTTTTTCATATTTTAATTTCGGTTGGAATGTTAGTTTTGATACTATCTTTCCCACAAAATGTATTAGGTGTTTGTTCTTCCGGCGGCTTAACAACTTCTACTAACAAGGTCTTCCAGATGATGTATCCCGGCGAGACGTTTTTACAGCTTACGAATATAGATTTGCTGAAAGATGTCAGCCAGCTTAAGGATTTAACATGCTTGCAGTATCTGGATGCAACTGACCGTACTGTTAAGGGTGATATTGTTAACTTAAAGGATTTAACGAACCTTGAAGTATTCAGTCTGTATTCAAATCCCGATGTTTCAGGTGACATTTGTTCTTTGAGTAGAGCAACTAAACTTAGAAGCCTAAAATTTGCTTTTGATCCCAAAATAACCGGCGATATTTCCTGCTTAAAGAACCTTACTAAACTGGAAACTTTTGCTATGACTTATACGCAAATTTCAGGGGACCTTTCGGTTTTTGCTAATATGCCTAATTTAAAAGCCATTTATATTAATGGCACTAAAATCAATGGTGATATTTGTTCGCTTAAGAAACTTACTAGCCTTGAAGAGCTGGGAATAGCAGATGAGGTTGGGAATCCGGACATAACAGGAGATTTATCATGCCTTGACTCCCTGCAAAAACTTAAAAGAGTTTCACTTTATAATACCGGGGCGACCAATTGTGAACAATTTACCAAGTCCCACCCGAATATTGCACAGATGGGCAAAACTGGGTCCGGAAGGCCAGCCGGGGGAGGGTGTTCTAAGGAGTCGCAGGAGACAATGGTAAACGCCGCGGAGAAGTATGAGAAGAAGATAGGTAAAGAAGCTCAGACAGAAGCAAGAGGAAAGGTTGACTATCAGGATGATAGAAATTTCCTGATTAGAATTATTGAAAAGTATATTAAAGCTCTCTTCTCATTAATACAAAAGTAATGGAACTGGATTTACCCCGATAAACAAATTCCCTTATTCTTTTAAAGCCACATGATTTTTCTTCCTTGAGTGTTTCAGCGGAGTAGTAGCTAGAGTTATTAAATAACCAGCCTTTTTTGATAACATCACTTATTGCTATAGCATCTTCTTTCCTAAATTTTCTGATGCGCATATTAAAACTTTAGAAAGGATTGTTGTGACAGCCTAAATTAACATGTGAGCCGGCTGGGGATCGAACCCAGGACCAAGAGATTAAAAGTCTCCTGCTCTACCGCTGAGCTACCGGCCCGCATTTTGCGAAAACCAATCTGTATTGTACTAAATTTGCTTCAGATTTGCTAATATCTATATATGCCTTTAGGTCTAAATTGGGTTGATCTGACTATTTTGGTAGTATTTATCCTTTTTGCTGCTGAGGCTTTAGGAAGGCCATTAATTCTAGAATTTTTGGATTTTTTGAGCTTTCTTTTGGCAGGGGTTTTATCTTTCAGCTATTACAATTCTCCGGCTAAATTTTTTGAATCCCAATTTAAAATTCCCCACGGTTTATCTTTGGTTTTAGGTTTTATGGCTGTTTGGTTTTTAGCAGAAGTTATTCTCTTCTTATTTATCAGACTTTCTTTGCCAAAGATTCTTAAGTTAAAAATCCCCGGTTCGCGGGTATTATCTATGATTCCAGCCTTCCTGAGGGGTTTAGTTTTTATTGCTTTAGCCCTAATTATGGTAGCCACATTTCCTATCCAGCCTTCTATCAAAAAATCTGTTTTAGATTCAAAATTAGGCAGCCGGATTTTAAAATACACCTCAAGTTTAGAGCAACCTATCAAGCAGGTTTTTGGCGGGATTTCTAATGATTCCTTGACTTTTTTGACCGTCAAGCCTAAAACAGACGAAAGGGTTAATTTAGGCTTCCAAACCAATGAGTTTACTACGGATGAGGCATCAGAAAACCGGATGGTAGATTTAGTTAATTTTGAAAGAACTAGCAAGGGTTTTAAGCCGCTAATTTTTGATCGTGGACTCCGGGCAATTGCCAGGGGACATAGCGCTGATATGTTAAGAAGGGGCTATTTTGCCCATTATTCTCCGGAGGGAAAAACCGTGGCGGACAGGGTGCTTGAGGCGGGAATAGACTTTCTGGTGGTAGGTGAAAACCTGGCTTATGCCCCGAATGTGGAACTTGCCCATAACGGGTTTATGAAATCAGCAGGGCATAAGGCTAATATTTTATCTGCTGATTATGGCAAGATTGGGATAGGGGTAATGGATGGAGGGGTGTATGGTGAAATGTTTACCCAAGTCTTTACTGATTAGTTTTTTAGTAATTATTACCGGTTTTGGTTTTTTGTGGTTTGGGCTGCAGTCCACCTCGAAGGAGCCAGGGCTCACCTTCGAGGTGCCTCAGATTGAGACTTCCCCAATTGCCACGGTTTCTGCCAGTGAAAATGTGATTGGCATAGAAGGCGAGCGGGTTTTGGTTTCTAAGGTAGTAGACGGGGATACAATCCAACTGACAAACGGTAAAACAGTCCGCTTGATCGGCATCGATACTCCGGAAACTGTTGACCCGCGCCGGCCGGTTGGCTGCTTTGGCAAAGAAGCCTCAAATGAAGCGAAGAAGCTGCTGGCCGGTAAAGAAGTTATCCTGCAAAAAGATATATCTGAAACAGATAAATATAAAAGACTGCTTCGTTATATTTTCCTGCCACTTCAAAATAATCAGACCCTTTTTGTAAATGATTATCTGGTCAGGGAGGGCTTTGCCAAAGTATTAACCTACCCGCCTGATGTAAAATACAATGAGCAACTGCGGCAAGCGGAGAAAGAAGCCAGGGAAGGAAACAGGGGGCTTTGGGGAAGATGTTATTAATGTGTTAAACTGAAATTGACATGAAAAAATTCCTTTTTCAATCAATACTGCTGCTTATAATTATCGGGGTGGCGCTTTTTTTCTTTATGACCGGGTCGTCTCTTTTTAATCTGCCTTTTTTTCCGCAGGAATCCGCTGCTGGACAATTACAAATTAATGAGGCTAAGTTTAAAGTTGAAATAGCAGATACTCAAGCTGAAAGAAGCAAAGGTTTAGGGGGGAGGCAAAGTTTAGCCTCTGATGAAGGCATGCTGTTTATTTTCCCGGAAGTGAGTAAATATCCTTTTTGGATGAAAGGATTAAAATTCCCCTTGGATTTTATTTGGATCAGGGGAGAGATAGTGGTAGATATAACAGAAAATGCAAAACCTCCAAAATCCGGACAGCCTGATTCAGAGCTTCCTATGTATCAATCCAAAGTAGATATTGATAAAGTCCTAGAAATTCCGGCCGGGTCAGTTCAAAAATATAATATTAAAGCTGGGGATATTATTAAGGTGACATGATTGAAATTCTGCCTATTAAGCTTTTAACAGATGAGGATGCCCCGATTTTTGGGAATTTAAGTGTGGCTTTGGGAAAGTTATCCCGGTTTGGTTTACCGGTTGGGCAGGCATTTGCAGTTACCCCTCCCAACCTAAAGCTAAAAACTGTTTTTGAACATCATGATTTCGGAACAAAAGAAGTCTTTACCCAATCTCTAACTTCGGTGGAAAAAGAAATCAGGCAAATTCCTGTTCCCGAAGCTTTAAGTCATGAATTAAAAAAACATAAGAAATTTCTCTTAAATAGCAAAGAATTTAAATCAATTAAGAATCTGTGGTTGGCTCTACTCTCATTTTGGCTGGATCAAATAAAACACCGGCTTTGGAATAAAGGGTTTTACCCCGGGATTACCGAAGAACTGGATCCGCAAATTGTAGTTGCAATAAAGAAAATAGAAGGATTGTGCTCCTCTTATTTTGATCCCATGCAGGACGATGTGGCAATATCTATAAAATCCGGTAAGGCTCATCCGGCTGATTTGAAAAAGATTATGAAGTTAACTGAGCTTGCAAATAAAAAGTTGTTTATTCCCCATGAATATGAATGGATTATAGATGACGGGGTTAAATTAACCGGCATAAAACCATATACACCTGCTGTTACTGGAATACTTCCGCCTATAGTGTTGAGCTGCAAGGCGTCCCCTTGCGAAGCTAAAAGTGCTGTAAAAGTATATTTTGAACTTTCAAAAGGTTATGCAATAGAACGAAGCGATGGGGTATATATAGATTCGGGTAAGGTTTTTAACCCTGATAAGCCAAAAGAATCTTTTGAGGATCTAGCCTTTAAATTAGTTGAATCAGCCACTACTTTTCCGGATTCCCCTGTTTTGTTTAAGCTGGCTGATATACCGGAAGATCAGGGTAAAGTGAGAGGAGCGCTAAGATTACTTCATCAAACTAGTTTATTTAATCCTTTAATTTCTGTTCTGGACTTTGCCCGCCACAAGAAGGGGTTGATTAACATCCATATTGTAATTCCGTATGTCCGTGGAGTAAATGAGCTTTTACAAATAAAGCGTGAACTGGCTGTTAAAAACTTAGCCAGGAAGAATTCCCTGGGGATCTGGCTGGAAGTTTGCGTGCCGGAAAATATTATTAATATGGAAAGTTACTTTGAGGCGGGGATTGACGGGGTGGTGTTAAATCTGGATGAATTGATCTCTAACCTTAATGGTTTTGATCATCAGGAAGGTGAACTGGCCTTCTACAAACAAGAGGTAGAAGGGCTAATTAAGTTTTTAGGGGACGGCATTAAACTGCTGCATAAATCAAAAATTCCTTTTATTGCTTATGGCAGTTTGACTTTAAATAGCAAAATTTTAGAATTTTTGGTTGAGAAAGGGGTATATGGGATTGTAGTAGAACGCTACGAAGCCCATTCAGCTTATGATCTGCTTAGGCAAATTGAAAGAAAAATAGTAACACATATTCACCTTTAGGTTTTTTCAGGGTTTTCAACCATTCTGAAGCTGTTTTTGTTTCAACGCTTTGGTGGATTTTGGTTAATTCGTGGGCCAAAGTTATTTCAATATCTCCAAAAACTTCCTTAAAGCTCTCCATCGTTCTTAATAGTTTATGTGGGGCAACGAAGACAATATAAGTGATTTCTGATGAAAGTTCCTTTAATACATTTATTCTTTTTCCAGGTTTTTCGGGCAGGTAACCCAAAAACATAAATTTGTCGGGCGGTAATCCGGATAATGTTAGAGCTGTAATAACTGAAGAGGGTCCGGGTAAGGAATCAACCTGAATTTTTTGTTTAATGCATTCCCTGACTAATTTATAACCCGGGTCAGAGATAAGCGGCGTGCCGGCGTCAGATACTAGTGCTAAGGTCCGGCCCTCCTTAAGGTGTTGAATAATCCTGGGAATTTCTTTTATTTCATTATAATCATTTAAAGCCTGCAAAGGTTTATTTATCTGGTAGTGATTTAGAAGAAGAGAAGTTCTTCGGGTATCTTCACAGATTATCCCGTCAACTGATTGTAAAACTTCCAAGGCTCTTAAAGTGATATCTTTTAAATTCCCAATCGGTGTTGGTACGATGTATAGCATAAGTTTGGGGCAGGGTTATTTTTTAAACCTTTTTATTATACTTGCCCTAATTTCTGCATCAACTAAGACATGGTGTAAGGCAGGTAAGATGGAAGCAATGACTATTAATCCGATAATCGGCAAAAGGTACTTATCAACATCAGGAATCAAGTTTCCTAAATAATATCCTGCAGAAGTTACCCCAATTGCCCATAAAACTCCACCCAATAAATTAAAAGTTACAAACCTTTTATAGTCCATCTTGCCGGCCCCGGCTACAACAGGTGCAAAAGCCCGGATCACAGGCACAAATCTGGCTAAAATGATAGTTTTGCCCCCGTGCTTGTCATAAAAACTTTGGGCCCGCTCCAGGTGTTTTTTTTGGAAAAAAAATGAATTTTCTTTTGTAAAAATTTTAGGGCCAAGCTTTGAACCGATAAAATAACCAATACTATCCCCTAAAACAGCAAACACAAAGCATCCTATTATAAGGATTGTTATATCCAAATATCCCTGTGAAGCTAAAAAGCCGGCTGTAAAAAGAAGTGAGTCACCGGGAAAGAAAAAACCAACTAATAACCCGGATTCTAAAAAGACTATAGCAAAGATACCTAAGTACCCAAATGTTTTAATTAAAGAAATGAGGTCTAAACCAGGCATATCAAGTTAGTATATGGATCTACGCCTAACTTAGCAAGTGGTTAATTAAATCTGCGGATTACCCCGACACATTTGCCTTGAATTTTTACATCATCAGCATAAATTGGGGACATAGAGGAGTTGGCAGGTTCAAGACGGATGCGGTTTGGCTCTTTGAAAAAGCGTTTTAAGGTGGCAAAGCCGTTGTCCAAAAGAGCCACTACAATATCTCCATTAACAGCAGTATTTTGTTCTTCAATAATGACATGGTCCCCGTCCAAAATGCCATCTTCTATCATAGAATCCCCCTTTACCTGCAGCACATAAGAACGTTTTTTGCCCGAGATCATATTTGGGGCAACTTTGATAGTGGCACCTGGGTCCGTGTAAGTCATAATAGGTTGGCCTGCAGCAATAAACCCTAAAACCGGCAGTTCAACTCCCTTCAATGTAGAAGAAATTTTTTGGTCTAAAACTTCAATGCCCCGGACAGCCCCTTCAAACCTTTTTATTACCCCTTTGGTAGATAAAGCCTGCAGATGTTCATGGACTGTGGCTAAAGAAGAAACCCCAATTGCCTCCGCAATTTCCCCTAAAGTCGGGGAGTAAGTATATTTTTCAATATATTGTTTGATAAAATCCAGAATTTGTTTTTGCCTGCGGTACAAAGTAATTGGCATGGTATTTCTACCTTACCAAACACAACCCGAAGATGTCAAGGGGCAATTTTTGAAAAATTATCTGAAGCCGATGATGAGATTTTTAGAGAAGAAATTGCTTTTTTTAACAGATCTTTCCGCAGGCAATTTTAGTTTTGGCTCATCAATGGGAGCCATCCAAAGGGTAAATAATGCCCCGAATATAGACTGCTCAAAAATTTTCTTAAAGTTTAGTTTCATGTAGGTTTCCTGACTCAGTTGAAGGGTAGGACCAAGAAATTCTTTTTGGTAGACTTGTGAAAATTTTCAGATCTCCTCTTGATTTCTTAGTATTGCCAGATGGCTTTTCCTACCCCCAAACCTGAGTCTTTGCGTATAGTAAACTTTGCAGATAAGAAGTAAATAAAAAAAGGGTAATAATCTGGTGAGAAGAATATTATTCTTTATGATTTATAATATCAATAGCTATCTTGGGGAAACTAATTTCAACTGTTTTGTATCTTTATAATGTGTGTGTTATTATCCCGGCAGATAAGGAATTATGCTTGAATCTTTTAAGGATCGGGCAAGGAAAAAGATATTAGTAGTTGAGGATGAAAATCCCATCCAGAGATTATTGGTGGATATACTTGAAGAAGCGGCATATCATGTTCAAACAGCAAGATTTGGTCGTGAAGCAATTGAAAAAGCAAAACCATATAACCCGCACTTAATTTTACTTGATCTTAAACTTCCGGATATAGATGGAAATGAAGTCCTTCAGATATTAGGTAGAGATGAAAAGCTAAAAGACATACCTGTTGTTGTATTATCTCAGTATACTCATTTACTTAAACAAACTCCTCAGGTTAAGGCGGTAATCGGCAAACCGTTTGATATAGTTGATTTATTGGATACAATTGAATCTGGACTGACATCAGGGAGATGGTGATAGGCATCAAGAAGTAAATAAAAGCAATGTAAGGATCAGGGAAGAATTTTGATAAAAGGTTGAAAAAATAAATTTTTTTGATAAGATTACCTTATTATAAAGAGTAATCTTGAAAAAATTTCCAGATTTGCTTTAAAATTGTTAGCTCCGCTTTCAGCCCAGGAGACTTATTCCCTGATCATTAATGAAATATTGAAATTAGTTGATGGGGAGTTCGGGTCTATCGCCATAAGGGATGGTAAACGGTTTAAGCGGATATACACTAATTCACCTATACCTCTTTCTTCGCAAATTAGGCAAAGGGGTAATACATTTCAAGCTTATATGTCCAAAAAAACAATTTTGGCCCCAATTTCTAAAACAGTAAAAACTCATCCTGAATTGGAAATATTGGGAATCAAATCTACTATTCATATTCCTCTTTCCTATAGAAATAAGTCAACTGGGGCATTAATTATTAGTTCTAAAAATGAGCATAAATTAAGTAAGCATGAACTGGTGACCCTAAAATTATTTGGTTCTATGGCGAGCTTGGCTATCAGGAAGACTCAGCTTTATGAGGAAACTAAAAATGCTTTAGAATTGCGGGATCATTTTATCGCTATGGCTGCCCATGAACTGCGGACACCCCTAACATCTGTTAGCGGCTATATACAATTATTATATAGTAAATTAGCAAATTCCGAAACTACTGAATCACAGTGGATTGAACAATTACAAGAAGAATCAGAAAGGCTTAAAAACCTGGTAAATGAGCTGCTGGAAATTAACCGGATTAAGTTGGGTAAACTTAATTATTACCTGAAGGTTTACAGCCTGAGGGGGATGTTAGCGAGCGTTAAGCAGATATTTAGATTTTCCGCCCCGGATAAAGAAATTATTTTTGAAGATAAATTAGCCAAGGATTTGACTGATAAAATAGTTGTGGACCACGATAAAATTTTACAGGTATTTACTAATTTAATAGAGAATGCCATTAAATATTCTCCTGTTGCTTCCCCAATTAAAATTGTTTTAGATTTTAAAGAGCCGGATTTTATTATCTTAATAAAGGATGAAGGAATTGGCATACCCAAGAAAGAATTTCAAAAGATATTTGAAGGTTACCAACAGGGCAGTGGCCACAATAAAGAAGGTATTGGCATGGGGTTGTTTCTTGCTAAAAATATCCTGGAAAAGCTGTATGGTGATATTAAAGTCCATTCTAAAGTTGGTAAAGGTACAACTATGGAAGTAAGATTGCCGAGGGCAAATATATAATGGGCGCAGAACAACTTACTACTATCATTGCGGGAAATTTAAAACTTGACGATGGCAGGAATGCCAGAATTCCAGAATGGATATTGCGGGAAGGTCTGGAGATTGTTTTTATTTGTGGAGAACCAGGAATCGGCAAAACAACTATTACGCAGCAGTTATCCCGAAGTTTGGAGGCAAGGGAGGAAGAAGTAGAAGAGGAATCTGGAAATAAAATCAGCGTAGCACAGGTTTATTTTGATCGAGCCAGGAGGCGCACCTTAACAACTGTTAATCAAGATCTCCCCGAAGATCTGAGAATTAAATTTACTATGGATCTTGATAGAGAGGGTAAACAGTTGCTTTCTTCAAATCTGATTTTAGATATTCAAGCTGAAGAACAAAAAGCAACTGGCGGTAGGCACGTTATCTTGGTTGAATTGGTTGGTTTAATCGATGGTCTTGGGTACGGGGCAATTGAATATGGGGTTAAAAAATATCAAGGAAAGGCTGGTGTCGTTGCTGTTGCAGCTGATCCAATTTTACAACAACACGCCGGTTCTCTTAGACAATTAGTGAGGTCTAAAGCGCCTTCGGAGGTTGAATCGTTTTTAAATAATTATAAAATTTATGTTACTGGTACAGGATTTGAAGGTCTAGAGCCTATTGAGAGGGGGCAAAAAATTAGTCAAATAATGGGTGATTCGGCCTCATTAGAAGCAATCAGAATACTTAAGGGTATTGGTAAGAGCGAACAAGATCAAATACCTGACCTAGAGGTATTAATCGGTGAGATGTTAAGTAGTATGGTTAAAAACCGCATTTGGTATTGTACCAATGAAAGCATTCAAACCGTGGAAGATGCCGGAAGACGTTCTACCCCTTATTCTTTAGCAAGAAGCGCGGTTGGTTTAAGAAATAAATTAGATGATTTAATAAGATATGGGTTACTTAAAAAAAATGCCCTAACTACAGCCAATATCTTTAATGAAACTGATCCGATTTGGTGGCATATAGATAAATAATTCTTATCGTTTTCTTACCCAATTTTCACATAAACTTTAGTAGTATTTGATTACATTAAGATATGTCGGAAAGATTACTTCAACCTATAAAACCTGTTTTGGGACTAGATTTTGATGATACTATCGTAGAAACCACTCCGGCGATGAAAGCCACCTTTGAATGGCAATACCGGGGGATATTTCCATCAGAATTTTACGAGGGAAAAACTCCTGATTCATCCCTCTATCCCGACTTATTTACACTTTATCGTCAATATTCCGCAGCCAGGTGGGGTCATATGAGGGAGGCGTCATATATAACCGGTATACCTCCTTGCGGGGGAGTTGCAGAGGCACTCTCTATACTTAATAATTTCTTTAAGATTCATTTAAATACGGCCAGGTGGATAGATCAGGGAAAAGTTGTGGAGCGGTATCTGGATAGTCAGGGTTGGTTAAAATATATCCACTCTATGTTTTTTAGACAAATTGGTACTGAGGATCAGTTTGTAGCAAAGTCGCGAGCTGCCAGTTTTGCTGGTATCAGTTATGCCGCAGAGGATCATGCTCCGTTAATAACATATTTTGCTGATAACAATATAAAAGTTGCCGCGATTGATAACCCCGCAAATAGGGGGATTCCCAACAGCGCGAATATTATAAGAGTTCAAGGATTTATAGATTTTGCCCGTGCCGTAGAAAAGCATGGAGATCCGGAGGAGCTTTTTAAGGTACACGCCAATGAATTGGAAAACCCGGCAAATCTTTATAAAGTCCATGTTTTTCCGGGGAAGAGAATCTTTGCTGTAAATATTTAAATCCAAATTTGAGTCTCAATTTTCTTCGGGTATTTTTCGTTTCTGATATAATGAGTTGTCATGCCGAAGTTTCAGGTTATTTCAGATTTTAGGCCCACCGGGGACCAACCACGAGCATGTAAACTGCTCGTGGCAGGCCTCAGGCAAGGTAAGAAACACCAGGTGCTTTTGGGAGTCACAGGTTCGGGCAAAACTTTTACTATGGCTAATGTTATAGCTGCCGTACAAAAGCCCACCTTGATTATTTCCCACAACAAAACTTTGGCAGGGCAATTAGCCCAGGAATTCAAGTCACTATTTCCTAAAAATGCTGTTGAATATTTTGTGTCGTATTATGACTATTACCAGCCGGAAGCTTATATTCCCTCGTCCGACACTTATATAGAAAAAGATGCGTCAATCAATGAAGAAATCGAAAAGCTGCGGCTCTCTACAACGGCATCACTTTTAACCCGCAAAGATGTAGTGGTGGTAGCTTCCGTTTCCTGTATTTATAACCTGGGTTCCCCTGTTGAATATGGCCAGGCAATTTTGGAAATAAAGGCTGGGATGAAAGCCGGGATGAAGGCCGTGATGAAGATTTTGCAGAAAATGTATTACGACCGGAATGACATTGATTTTAAAAGGGGGACTTACCGGGTGCGGGGTGACACTGTTGATATTTTCCCGTCCTATATGGACCAGGGGTTTAGACTGCAGTTTTTGGGTGACAAAGTTGAAAAGTTAAGTAGACTGGAAATTGTGACCGGAGATACAGAGGAATTGCAGGGTGGCCAGGTTTTATATCCTGCTAAGCATTATATTACCCCGGAGCAGCGGATTGTTCCCGGAATAAAACAAATAGAGGAGGATTTAGAATCAAGAATTAAGCAGCTAGAATTAAGCGGAAAGCTGGTAGAAGCTCAGAGGCTAGAACAAAAAACACACTATGATTTGGAAATGATCAGGCAGTTTGGTTACTGTAACGGCATTGAGAATTATTCAAGATATTTTGACGGAAGAGAGCCGGGTGACCCGCCCTATACTTTGCTTGATTATTTCCCCGAGGATTATTTAGTAATTATTGATGAGTCCCACATAACAATTCCGCAAATCCGGGGAATGTATAACGGCGACCGTTCCAGAAAAGAAACTTTAATTGATTTTGGTTTTAGGTTGCCTTCAGCTCTTGATAACAGGCCCCTTAGGTTTGAAGAATTCCAGAGGAAGCTTAATCAGGTAATTTACGCTTCGGCAACGCCGGAAGACTATGAACTATCTTTAGCTAGAACTTTCCACCTGGGGGGTGGTACAGATACGCCACCTAGGGAAAATGATGGGTTACTTGGTTATGATGGTATAGCGGAACAATTGGTCAGGCCGACCGGAATTCTGGATCCGGAAATTTCTGTCAGGCCGGTAAAAGGCCAGATAGAAGACTTGCTAAAAGAAATAGAGTCTAGAGTCAAGAGTCAAGAAAGGGTTCTTGTGACTACTTTAACTAAAAGAATGGCAGAGGATCTGTCAGATTATTTAAAAGACCACGGTATAAAAGTAAATTACCTGCATTCTGATGTTAAAACCTTGGAAAGGGGAGATATTTTACAATCATTGCGTTTAGGTGAATATGATGTAATTGTGGGGATTAATTTACTTAGGGAGGGCTTGGATTTGCCTGAAGTTTCTCTGGTAGCTATTTTGGATGCAGATAAGGAAGGGTTTTTAAGGTCTAGAACTTCTTTAATTCAGACCATGGGACGGGCTGCAAGGCATGTTAAAGGGCAGGTAATTATGTATGCAGATAATATAACTAAATCCATGAAGGCAGCCATTGATGAAGTAGACAGAAGAAGAAAATATCAGATCTTCTATAATAGAAAGCATAATATTACCCCCAGAAGCATTGAAAAGGCCTTAAGGGAAAGATTAATTGAGAAAGTAGAAGAGCTGGAAGAAACTTTGGGCAAGAAGGATTTAACTATTGCTGATATCCCGGTTTCTGAAAGAGCAAAGATGATCAAAAATTTAGAAGCCCAAATGAAGCAGGCAGCAGAATTACTGGACTTCGAAGAAGCAGCCAAGATTAGAGATCAGATTAAGGAATTAAGAGCCCAGATGTAAGCCTTCTTTAAATAAAAACGTGCATTCATCTACCACTGCAGTTTGTAAAAACCGATTATCGGGATGAGTCAGCATGGTGGTGACAGCTTTTGCCCTTTCTATTCCCGCTAAGCTACCTCTGCCATATGCCTCTATTTTCCTTATTGATGATGGATCTTCTTCGCCTAATGCTATAACCAATACGCCATAGGTGTAAGGCTGAAAATGGGGAGACCAGCTAAGATCAAATTGCCAACCTCCGTCTTGATGGGAATATTCGAGCCCAATTTCATATTTAGTTAAATCTGAAAGAGGTGCTTCAAGTAAAAGAAGAACTGCGTTTAAAGTAGGGGGAAGTTTGGCTCGTGCGATAGGTACTTCTTTTCTCATGTTTCCATTCATTAACCTATTTTTATATTCCTCGGTTTCTTTTAAGGATGCAGTGATGATAGCAACTTCAGCTATTGTAGAGGTTTTGAACTTTAATAACTCATCGATATATTTAGATCTTACTGTGTCTATTTCTGGCATATCTTATAACAGAATTATAATGTTCGCACTTAATTTGTCAAGCAATATTCGTAAATCTCCGTGGAAAATTCTATACAAGATATTGTTTACTTTGAAGGTGTTAATAGTAATCCACCCCCCAGGTGGAAGGTTTAGTTAGGATTTTTAGTTGGTAAATAAGGAGGTAGTACAGAGCGATTATCCCAGGTCACCCGGGTAATCTTATTATTTCTGCTCAAGTAAACAATCAGAAAGTGCGCTACATCGGTGCCATAGCTGCCGGTACTGGCGCGAACCTGATCCTTAAGCCCACGCGGGGAATTTTCTATTGTGATATAAAATATTGAGCTTCTTCCATTCTTATTTAAATCAACTTCAACCGCGTATCCGCGTTCGTTGAAGCGGTTCTTGTAATTTCCAACCCCTTCAAGGGATCTGGGATCGAAAGTGAGCCTGAATTGATCTAACTGTAGGCCTCTTAATGGTTCAAATTCAAATTTTGGCCTGATTTGCGGGCCAGTTTGGGAATTAGCTTCTGCACAACCAGGAAGTAATAATCCTGCGGCAAGTAGATAGGGTAAGAGTCTTTCACGCATAGGGATATATTTTGCCTAAGTATAACCCCTTTAAAAATCTTGTCAAATAGGTTAGAATTATCCGTTAATTATATGCTAGATAAAATAATCATCAAAGGGGCCAGGCAGCATAATTTAAAAAATATTGATTTGGAGATTCCTAAAAATAAACTGGTTGTTTTAACAGGTATCTCCGGCTCAGGTAAGTCTTCTTTGGCTTTTGATACCCTTTATGCTGAAGGCCAACGCCGCTATGTAGAGTCCTTATCTTCCTATGCCAGGCAGTTTTTAGGAGTGATGGACAAGCCTGACGTTGATTTAATAGAAGGGTTATCCCCGGCTATTTCTATTGACCAAAAAGGAGTTTCACATAATCCCCGCTCTACAGTGGGAACTACTACTGAAATATATGATTACTTAAGGCTTTTATTTGCCAGAGTCGGCCATCCCCATTGTCCTATTTGCGGCAGGGAAGTTAGTAAAATGAGTGTGGACCAAATAGCAGAGAAGATCAAAAATCAAGAATCAAAAGTCAAAAGTAGTGGGAATAGGATAATGATTTTGGCGCCGGTAGTTAAAGACAGAAAAGGGGAATACAGTTCACTTCTTGAAGATTTTAGGAAAAAGGGTTTTTCTAAGGCCCGGATTGATGGGCAAATCAGGGATTTGGCAGACGATCTTGTCTTAATTAAAACAAATAAACATACGATTGATTTATTGATAGACCGCCTGGTTCTGGATAACAAGAGTATTCATGAACAAAATATATACTCAAGATTGTCACAAAGTATTGAGACAGCGCTTAAATTTGGTGAAGGATCTGTAATTATTTCTGATGTTTTGGATGCTTCTTTAGAATTTCCCCAGAATCCCAAAAAAATGCAGGATCACCTTTATTCTGAAAGGTTTGCCTGTCCTGTTGATAATATTTCGCTTTCAGAAATAGAACCCCGGCTTCTGTCTTTTAATTCACCTCATGGCGCCTGCCCGACTTGTTCCGGTTTGGGAACGCTTCTGGAAATAGACGAGACCGCTATATTAAACCCCATTTTGTCTATTGCAGAAGGCGGGATACTCCCCTGGTCGAAGCTGGCTACCAGTGATACCTGGTTTACCAGGTTGATTGAAGCCGTGGGAAAAGAGCATGGTTTTGATTTGAATGTCAGATTAGGAAATTTGTCTGACAAAAATAAAAAAATCCTGTTATATGGCGCCGGGGCCGAGGAATTTAAAGTATCAGGCAGAAACAGGCAAGGCAAATGGACACATTTTTATTCCAAATTTGAGGGTTTGATTGCAAACCTAAAGCAGCGTTATCATGAATCTGAATCTGATTTTGTTAAGGCAGAAATAGAAAAATATATGTTTAAGGAAGTTTGTCCAAGATGTAAGGGTGCCCGGCTAAAAGATGAAGCATTGGCAATTACTATAAATGAATTAAATATTGCTGAAGTGACCAGTCAGTCAATTACTCAAGCATTAGACTGGATTAAAAATATTAAGCTTTCTAATCGCGAATCTCAAATTGCTGAACCTATTTTAAAAGAAATTATTGCCAGGTTAAAATTTCTGGTTGATGTAGGCTTGGATTACTTAACTTTGGATAGGGCGGCGATGACTTTGGCAGGCGGGGAGTCACAGCGGATCAGGCTGGCTTCCCAAATCGGCTCAGGATTATCCGGCGTTTTGTATGTTTTGGATGAGCCGTCAATTGGCCTACACCAGCGTGATAATAGCCGGTTGATTGAAACCTTAAAACGCCTGAGGGATCTGGGAAACACTGTCATTGTTAACGAGCATGACGCCGAAACTATGGAAGCTTCGGATTTATTGATAGAAATCGGACCCGGCGCAGGTGAACACGGAGGCCAAATTGTGGCAATAGGCACTCCTGACGAGATTAAGAAAAATCCCGTATCTTTGACAGGCCAATATTTATCGGGTAAAACACGGGTGAAAATTGACGGAGCGCTCAAAAGAGAAACAGATGACTTGGGTACTCTTAAGATTATCGGTGCCTCTGAGCATAATTTGAAAAATATCAACGTCTCTTTTCCTTTAGGCAAATTTATTGCCATTACCGGAGTTTCCGGATCAGGCAAATCAACTTTAATCCATGATATTTTATATAAAGCTTTAGCTCATAAAATTTATAGATCGAGAGAAAAAGCCGGTTTGCACAAGGGCATGGAAGGCACGGAATATTTGGATAAAGTGGTTTTGGTGGACCAATCGCCAATCGGCCGGACTCCCCGTTCAAATCCGGCTACCTATACCGGGGCTTTTACCCATATCAGGGAATTATTTAGCCAAAGCCCGGAGGCTAAAATCAGAGGTTATGGACCGGGGCGGTTTTCTTTTAATGTAAAAGGCGGCAGGTGTGAGGTTTGTGAAGGGGAGGGGACTTTAAAAATAGAAATGCAGTTTTTGCCGGATGTTTATGTGACTTGTGAAAGCTGCAATGGTGCCAGGTATAACAGGGAGGCTTTGGAAATTCACTTTAAGGATAAAAATATTGCCGGGGTTTTAGATATGACGGTTGAGGTAGCTTTGAAGTTTTTTGAAAATATCCCCCAAATTAAGAATAAATTACAGGTTTTGTTCGATGTTGGATTAGGTTATATCAAATTAGGCCAGCCGGCGCCCACTTTGTCAGGCGGAGAAGCCCAAAGAATTAAGTTATCCTCAGAATTATCTAAAAGAGCCACCGGCCGGACAGTATATATTTTGGACGAGCCAACCACCGGTTTACACTTTGCCGACATTGAAAGGCTTTTAAATATACTCCGTAAATTAGTCAACTTCGGAAATACAGTAATTATTATCGAACATAACCTTGATGTAATTAAAAATACGGATTGGGTTATAGATTTAGGGCCGGAAGGCGGGGACAAAGGCGGGAAAATAATTGCCGAAGGCACCCCAGCACAAATCGCCAAAGTGAAAACTTCCTACACGGGCCAGTATTTAGCTAAAATCATATGAGTAAACGCAAATTTGATGCGGTGTTGTTTGATATTGACGGGACTATTTTAGATACTAGTGAATATATTTTCCAGGCATATAAAT
>JACPEX010000017.1 GCA_016183265.1 Candidatus Daviesbacteria bacterium | reverse complement strand
TTGTAAAGATCAAGATTCTCCAATGCCAATCCTGTTCCCAAGGCCACACAAAGCAAGGGATTTTCTGCCAAAGCAGCTGGTACACCTAAAGAATCTGTTAAAAGTTTATCTAAATTCCGCAAAAGTGATGTTCCGCCACTCATCACAATACCTTTATCAATAATATCTGAGGCAAGTTCCGGCGGGATTTGCTCCAATACCCCCTTAGCAGCTGCAACTATTTTTTTGGTAATCTCGGAAATTGCTTCTGTGACTTCATCCGAGGTAATCTCAATTGTCCGGGGCAACCCTGAAAAAGCATCCCTGCCCCGGACTTCTATCTTTTGTAGCTCAGCAGGCTTAAGGCTAGTTGCAGAACCAATTTTGATCTTAACCTCCTCTGCCATTCTTTCCCCAATGATTAAATTATGTTTTTTTCGGACATAATTTTGGATCGCTTCATCAATTTTATTACCCCCCACTCTTACAGACGAATGGACCACTACTCCTCCCAAGCACACCACTGCTGCTTCAGTGGTCCCTCCACCGATATCAATGATCATATTCCCGGAAGGATTGGCAATAGGAATTTTGGCCCCAATTGCTGCAGCCAAAGGTTCATCAATTAAAAAAGCAGTCCTTGCCCCGGCAGATAAAGTTGCATCCAAAATTGCCCTCTTCTCAACAGAAGTAACTCCGGCCGGGGCGCAAACCATTACCTCCGGTTTAAAAATTCGCGATGAGCCACAAACTTTATCCAAAAAATAGCGGATCATGGCCTCAGTAATTACATAATCGGCAATTACCCCATCCCTCATCGGTCTGGAGGCAATAATATTTCCCGGAGTCCTACCCAGCATCTCTTTGGCTTCATTACCCACAGCCAGCACCCGATTATCATCAGTGGTTACTGCCACTACTGTCGGCTCGTTTAAAACGATACCTGAACCGGCTAAATACACTAAGGAATTTGCAGTACCAAGGTCAATACCGACACGTTTGTTAAAGTTAAACATACCCAGCAGCATTCTAGCAACAAGGTAACCTGGTCACAAGATATACTAAATGGGTCAATAGCTATCAGTCATCAGTCTTCAGCTATCAGATAATACAGAAAGTCTGACAACTGAAAGCTGACAGCTGATAGCTACTTGAGATTAATCCCGTACAAATTCGGTTCTGAGGCTGTTGGGGTGGGAAATGAGCTGATAATGACCAATCTTGATGAATCAAGCCAGGGAAAGACAAAATTATCCTGGAAACTCCCGGCATAAATAATGGCTTTATTAGTACCATCAAAGTCTGCAACTGATATAGATTTATCCTCTATCAAAATAATATGCCGTGAATTAGGCAACCAGGTATGGAGACGGGCCTTGGGTAAAAAATATTCTTTACCATATTCCAAATCATAAACTTTAAGACTCTCCTCATCTTTACCTGCCATAAATTTAGTTTCATCCGGAGACCAACGCACCACAGCCGAGGAGGAAGCAACTTGGCGGAAAAGCGCATTCTGCACTACCAAAACCCTTGCAGCCTCTTTGGCACGGGCATCATCTGTCCAGGATTGTAAAGTAGCCTGTAAAATTGGCGTAATATCCCGCGGTTCATCATTAAACCGGTCCGCATCTAAAAGGTAATTATTGCCGGAAACTGTAGCCAGAACCTGCTTGGAATCGCTTGACCACTTTAAAGTTGCTTTAGAAAAATCATTGGTAATGCTTTGGGCAATCTGGTGTGGTTCTGCTGAGGACCTGACAAAAGAAATAGGCTGGTTACGGGCTTGTGTCCATACCCAAATACCGGACTTTTTGTTCATACCGCTCCCTGATAATGGCACAATATAAGCTAATTTACTACCATCCGGGCTTAAGGTAGAATTTTCAACCCCGTTAAATGTTAAAGGATAAATTGTGGGAATAGCCGGAAAGAGAGTAACCTTAACTTCTGTCACTAATCCTTCTTTGACACTAATTTGTTTCTCCCAAGGTATAAAGCCTTCTTTGACAATTTTGACTGCATAGTTCTTAGGAGTTAAGGAAGCAATCGTAGTGTTTGTGGCAGTAGTTAGATGACCATCTATAAAAACAGAAGCAGCATCAGGCTCGGAAGATACGGAGATGATTCCGGTTCCCACGATCCTTTTTTCTTTAGTGGAAAAGGTATAACCTTTAGCCAAAAATATGGCAATAGATGCGATTATGGTAATAGCCACCAAAGTAACAACGGTAACAATAAACCTTTTACTCATTTAAGTATAATAATTATAACGGTTATAACGATTATATTAAAGAGGTTAGGAACTTACCAGTTTCGCCCGAATTATCAGCCTATTTAGCAGTGTTCCCGGAGGATCACAGGTTTGCAAGGTCAAAACCGGATAATCATATCTGTTAGTCAGGTATGACACATCATCAGGTTTGGCAATAATTTTATCAAAGACTATATAATCATACCTTTTATTTTTATAAAATATAATCACCCTATCCCCGGGCTCCAGTTCCCTTAAAAGGTAAAATATGGCATTGAAACGCACTATATTCCAGGGGGCATCGGTAGAATGGGAAAAAAGATACAAATTACCGGGCTGGCCGGGCGGGGTTGAACCTAAAGCCTCAGCCACCCCAAATTTTAAAGCCTCTACATATTCTTTTTCATTACCAGGATTAACTCCGGGAATAACTTTAGCATTGGCATTGATTTTTTCAATCACTATCCCATATTCTGTTGATACTGGAATAATATTATCTCCTGAGGCCTTAACATCACCAAAGCTCGTTCCCCCCTCGCTGGACACTTCTGAAGTGGGTGTTACTACAGTCCTTTTAACTCCTAATATTTTATCTGCCCTATATCTGACTTCTGCCTGAATAAGGGGGCCTAACATAAAAATAACACTGATCAGACCAACAAAAAACACCAAATAGCCTGCAAATCTGACAGCAAGGATGATTTTAAAACGTTTACTCATCTAAGTATCCCTGGAGGGAATTGCACCCCCGACCAACTTCTTAGGACGAAGCTGCTCTATCTGCTGAGCTACAGGGACATAAGTTACCTAATTCTAGCGTTTAGCCGCCTTTTAAACAAGTTTTCCGTGTAACCACCTTCATTAATAAAAATTTCTTCTGCTTTTTTTATCTGCTTATTAAGAAGGTAGGTAGCCAGATGACATAAAGTTAAAAGAAAATTCGCTGCTTCTTCGGGATTATCCGGAAGTTCCGGTTTCTCTTTTAAGTTACCTAAGTCACTTAAGTTCCCTAAGTTACTTAATCGGTAAGCCGTCTGTCTGAACCGGGTTATCCTGGGATCATCTTTCGGATAAATCTTCAAGTTCTTCTGTCTTAAAAAATCTTCATAATCAGTCAAGAGTTCCTCCAAAGAAGCCATTGCCACACCTAAGAGTTTGATTTCTCCTTTTTTAGAAATCTTACTCTGTCCCACCCCTTCAACAATATTCTGCTTTCCTGACCTGGCTGCCTGGTTCATCTGGTCAGCCGAGCGGTAATCCGACCTGTTTCCCAAACTGCTTAAACTACCCAAAATATATTTTTGAACAAAAATCACTGTTAAATCATGAATTATTTCTGAGTAACGATAAGTGAGGAGATACTTGTGTTTGGGCAGTAGCATAAGTCACTTAAGTTGCTTAAGAACTTTAAGTCACTTATAATCTTATCACGTCACGGGGACTAGGTCATCGGTAGACCGCTCGGTTCGGGTCCGAGAAGTAGAGAGTTCAATTCTCTCGTCCCCGACTCTACGCTCTCTGCTATACTAAATTAATGGGCACAACAACCATAGCTGAGGATTTTGTCCAAAAAACAATAAGAGAACTTAGTAAGATTCCTGATCTTGCAAAACAAACCGTCCGCGGGTCAGAACGGTTCCTATATCACGGCATACCAATAGTTTTTGCTTTAATAACTGCTTATACATCGCTTCCTTCCCAACAATCCTCTGCTGTCACAAATATTAGCGAAACGTATGTCCCTGGGTATATAAGAATGAGTCAAAATTACCTGGAAGCGCCGCCGCAACCTTATACATTGACTGAGGCAGTTCAAAAAGAAATGGCACAATTCCAACAAAATGAACAGGCAGCAATAGACAGAACCTTAAGTAAGCTTAATTTGATTCAAGAAACAATTAATAATCCAAGATTTAATAATTTATCAACAAAACAACAGGAAGCTTTGGCAATTAGAATGCTTGCAATAACTTTTATAGAAAGCAAGGGTCTACCTCAAGCTTTCTCAGGAGAAGCGCTTGGGCTAACTCAAGTCACACCAAATACTGCTAAAGACGTGTCTAAGAGGCTTAATAAACCTAATTTTAATCTATACAACGAAAAAGACAGTATGCTTTTTGGAACTATATACATGCAGGAGTTAATCGACGCGGTTGGGCTTGATTATTCTATCCTGGCTTATAATTGGGGCCTGGGCAGAGTAATTACAGCTAAATATGCCTATCCGGGTCAAACTTATATGAGTTCAAGAGACCTTTTTAAAGATCCTACTTTCCTTAAAATAGTTGAAGCAAATAAAATACCCATAGAAGAAGCTAAGATCTATATGGACCGGTTTCAGGCCGCGGAACAAATTTTCAGCAAAAAACTGCCTAGTCCTCTCCAAACCAAAGGTTGATTTCTTTTTGGGCTTCTTCCGGAGAACCTGAAGCATGGATGAGATTCCAGACAGGTCTTTCTTCCCGGTTGGCATCTAAAATATTATCTGTTCCTAAATCCCCCCTGATAGTTCCTTTTTCCGCAGTTGCCGGATCTGTAAAACCGGTTGTTTTTCTGGCTACTTTGACTGCATCTTCGCCCTCTAAAACCATAGCTACAATAGGCCCTGAGGTAATAAATTTTCTAAGCCAGGTAACTACTTTCCGCCCCTGGTCCTCAGCGCTTTTGACTGCTTGCCCTGCGGCAATTGTTTTTTCACCGATTAATTTTAAATAATCCGGATCCATGGGATAATGTTTTTCCACTATAGAAAGGGGCGCCACCATATCTTTTCTTTTAACCACTTTAAGCCCTACTGCCTCGTACCTTTTGATAATTTCATCCGTCAGGCCTCTCTGCACTCCATCCGGCTTGATAATAATAAGCGTTTTCTGTATCATAAAGCTCTTTAAGTATAACAATTATAATAGTTATAACCATTATATTAAAGAGCTAATTTTATTTAATCTCTATATCCTCTACCTTAGTTAACCCATCCTCGGAAACAGATACCACGGCAAATCTGGGGGCTTGGGGATTCCTTTCAATTGTCACAGCTCCGATTGTGACCATGTCTAAACCAGTTACCGGCTCTTTATATTCAGAAGAATAATGGGTATCGCCGCTAAAAACTTTTTTAACTCCTGCATCTTTAAATACAAACTCCAAATTTCTTGCTTGAGTTTTCAGGCCCTGCCTGCCGGCAGGCAGGTTTTTTTCAACCTTACCCATCACATGGTCAGATGAGGGGTGAAACAGCGGCTCATGCAAAAAAACAAATATGCCTTTAATTGATTCTTCTTTTGCTTTCTCAAGCTCACTTTCAATCCACTGTAACTGTGTATCATCAAATCCCAAATAATCATCACTGTTATCCAACATCAGGAATTTAAAATTTTCAAAGGTAAATGTTTGATAATTTGGGCCAAAAACTTGTTTAAAACAATTTGTGGGTGGAAGATTTTTATCCCTGCAGTCCCAAAGATCATGATCTCCGGGAACCAAAAAATATCTTAAAGAAGAAGTATCCAAAACCTCTTTTGCTTCTTGTAACTGCAAAGTGGTACCTACTTTACTATAATCGCCCAGCCCGATAACGAATTTAATATCCGGGTAATCTTGTTTGGCTTGATTAATCGCTTTTTGCAAGTTGTAATTATCGCTATGCGAGTCAGCAATTAATAAGAACCTGAAAAAAGGAGGTTGAGAAGGTAGCGGCTGACTGGAAGGATTTGATAATTGAATGGATTTTCCCAAGATTTTTGAATCAATTTTCAAAGAAGATAAAGCGTCAGTAAATTGTTTTGGAGTCCTGGCAGCAATTACATTATTAAAAACTGCCAGGGGATCAAGCTTTAGCGGATCTAAGCCGGAAAATTGTTTGTAAGCAGCATAAATACCGAGCATTAAAACTGTAAACATAAACACACTAAGAATAAGTCTAAATATAACAAACAGTATATTAGAAGATCGTTTTTTGTAATGTTTTCTTCCAAACATAATAATAGCTATCCAGTCATCAGCTATCAGCTATCAGACTTAAATTGCAATTGTCTGACGACTGACAGCTGACTACTATTTACTTTTACATTCTCTCAGGTGCTTCTATGCCCAAAAGATACAACCCTTGTTTTAAAACATTTCCTACTGCCCAAGTCAATGCCAACCTTCTTTCCCTTTCTTCTGATTGAATAATTCGATGCTTTTGATAAAAAAGGTTAAATTCCTTAGCCAAGTCCATTAAATACTCTGCCAGTAAATTAGGCCTGTATTCCTTAGCTGACTGTTCTACGCTTCCGGAAAAATATTCCAATCTTCTGATTAAAGCCCTCTCTTCTGTTTCCAGCTTCCCACCAATAACTTGTTTACTTGCCTGATAGCTTACTTGCCTTAACACTGACTGAGACCTGGCATAAGTATATTGCAGGTATGGTCCGCTGTCCCCTTGCAAAGAAACTGATTGGTCCAAGTCAAAAATAAAATTAGACACAGGGGCAAATTTTAAATAAGAATATTTAATCGCCCCCAAGGCTACCTTCCTGATTACCTCCTCATCGTCCTTTAGCTTTCCTTCTTTCATAACTTCCCGCACCTTTGCCGCCACTGCTTCATACAAATCATTAATGGAAATTACCTCCCCGGTCCTGGAAGACATTTTACCGCCTTTAAAGCTGATCATACCGTAAGACAGGTGGCATTCTTTACCTTTAAGCTCGGGAAAAACCTGTTCAACCGCTTTGAAAATAACCTCGAAATAACTAGCCTGCTCATTTCCCACGACATGAATATTTAGATCAAAAGGATAAGTTTCAGCTTGCAGCTTGGCCAGACCAATATCTTTACCTTCATAAGTAGAGTTGCCGGCTGAATTAATAAAAACCCGGTTATGCAGGCCATATTTTTCTCCGGGGAAAATCACAGCCCCCTCGCTTTTTTCAAAAACAGGTCCAATGTGTTTTAAAACGATCTCTTTTCCGGGTTCGTGAACCTCGCTTTCAAAAAATAACCGGTCGTATTTAATTCCCAGTAATTTATACAGGTCTTCAAAATACTCAAGGCTCCATTGTCTGGCTTTCCCGTAGACCTCTCTGGGCTGGAAATTACCTTGGTATAAAGCAGCAGTCATCTCGTCTATCTCCTTTTTAGCAGACGGGTCTTCTGTATAAATAGACTTGCCCAAAGTATAAGCCTGGCCTAAGAATTTGGCCTCCTGAACTAGAGTCAAATTTCCTTCGGGCCAACCTGATTTTTCTATCCCCCACAAAGTCTGGGCAATATTTAGGCTTAAATCACTTTGATAATTAGCCCGGAAAACCTCATTTCCCAAAGCAGACAAAAGCCTGGCAAAGCTTTCCCCTAAAATATAGGTCCTTAAATGACCGGTATGCGCCTCTTTTAAAATATTAGCATGCCCATACTCCACCATGATTTTTTGAGGGTTTTTTGTTTGGGGGATTTCTGCAGTTTTTGTTAAATTCTGTAATAAAACTTCATCTTTGATGAAAAAATTAATAAAACCGCTGCCGGCGACTTCGGCCCTTTCCAGGTAATCCGGTTTTCCCAATTTTTCTAAAATCGCCTTAGCAATCTCATCTGACGACTGATAGCTGACGACTGACTTCTGTTTAGCAAGCTGCAAGGCTATATTCGTGGTATAGTCTCCGAAGGCAGGATTTTTGGGAATAGATACAACTATATCACCTGTTGAGAACCCCAAGTTTTTTACTGCTAATTTTAAATCTCCTAGAATTCTTTGCTTTAACATATATCTATCATAACATAAATTCGAAATTCTAATATCGAAATTCGAAACAAATTCTAATTACCAAAATATAAAATTCAAAACGTTTTATTATTTGATATTTGAATTTTGAGCCTTGTTTCGGATTTCGGATTTCGTGCTTCGAATTTTTTGATATTGATTTAATCCAACCAGTATCCCTCCTATCACCATATAGTATCCTACCCAGACTACCCACCATTGCTCACCTATATATTCCCAGGCAAATGGCAACCGGGCAAAAAACTGGACTATATAAATAAAATACGTAAGAAAAGCATTTACTAACGGAGCAATTACTCCAAAAATCAGCATAATTGATCCAAGAATCATAATAAAAGGTATCGTCCACAGAACCATGACGTTAGTTGCCAAAGAAACCAATGAAAGTTGATGAAAATTCTGGACAATCACAGGTGTAACCATAATTTGGGCAGCTAAAGTAACTGCCAGGTCCTGACCAATGATAGGCAAATTTTTTAAGTATTTAAGTAGTATGGGCGCTACTGAAACCACTCCCAGTGTCGCTAAAACCGACAGCTGAAAAGACAGGCTGGAAATCCAGGCAGGATTTATCAAAAGCATCAATCCTGCTGTGACCAAAAGGACCCAGACTCCGTCCCTTTGCCTGCCGTAAATCTGCGCTATGGAAGCTAAGCTAAACATAATGGCAGCCCTGATTATTGGTATCTGCATGCCACTAAGCATTGTGTAACTTAGCGCAGCCAGCAAACCTAAACTTAAGGCATATTTTCTTTTAATCAAGCCTGCAAGCGCCAGAAAAAGCCCGGCCACCATGCTTAAATTTTGCCCTGAAGCGACGACTATGTGTAGGGTTGAAGTATCCCTTAAAGCTAATTTAAGCTGGCCAGGCAAATTTTTATTTTGGCCAAGCAAGATACCGGACAATAACTCTGCTTGAGGAGAAGGCAAAAGTTGGCTGATTCTCTGATCCAGACCAGAACGTATGCCTGAAAATAAATCTAATTTTAGATCCCAACTAGGCTGCTGAGACCTAATGAAATATATCAAAAGGTATAAAACGATTGCTAAAATAATTGGCAATCTTTTCATTAATATAAGGAAATCGAATCCTTTATTGCTTCAAAAACAGACTTGCTAACTATTTTCTTATCAAGTAGCTCTTCTATTGCCTGGTAAGGACGCCCCGAGATAATATTTGAAGCAGTAACAGGACCTACCCTGCCCGGCAAAGCTTCCAGCTCTGCCTGAGTGGCTGTATTAATATTAACTACTCTCACCTGGGAGGAGTCAAGGCCCACCTCCCAGGTGGTTTTTATAGCCCCTTGTTCACCTACCAGTGGCACATAAATTTTGCTGCCGTCTGATAATTTTTGTGCTAGATTGAGAGTTTTTGATATATATTCCTGATTAGCATCCTGGGTAAAGCCTCCTGCTAACTTTATGACATCTTCAATCCTGGATCCTGTCACTAGCTGATAAACTCCGGGCTTACTTACTGCCCCGGACACATCAACGGAAATTAATTTCCGGCTTTCAACTATACTTTCTTTAGGAAATCCGCCAGCTGGCGGATTGTGTTTAGACTTGTTTAATCCGGACGCAAAAATACCGCCAACAATTAAAACTAACCCTAGTAGGGATAATCCAATTGGCAACTTGAATTTATTAAGTTTATCTCTCCAAGTTAGGCTATCCATAAATTTCTAATTTCTAATTTTTAATTTCTAATCAAATCCCAATAACCAAATGTCTAAGTTTAATCTTTTGTCATTAGACATTATTTAGAAATTAGATCAATTAGTAATTAGGTCAATTTTAATCTTTTTCCATTAACTTTTTCCTATAACCTTTAACCCATTGCCGATAAGCTTTGTGCAAATATCCCATGCCTCTTTGGGTCATTTCCTTTTTAACCACTCCTCCGGCATGGGGGTATTGATGTAACCTGGGACGGTTGGAAGAAAAGCCATGGGCATAATGAACCAATTCATGACCAATGGTATGATCCACTACTTCTTGAGGAACTTTTGGGTTTTTAAACATGGCTGTAATAGTAATAAAAGTGTCTTTGGTTTTTTTGTTTAGCTTAATTGAACCTAACCTGTATTTGGCGAACCTCCCGAATTTAATAAACACCCGGTTGGTTTGGGGGATTTCGTTAAAATACTCACTCCAGATAAAATCTAACCTGGATAATAACCAGCTATTATCACGAATCATTGTTTTTATTATCCTAGCAATCTAAACTATAAATAAATTTTATTAGCAATTAATAAAACTAACTGCTAATCAGCGCTTGTAACAAAGCTAATGATTTTTCCCGGTATAAATACAACTTTTTTCACGGATTTTCCGGCCAAAAATTTTTGCGCTTTTGCGCTTTCCCGGGCCATTTTTTCTACAACTTCTTTATTACTTATTATATCTTTTTGTGTCAAGACTACATCCCGGACCTTGCCATCAATTTGAATCGCTATCGCCACTTCCTCTTCCTCCAGTTGATTTTTATCAAACTGTGGCCAAGAGTGCTTATGAATGGACCAGCTATCAGTCTTCAGACTCGCTTTGCTGTCAGCTTTCAGACTGTCTGACGACTGACGACTGACGACTGACGACTTCACTATCTGCCATAATTCTTCTGCAACATGAGGGGCAAAAGGAGCCAAAAGCAACAAAAAGGTTTTATATTCTTGCCGTGTGACTCTTGACTCTTGACTCTTACGACTCAAGTAATTCAGCCATTCCATAAGCGCAGCAATAGCCGTATTAAACTTAATAGCCTCAATGTCTTCAGTGACTTTCTTTATTGTCTTATGCATTATTCTTAAGTCTTGGTCTGATAGCTGAAGACTGATAGCTGAAAGCTTCTCCTGCAATCCCCAAACTCTTTGTAAAAACCGATAAACCCCATTCATTCCCCCATCCCGGAAATCTCCACCCTCAGACAGCGGCCCCATAAACATAAGATAAACTCTTAAAGTATCTGCCCCGTATTCTTTGATATATTTATCCGGATTGATCACATTGCCCTTAGATTTACTCATCTTAGCTCCATCCTTAATAATTAACCCATGGGCAAAGAAAGTTTTAAATGGCTCCTCAAAATCAATTAAATCTAAATCATTTAACACCATAGTCACAAACCGGGCATAAAGCAGGTGTAAAACCGAATGCTCTGCCCCGCCGATATACATATCCACCGGCAGCCACTTTTTAGTTCTTTGCTTGTCGAAGGATTGGTCCGCAAATTCAGTCGAAGGATATCGTAAAAAGTACCAGGCAGAGTCCAGGAATGTATCGGAAACGTCTGTTTCCCTCTTCCCTTCCCCGTCACACTTCGGACATTTAACATTATAAAATTCCGGGACTGAGGCCAAAGGCGATTGTCCTGTCCCGGTTGGCCGGAAATCTTTTATATATGGCAATTCCACCGGCAAATCTTTTTCAGGAACAGGTACAGTTCCGCATTTATCGCAGTAAATGATGGGAATAGGCGGCCCCCAGTACCTTTGCCTTGAAATCAACCAATCACGCAAGTGATATTGTATCTGTTTTTTACCAGGTATCTCCTGCCGTGCCTTAGCAGATGTCATTCCTGTGTATTGTCCGGAATCTACTAGTATACCTTCACCTTCATACGGAAGATTATCACCCTCTACTACTTTTTTTATAGGCAAATTAAATTTGTTGGCAAATTCAAAGTCGCGCTTATCATGAGCAGGCACACCCATCACTGCTCCGGTACCATAACCTGTTAATACGTAATCTGCCACCCAAACAGGCACATCTTCCAAAGTCAGCGGGTTCTTAACATATTCACCGCTGAATACTCCTGTTTTATCTTTGGTTTCTTTCCTTTCAAGCTCACTTTTCTTTTTTGCTTTACGGACATATTCTTTAACTTCCTCACTCTTTAGTTTTGCGACAAACTGGTGTTCAGGACTAATCACAACAAAGGTAGCGCCAAAGATCGTATCCAAACGCGTAGTAAAGACTTCCAATTCTCCAAATTTGACTGTTGCTCCTTCGCTTTTCCCAATCCAATTTCTTTGGGCAATTTTGACTTTTTGAGACCAATCTATTACCTCCAAATTCTTCAGCAACCTTTCTGCATAATCGGTGATTTTAAAAAACCATTGTTCCAGCTCCCGCAGTTCCACCTTGCTGCCGCATCTTTCACACAAACCATCAATCACCTGTTCATCAGCCAGGACTGTTTTATCTTCCGGACACCAATTGACATTGGCTTTTTTGCGGTAAGCCAAGCCCTTTTTGTACATTTGTAAAAACAGCCACTGTGTCCATTTGTAGTAATTAGGCTTGTAAGTTTCCACTGTCCGGCTCCAATCATAGGCGTCCCCGATCATCATCAGCTGCTCATAAAACCTTTTTTCTGTCACCTTGGAAAGATCCATCGGGTGCTTGCCGATATTTAAAGCATAATTTTCGCTATGAATGCCAAACCCATCTAAGCCAATCGGCTCAAAAACATCAAATCCTCTCATTCTCTTATAACGGCCATAAATATCCGAACCGGAAAAAGGGTACATATTGCCGACATGCAGACCTTCTGCCGAAGGGTAAGGAAACATCATCAGGTTATAAAAGGGTTTAGAAGCCTTATCCATATCCGGACTAAACAACTTATCTTCTCTCCACTTTTCCTGCCACTTAGGCTCTATCTGGATAGGAATATATTTCTTCATACTTCGATATTAACATATTAATAATGATTATAACAATTATAATTTTTATAATGATTATAACAATTATAATTTTTCACTACCCTTTTCACAAGCTAAACTAAACCTAACCCTGCCTTAATTGATATAGTACGTATATATTCTGATACGCACTTTACCCTTTACGCTTTACGCTTTCCCCTATTTTATAGCTGTGCGTTAATTATCATGATATATTTTGATATAATATGATAGCTTGACAAAATACCTACATATTTACTAAACTTTAGATAAAGGAAGAGTTTAGCAGACGGAAACTCTTCCTTTTTGTTTGCTCTTTTTTCCCACTTGTTGTATGGTAAAGATATGAAAAAGTCTTTGTTTATCGTCTTATCCATACTACTTACTACCAACTACTTACTACCAACTACTTATGCCCAACAATCCCAGGGTATTGAAGTTACTTCTGTTTATGAAGTGGCTGAAAGCGAGGCTCAGGAAGGAGATATCTTAAAAGCAACAGACAAAGGCTTAGTCAGAACCACCATTGGCTTTGACAATAAAATCTTTGGGGTGATTCAAGATGCTCCGCTTTTGGTTTACCGCAGCGAAACTCAAGGCAAACCGGTTGTCCGCTCAGGAGTAGCCCAGGTTAATGTCACAACTTTAAACGGCCCGATCAAATACGGTGACTATATTACCTCATCTTCGATTGCCGGCAAAGGCCAGAAAGCATCTGAATCAGGCTATACCGTAGGCATGGCTTTAGGAGAATTTACCGGTGAAGGGGGCGGTCAAATAGATGGACCAAGGGGTAAGGTAGGTTCCGGTAAAATCCCGGTGGCTGTGCGGATTGAATATACTGAACTGACTAATCCCCGGTTTGCCGGCAGGCTGTTTGGATTTGTTGGTACGGCTTTTTTGGAAAATATCAGCGACCCTAAACAACTGGGTAACGTGGTCCGGTTTGTAGCTGCCGGACTAGTGATATTACTTAGCTTTACCTTTGGCTTCTTAACTTTTTCCCGCTCAATTGCCAAAAGCATTGAAGCCTTGGGTAGAAACCCGCTGGCTAAAGCTACTATCCAAATGTCCATGATCATCAACATTATCCTGTTGGTGATAACAGGAATTGTAGGAATAGTGGCATCGATATTGATAATCAGGTTGTAATATTCTATCATCAAACTATGCCTTCTCTGCCTTTTAGTCCAACTATCTTAATATTGGCTTTTGCCATCTTGATTATCTTCTTTCTCTATCTCCGTGAATATAATTTACGCAAAAAACAGGAAACAGAAGGAGATAAATTCTTAGAAAGTATCAAAGAAAAAGGCTGGGAAACGCTAAACCAATCTATAAAAAAATCCCAGGCAATCATAGGGGAGGCTGAAATAGAAGGAATAAAGGGAACTACAAAATTGGAAGCGGATTTTCAAAAAAACCTGGCAGGAACCCTTAAAGCTTCAAAGCAAACTATCACAACTGCCCAAAACCAGCTTCTGCTATTTATGACAGACTTACAAAAAAGAAGTGCCGAGTTTGAAGAAGCCAGCAAAATTTCCGGCCAAGAAAGGATCAACCAATTATTTGACCGTGTAGAAAACAAGCTGGCTGATTTTTTAGTCCAAACAGCCCAAAAAACCACCTCTTCCATTGAACTGGAATTAAAAGCCGGGAGGCAACTGGTGGAAACTTATAAAAATGAGCAGCTGAAATTGATTGATGAAAATATCATTGCCATGATGGAACAGACTTTAAATATAGTTTTAGGCAAAAAACTCTCTTTAAAAGACCAGCTGGATTTGGTTTATGAGGCACTGGAGAAAGCAAAAATAGAAAAATTTGTGGTGTAAGCAGCCATCAGCTATCAGTCTTCAGCTGTCAGACTAAAACAAAAGTCTGATGACTGAAAGCTGAGAGCGAAGCGATACTGACGACTATTACTATGGATCAAACACTAGCAATCATCCTAAAAGATACCTATTCACTAACTCAACTGAAATCCAGGCTGAGGATTTTAAAATCCAGTTTATTAAAAACCTTTTTTGGAGGCTCAACAGGCTCCACCCCGGGGGAATCTCCCTCGACTTCGCTCGGGACAAGCGGGCCCATCTTCGAGGTGAATATACTCCCTCAGGATTTAAACTGGCTAAAATCTTTGCCGGAAAATTTTTACCGGCAATTCAATAAAGATAATGTTTATAAAATTTTTACTGAGTTAGAGGCCCAAATACCTAAATTGCCCATTTTAACCATGTATCTGGTCTTTGAACCGGATTTTATGAGCCTGGGTCAAATTGGTGCTACTGTCAGAAAAACCTTTGTCCAACCCACTCTGCTTTTGGATATCAAACTAAACCCCGGCTTAATTGCCGGCATAGCTTTAGTCTGGAAAGGGATTTATAAAGACTATTCTGTCAAAGCCAAAATCGAACAAAGAAAGGAAGAGATCTTGCAGGGATTTAAAAGATTCTTAAGATGATATGGATCAAACTACCGAAGTCGGATACGTTACATCTTCCCGCGATTTCCTAGTCCACCTGGGCGGTTTTCCAAGTATCCGGGTCAACGACATGGTGGAATCCGATACCCGCTTGCGCGGCTGGGTTAATTCGATAGCCAAAGACAATATTGAAATATTAATGCTGGATGAAGGGGTGGTGTTGCCAAAACAGCAGTTCAGGAGGCTTCCTACCCGCTTAGGAGTAACCGTTGGCGACTTTTTACTGGGACGGGCAGTCAATCCGCTCGGTGTACCAATTGACGGCAAAGGCCTGCTTTCTAAAACCAGAACCAGCGCTAACTTAGAACTGGACCAGGATGCCCCGGGTATTGAATCAAGGGAATTTATCAATCAGCAGTTTTTAACCGGCATAACCATTATTGATACCTTAATTCCAATCGGCCGCGGCCAAAGAGAATTAGTTTTAGGTGATGCCCATTCCGGCAAAACAGGGTTTTTAATTGACATTATCACTAATCAAAAAAACACCGGGACTATTTGCGTTTTAGCCTTAATTGGTAAACCGGCCGTGGTAGTCCGAAACTTAATTGATACACTTCGAGCCAATAACGCCCTGGATTATACGGTCATCATCGCCACTTCTTCTTCCGAGCCGGCCCCATTAATTTTTTTAACCCCTAAAACAGCCATTACCTATGCTGAATATTTCCAAAAACAAGGCAAAGATGTGTTGTTGATATTGGATGATTTAGGCTCCCATGCCAAAATTTACCGGGAGATTTCCCTGTTAGGAGGCAAAGCGCCGGGACGGCAGTCATATCCGGGAGATATATTTTACCAGCATGCCCATTTGCTGGAACGGGCCGGCAAGTTTTTACCGCAATACGGCGGCGGCTCGATCACAGCCCTACCGGTTATCGAGCTTAGTTTAAATGACTTTACCACCTTAATCCCTACCAACGTCATGTCTATGACTGACGGGCATTTGTTGTTTAGAGCTAATCTGCGCTCCCAAGGCCAAACTCCGGCTATTGATATTTCTTTATCTGTCTCCCGGGTGGGCCGGCAAACTCAAAACCATGTCAGTAATCTGCTCTCTACCAGAGTCAGGCAAGTACTATCAGCGGCCGCAGATTTAGAAACAATTTCCCGATTTTCTTCGGAACTACCGCCGGAAACCCAACTAACTTTAAGAAGAAAAGATTTAATTATAGAACTTTTAAAACAAGATCCTTTAACTGCCATACCTACTCCCATCCAAGTTATTCTCTTAGGGCTCCCCTTTACCACTTTTTTGCAGGATAAGAATAGGGCTTTTGTAGAAAAAAACAAAAAAGTGATTATTGAGGCTTTCTTAAAACACCCTTCTCTTGTGCCAATCACCAAAGCAGTTTCTAAACTAAAAACAGATGAGGAATTAATTAAACTGCTGGAAGGAACGGGACAAATTTTGGCAAAAATTTGCCAATAGCCTATGAATATCAAAGACATCGACGAAGCATTAGAAGAAGGACAATCGTTAAAAGCTATTGCCCAAGCCTATTCTGAAATTGCCAACCTAAAAGTTAAAAAAATCCGGGCTAATGTTGAAAGAAACAGGCTGTTTTATAATGAAATCTCCCGGGTTTACAGCATTGTCAAGGCCTTTGCCTTAAAAAAGAAAATTACTATTACTAAACCTAAAAACAGGCTGTGTATACTGCTTACTTCAAATGACCGTTTTTACGGCAATATTAACTCTTCTTTAATTAACTATTTTGTCGGCTTAAGCCGGGAACTGGCTGATGTTGATAAAATTATCCTGGGTAAAGCAGGTATCAACTACTTTCGGGCAGCCAAATTATTGCCTAAATACCAAGAAATTATGTTAAAAAAAGACTTACCCGACAGCCGTGAACTGGCTGAGTTAGCCCGTTTAAGCTCTGAATATAATCAGGTGCTGGTATTTCATTCAACAATGAAAAGCCTGATGATCCAGCAAGCTACGTTTACTGATGTTACTGCCGTATCCCTTTATATGAGGGAATTTTTGGTCAAGCACCTTGATCCTAAAAATAAAGAAGGCTTTATGCGCTTTATTTTTGAGCCTGACCTGCCTAAAGTGCTGCAGTTTTTTGATACACAAGTATTGACTTTGATGCTGGAACAAACTTTTTTGGAATCAGAGCTATCCCGGACCGCTTCCCGCTTTATTTCCATGGATCAGGCAGAAACTGAGGCTAATAAGTTTATTAAAGAATATGAGGCTTTAAAAGCTTACACTAAAAGAAACGCTGACAACAATACAATTTTGGAAAATTTTGCTACCATGATGGCAGTCAAAAGATAGTGATATATGATTTATGAACAACGATTTATGAATAAGAAAATTAAATATGACAATAACTGATACGCAAACCCAATCTAATAGTTCTACCCAGGTCCGGGGTGTCATCACCTCTATTAGCGGACAAATAGCCACCATCGAGATCGAAGGTGATCTTTTTCCCGAACTGTTCGAAATCATGACCG
>JACPEX010000019.1 GCA_016183265.1 Candidatus Daviesbacteria bacterium | reverse complement strand
ATATCAAAATTGTGTCCTTCTACCTTCTTTTGGGCACCTTCGATGGCTTTGGAGATTAACCCATGCTCAATCGGCGCATCTTCCGGCATCTTCAAAAAACCCATTACTTTGGCAACTTGCTCGCCTCCAAAAATCCTCATCAAATCATCTTCCAAAGAGACAAAAAACCTGCTTTCTCCCGGATCCCCTTGTCTGCCCGACCGACCCCGAAGTTGATTATCTATTCTTCTTGATTCATGCCTTTCTGTACCTATTACATAAAGCCCTCCTAAATCAGCTACCCCTTTATCTAAAACAATATCAACCCCTCTTCCTGCCATATTAGTAGCAACAGTCACTGCCCCTTTTTCCCCGGCATGTGAAATGATTTCTGCTTCCTTTTCGTGATTTTTGGCATTAAGTAGCGCATGGGAAATCCCTTTTCTTTTTAAGAGTTCTGACAAAAACTCGTTCTTATCAATGGCTGTAGTTCCCACCAAAACTGGTTGGCCTTTTTTATGAAGTTCCTCTACCGTATTTGCTACAGCCGTATATTTGGCAGCTTGAGTTTTATAAATTGTATCCGAATGATCTGTCCTGATCATTGGATTATTTGTAGGAATAATCACTACTTCCAGTTTGTAGATTTTATTAAATTCTTCCGCTTCGGTAGCTGCGGTTCCAGTCATGCCGGCTAATTTTTGATACATCCTGAAATAATTCTGGAAAGAAATAGTGGCTAAAGTTTGGGATTCTTGTTGAATTTGTACTCCTTCTTTGGCTTCGATTGCCTGATGCAATCCTTCTGAATAACGTCTTCCCAACATCAATCTGCCGGTAAACTCATCAACAATAATCACCTCTCCCTCTTTTACCACATAATCTTTGTCTTTTTGAAATAAAGCTTTAGCTTTTAAAGCTTCTTCGAGGTGATGCAGGGTGGAAAAATCCTTTTCATACAAATTATCAACACCAAGCATTTTTTCAATTTTTAATGTGCCGCGTTCAGTTAAATGGGCTGTTTTTAGCTTTTCATCAACTACATAGTCATCTGAGGCTAACGAATCAATGATTTTGGTAAATTCATAATATTTTTCTGTTGCTTCCTGGGCCGGCTGGGAAATAATCAACGGAGTCCTGGCCTCATCAATCAAAATTGAGTCCACCTCATCCACTACCGCAAAAAAATGTCCCCGCTGAGATTGATCTGTTAATCTAAAAACCATATTATCCCGTAAATAATCAAAACCAAATTCATTGTTAGTGCCATAGGTAATATCGGCCATATAAGCTTCTTTACGTGATACCGGACGGAGGTGTTGCAAACGTTTATCATCATGCGAGGTATTTTTAAACTTCGGATCATAAATAAAAGCCGCATCATGGATAATAGTGGCGCAAGTGGCGCCTAAAACATGATAAATCGGCCCCATCCAACCGCAGTCCCTTTGAGCAAGATAATCATTAACAGTCACCAGATGCACTCCTTTGCCGGCTATAGCATTTAAAAATAGAGCCGGGGTGGCTGATAAAGTTTTCCCTTCCCCGGTTCTTTGTTCGGCAATTTTACCCTGGTGTAAAGTAATAGCCGCCATCATTTGCACATCAAAATGGCGCTGTTTGATAGTCCTTTTGGCAGCTTCCCGAACAGCCGCAAAGGCTTCGGACAAAAGGTCATCTAAACTTTTCCCGCGCTCGTGAGCCAGTTTAAATTCGGTAAATTTGCCCTTTAGTTGTTTCTCAGTTAATTTGGCAAATTTCTTTTCAAGACCGCTGATTGCTTCAACAACCGGTTTAAGCTTTTTTATTTCCCTCTCGTTTGAATCTAAAAGTTTTCCTAAAAAATCCAGCATAGTCTGTATATTATATTCCATCATTGACAATCAGTCTAATGTTGCATAATATAAAAATATTAAAATCTGCCCCAATGGACAATCAAAATAACCCTAATTCACAAAATCAAAACCCTGCTTCATCTTCACCATCTACCCCGCCCGCATCAACCTGGCCTCCGCCTCCATCTAATCCATGGGGGACTGCGCCATTTGCGCCTCCGCCCCCACCAGAACCTACCCCTTCCCTGCCTCAAGATCCTATACAACCACCGCCTACAGATCCCGCTCCTTTGCCAAGCAGCGTTTGGCCAAGTTCGCCCCCGATTCAATCGGAACCAGCTCCTCTGCCGAGTTCTGATCAAACTTCCCCATCGTCTGATACCTGGCCTACTCCTAACCAACCAAAACCAACCCCTTCTGCAATACCAAATCCTATGCCTACATTTACTCCACCAGAAACTTCGATAACTGCTATTCCAACACCTAATGACGCGATTGCTCCAACTACACCTGATATCCCTTCACCGCTAGATAATCCTTTAGGGGCTCCTGTTCAACCACCGTCTATAGATAATCCTCAAGCTTCTATCCAACCCAGCTGGTCTATGAGCGTACCGCCTGCGCCTACCGAATCTGCTCCTACTGACCTGTCCCACTTAATTACTAACAATCCGCCGTCAGGATCAATCCAACCTGCGCCTGAAGTTTTAATGGTCCCTCCTACCGCAACTGCCGGTCCGGAGATCCCTACCACCCTACCAACCACAAATCATAAAAGTATGCCAAGGTGGGTAATTGGTTTAGGTATAGGATTATTAATCTTGGTGATTGGAGCTACTGCTTATTTTATATTGGGCATTGGCCAACCAAGCAAAACTATCAGTTTGCCGGCAACTACTACTCCGCCGGTAAATAATGCGGCAAGACCAGCTGCACCGATTACTACCCCGGCTCCAACGGTTCAACCATCACAACAACCGACGGCTTCAGACTCTGCTAGTAACTTTGGTGAATTAGGCGGAAGCGCTCCGTCACCAGCCACCGGTTCATCATCAATAGATCTGCTGCGCCAAAGACAACAGGGAAGATAATTACTTCTTGTAGATATATTTTAGCCATAATTTCTTAATAAAAGGTCCGGATAATGTGGAGAGAATAAAAGCAGCTGATGGGACTATCGAGTCTCTTAACGGTTCATCTGTTCCGATAAAAATAAAAAAGATGGCGATAACAACATAGGTTAAAACAACCACCATAATTCTTCTGATCCATGATACTTCCCAGGCTTTTTCCCTTTCTACCCGTCTATTTCTCTCTTTTATTTTGTTAACTTCTTTTTCTAAACTTTGCAGGGTCGCCATAAATTATTTAGGAGTAATTTCCGAAAAACCGGTGTATTTTTGCAGGACTTCCGGGATTTTTATTGAGCCATCTTTAGTTTGGAAATTTTCTAAAATGGCAATTAAAATCCTGGGGGAAGCGAGGGCTGTATTATTTAAAGCATGGCAATATTTTACCTGACCATCTTTATCCTTATACTTAATCTTTAATCTTCTGGTTTGAAAATCCAAAACTATCGAGTTTGAATGAGTTTCGCCGTAACTGCCCCTGCCGGGCATCCAGGTCTCAATATCATAAGTCATGGCAGCCTTTTTACCCATATCCTGGGATGATAAAACTACCACCTGGTAGGGGAGGCCTAATTCCTGCAAAATCTCCTCGCTGTTATCCTGTAGTTCTTCAAAAAATCCTAATGATTCCTGTTCATCTGCCTCAGAGATAATTACCTGTTCCACTTTATAGAACTCATGTACCCTATATAACCCCTTTGTATCTTTGCCGTATGAACCTATTTCTGTCCGGAAACATGCCGACATTCCTACAAATTTTTTTGGTAAATCGGCTAAATCAAAAGTTTCCTCTGCGTGCATAGCCATCAACGGAATTTCTGCAGTCCCAACCAAAAAATCTTCTTCACTTAATTTATATGTATCCTCTTCATTCCAGGGAAACTGCCCCCCACCCAAAAGCGCAAACCTTTTACTTATTACCGGCGGTACAACTGCCTGAAAACCTTTCCTGATTAAATGATCTAAAGCAAAATTTAAAACTGCCCAATGCAGCTTTGCTCCTTCATTTTTCAAGAAATACCCCCTAAAACCCCCTACTTTGACTCCCCTTTCAAAATCAATAATATCCAAAAGTTTTCCCAGCTCTATATGGTCTTTCGGTTTAAAGGAAAACTTAGGCAATTCTCCAACTTTTCTAATAATCTTATTTTGACTCGCGTCCCCTATTGGCACATCAGGCATTAAAATATTCGGCACCAAAAACATTAAACCCTGCCACTCAACTTCAACAGCCTTTAAATGTTTTTCCAAATTATCAAGTTCTGCCTTAATCTTTTTACCTGCTTCAATATCCCTATCTTTGGCAGCTGTATTCCTTTTGGCGCGGAGTTCATCTACTTTAGCAATTAGTTCTCTTCTTTCTCCATCCAGCTTAAGAAGCTGATCTAAATCAACTTTGGATTTTCTTGCTTCAACAGCTTTTTTAACTTGATCTAAATTGTCTCTAATAAAATTTATGTCCAGCATATTATTTTTTCTGCCATTCCCTTCCCGGTTCGATTTCCCCGAATAATATCATATCAACAGCCCTCTTGTGCCAGGGAAACTTAGTTATATGATATACCTCCTTAAAATATTTTAACGCATCCTGGGCCCCGGGTACACCCTTAGCTTGAGCTAAAGCATCTAAATTATCTGCTGCCTTTACCACCCTCGCCTCCAAAGTTTTTCTCTCATTATATTCTTCCACTAAATCTATAATTTCTTCCTTAGAGTCTAACCCATCTACTAATGCTTTTACTCCTTCTTCCTCTATATTTTTAAACACCCCTCCTGCCATATTTTTGACAAAAGTGCCGACATCCCCGACAATTGTTTCTCCGACGTCATGAAATAAAGCCATTTTTAATGTCTTTTCCGGGTCAATTTTTTGCCCTTCTTTCTGCAGCTGCTTTGCTAAAAAATAAGCCAGCAAACATGTTGAAAAACTATGTGCTGCCACAGAATCTGCTTCATTTCTTTTAAAACCCATGGCAATAAAACCCTGCCTTGGCAACTCCTTAGCCCACTGCAGCGTCAAAAAAACCTTCAAAATCTTCTTTAAATCAGCTATATTCATTTAGTCGCCTCTTCTAATTTTTTTATTATTTCTTTTTTAGGATACTGCAACAAAAACCAGGCGGCTTTTGGGCCAAATTCTTTTCCGATTAAAGAAATATAGATTGCAGAAAAAGCCTTTTTGGCATCTATTTTTAGTTCCTTTGTTAAATTATATAAAGCCAACTGCAGTTTTTCCGGATCATCATTTTCTGCAATCAGGTCAATAGATTTTTTCAAAAATAGCTTTTGCTCTTCGCTTAATTCTTTCACTTTTTCAGGTAAAATCTCACTAAGTTGCAGATTAAATTCGCTTGGTGCATATTTTTCCAGCCAGATTTTGGCATATTTTATTCTTTCATTAATTATATTTATTTCTGTCTCTGTTAACTGTTCACCTTTTAATTCTTCATACTTTTTAAATATATCAACATTTGGCATCTGGATATAATTTACAATATCCCTAAATCTCGGCAAAAAAGTTTTTTCCTTTGCAAATAAATTATTTATCTGCGACATCTCAAAAATTCTTGAAAGATCTTCATCAGAATTTTCAATATAAGCTTTATAGCATCTGTCATATTCATCAAAAAGGTCAGGAATCGTCATTGTGCCAACCGGATTAAATTCCAAAGCCTGTTTATAATCAGTCCTGACAAATAAAAACCTGGCAACTTCCGGAGGAAGAAGATTTTGTGAATCCCTTGCCTTAAAACCTAAACCCTTCGAAGAAGCCATTTTCTTGCCGCCTATCAAAAAATGTTCATAGGGAAAATTATACGGCTCGTTAATTTTAAAAACTTGGCTTACAAGTTCTCTGGCAATATCCATCGACCCCCCGGCTGAAGCATGGTCTTTACCTGCCCCCTCAATAGTGACGCCAATTACCATCCAGTGGGCCGGCCAGTCAACTTTCCAGGGCAGTTTTCCATTTCCCCCAAAAGGGGAAATTCTGCCAGAATACCCACAACCTTTTGCCCATTTAACCATTTCTTTCTCGCAAGTATAGGCAACTGTTTTGCCGTCCCAATCATGTACTCTTGTTGTCCCTATTTTTCCGCATTTCTCACAAATCACCTGCAGGGGCAACCAGCCTTTTTCTTTTTTTTTGCTGCCGCTTACCTTTTGGTAAATATCCTGAATTTTATCGGCATTATCTAAGGCAATTTTTATCGCTTCATCAAATTTCCCTTCTTTGTACATATCATACGAAGAGAGATACTGCGGTTCTATGCCAAGACTTTTTAAAACATTTTTAAAATCATTTGCAAAATATGCAGCAAAACTGTCAAATCCTTTTTCCGGAGAAGGCACATTTCTTAAAGGAAAACCTAAATATTTTGAGAAATCTTTTTGTAAGACTTCGGGTAACCCGTCAACCGGATCAAAGTCATTTATAACAAAAGTAAATTTTACGTCACTGCCTGTACGCTTTAACGCTTTATAAATTAGGTCATGCACAAGCGGACCACGGATTGCGCCAATGTGCGCAAAGCCGGAAGGGGTAAACATATCGTCTACCCAATAAGGTTTGTACTTTCCGGATTTAATGATTTCACCAGCAACTCTATCTGCCCAATACAATCGGAGCGCCCTCCTTTCTTTGGCGCGAGATCCACTTGCCCCGCCTGCGGCGGGGACAAGGACAACTTGAGTATACCTGAAGCTGGAAGTTTTTAAAAGCAGTTTGGTTTAACAGTTAAAAATAATCTTAGTACCTTAATGCTCTTACTCGATCTATCGACCTTAAGTTAATTAGTGGTTCTATCAAACTCTTAAAATCGTTTCCGCTGCCAGAACTTCCTATTTTTTCTAACTGATTTATCAAACCTTCTAATTCTTGAAATACCCTCACAGGATTGTAGGTAAACCACTGAAATAAACCATTACTAATCTTAAGTTTTCCTTGATCAAGCAGACTATTAACAATAGCTCTATGCGCTACTACATGATCCCTACTTCCGTTACCCCTTGTCATTAAGATATCTCTAACGGTTTTGTTAAGAAAAATCGCCAGAAGATGATTCTGTTCTTCTACAGTACACCCTTGGTGAAGTTGATAAAGACCCGAAGTCGTACAATACATCTCGCTAAAAGTAGGGTAGACAGAACCTAAACGCTCCTCATCTCCGACTCTACGAATAAGCGAGTGATTAACTTCATGACCCAAGAAGAAATCTAGAGACCCATCTGTAAACTTCTTATGAGTTATATCCGGCAATCTATCGGTATCTACAACCTGCGGCAGCAAAGGTTCATACCCAAAAATTATCCGGTTTTTAAATGGCGGGAGGAAAACCAAAATCTTGCTGCCATATCGTTCTCTCCGTTCACGTTGACAAGGAAGATTATCCGCCGTGAATCCGTAATGCGCTGCTAAGCCGGATAGTAATGTTGTCTCTTCGAGTCTAACTCTGACATTTGGCATCTTCATTCCTTCCGGCCTAAATTTTTGTTTATCCCAAATATCCAAAATCTCCTCAACAACCTTCTGAGCTATCTCAGTAGCGTTTTGATTAAGTATACCAACAGATCCCCAGGCAAAAAATTTACGGCCCATTAGTCGATCACCATATCTATCATTGAACGAAATCATTGTATCAACAATCGGCTCTTGCTTTATTGCCAACCATTCCTCCATTTGTTCCTCGTACATACCTAAAGCTAGAGCCCTCGCTGTAGACGTCAGGTAAGGCGCTTGTGACAATGGTGCAATACGAGACGCGTTTCTGACCAAGTCAATTACAGGTTTAAGTTCTTCGGAATATTGTAGATGATAGGGGACAGGAATGAGTTGATTAGCTTTATTTCTGGTTACTGCATGATAAGGATCTAAAATTCCAGGATCTCTTGCTGCAGCTTCAAGAACCTCTTCTTCGGTCACATCATGAGGATATACATTTGCGCCGTCAAACCGATCATCAAATTGAACAGCATAAATCGATCCAAAATTTTCCACTGCTTTTTCAAGAGTCGCTAAAAGACGTTGATCTGGCTTTGATAAAACATTGCGTTTAGGCACATTGAATTTTTGAATCTCAATTATGGTTCCGCCTGTATCGCCTGTATTATTATAATCTTCACCACCACTATAATTTTCTGCGTGCATTAACATCTCACGTAATTTTCCCAAACTCCTTTTCTAGTGGCCAATTATACCACAGAGACAGGCGGATTTAAACTCCGAGATTAATATGGGTTAAATTTTTGGAAAATTTTTCAAAACTTTTTAAATCTGCGTATTTTTTAATAAATCCATCCGCATCTTCATAAGTTCCCTTTTGGAGAAGAAAAGATAAATTATCAGCCATAGACTCAATACAGAAAAATATCCTGGAAAAATTCGGCCATGAGATTCCCTCGCTTTGTTTCAAAGCTCCCATAGAAAGATAATAATTAAGTAACATAGAGCTACCTATAACATGACTCTCTTTATGCTTATTTGAAAGATAATATATCCAGTCAGCAAACATCCATAAAATATGAATAATTATAATTGCCTCAAGTAAATCTTGAGAAATCATGCCTTTAACTACTAAATGCTTACTATGGGCAATCCCTGAAGCAAAACCATTTGCTTCATCTATCGGGCCATACAATTCCTGCAGTCTTTCTCGTGCTCCTGCAAAATTGTGCAATTGTTTCCCAAGCTCATAAAGGGTTACACTCCACACCGTTGCCTCTTTAAGTAAATCTTTTGAATATCTAGAGGCAAATCTTTTTTCGAAAATTGTTCTAAAAATAGGATAATATAACTTTTCGAATTTTAGATTAGTTTGCGAAGCATAAATCAGAGTCTTCGAGCCATGTTTTAAAGCTATTTCTAAATCACATGGGAAATGTTCTATAGAAAAAAGTACATCCGCGGCATAACCTGAGATAGCCGGAGTCATCTCTACCAAAACATCAATCCCCTTTTTGGGAATGGCCGTAGAATGATAATTACTCTCTGTCAATTTAGCGGAACTGTAAAGTGCATCCTTGTACTTTTTAACAAGCTCGGTATTTTTGCGATCTATAATCCCCACATGTGCCTGAAAAGATCTCTTGATAAAAAGAATTTTATCTAAATATCTCTCAAAAGGAGCTATACTAAAATCAATATTGGCATTCTTTACGTTTAACCAAGCAATATCTGCCTTTTTGTAACTACCGCCCCGTAGAGATTTTGCTCTGGCAAGCAAGTACTGTTTAAATAATTTATTTTCGGAAAACTTTGCTGCGTTTTCTATTTTTTGAGCAATCGGCTCAAGATATTTGGCGTACAGCTGATGGTATGGAATGGCTATTAATTTTCCGTTTTTTCTATCTACATAAGTAAAGGGGGATAATATTTCAGAATCTTTCTTCCCAGCTACCTCTAGCTCCTGTTTAGTAATTCCGACCATAAAGAAACCATCTTCAAGCTGCTTTCTATAAATTTCATCCGTGTCTTCTACTACATCCTCCAAAATCTTTAACATTTCCCTTTCAGAAGAAGTAAGTTTATTATAGTATTGGTTTCCAACCTTAAATTTTCTGTAAGTCATTTTATTTCTAATACTTTGCATTTATACCTAACAATTGGTGTTGCCACATCCACCTCTTCTCCCTTTTTAGCGCCCATTAGAGCTAAGCCTAAAGGTGATTCGTTAGAGATTCTTTTTTTGGAAGGGTCTGCTTCCACCCTGCCGACAATTGTAAACTCATCAATCCCGTCATCCATTTCAATTTTTACTGTTGAACCAATTACTACAAAATCCTGACTGGATGGATTAGCTATTACTTTGGCATCCTTTAAAATATTTTCCAATTCTGAGATACGGCTCTCTGTTAGGGATTGCTCGTCCATGGCTGTGTCATATTCCGAGTTCTCAGCCAAATCACCATATTGCCTGGCTTGGTGAATCCTATCAGCGATCTGGACCCTTTTAGTTTTTTTTAAAAACTCCAGTTCTTCCTTTGCCTCGGTTAAACCCTTAGCAGTCAGGTACACATTTTTTGTAAGAATATTCATATTGCTACTGGTTTTCATCAGTTGATATTTGGCAAGTTGGGCAAATTCTAATTTAAGTTATAGCGTATTGTCAACAATATCTTTTTTTGGTACAGTAATATATCTAACAAACTTTTAGCAGCGCCAGCGGGAGTCGAACCCGCGATTTGATCGTTGAGAACGATCCGTCCTGGACCACTAGACGATGGCGCCGTACCCAGGAAATTATACCAGATTGACCCCGAATCTCCCATCTGATACGCTGGAATAAGTATGAATCTTGCAAATCTTTTCAGTAAAAAAGCCACCGTCCCCAAAGAGGATTTTGATAACTTGAAACAAACCATAACAGCTTATGAAAACCAAGCTGCTATAGCTACCGCAGAAAGAGACAAATTTGACGAAATTCTCTCTTCAATAATCGACGGCATTATTGCTTTAGATTTTAATAAAAATGTAATTTTTGTAAACAGAACTGCGGAAGAATTGACAGGCTATTTGCAATCAGAGATTGTTGGCAGACCTATAGATCAGTTTATCCATTTATTTTCCGATTCTGAAGAAATTTTAGCCAAAACTTACTGCCAGAAAAATTTTAACCAAACTGCCAAACTGGTAAGCAAAATAAGTAAACAAACCAAGATCAATATTCTGACTACTCAGGTAAGCGGCACTGTTCAAACCAATATTAATTGCATTTTAATCCTACATGATTTATCCCGAGAAGAAGAATTAGAACAAATGAAATTAGATTTCGTATCTATGGCCTCGCACGAGCTAAAAACGCCCTTAACCAGTATTGTGGGTTATTTGTCGGTATTTTTAAATGAAGGCAGAAATAAGCTCCCCAAAGAAGACTTAATGCTTTTGGATAAAGCATTCGTAGCCGCCCAACAACTTCAAACCTTGATCCAAAATTTATTAAATGTTAATAAAATAGAAAAAGAGCAATTATCTGTTTCCCCAGAACTCATTAATTACCTTACTATTCTTAGTAAAGCGGTAGAGGATTTACGCAGCCAGGCTACCCAGAAAGAAATTGTCCTAAACTTAGTGCCACCTCTCCAAACCTTACCTCAAGTGATGGCTGATCCGATCAGGCTTGGTGAAGTAGTCACAAACTTGGTAGCAAATGCCATAAATTATACCAACCCCGGCGGCAAAGTAGAAATTACTACCTCAGTTTCTCCAACTGAGGTTACCACCACTATTATTGATACCGGTATAGGCATCCCTAAAGAAGCAGTTCCTCATCTTTTTACTAAATTTTTTCGGGTTTCCAACGCAGAACAGAAAGCCAGTAAAGGAACCGGTTTAGGTTTATATATTGCCAAATCCATTATTGAAAAGCTTCATGGCAAAATTTGGGTTGAATCAGAAGTTGGAATGGGCAGCAAGTTTTCATTTACCCTACCGATTGTGACTCAAAGCGCCGGAATTTTAAACAGCAATCAGTTTACATCACAAGCTATCCAATCTGGTACCTTGAATTATTAATTTATTAATATAAAATAATTACATGAATCCGACAGCTAAAAAAATTCTACTGGTTGAAGATGAAGATTTTATAAGAGAACTGTATGTCAGGCAGCTGGAAAAAGCCGGCTTTTTGGTCAAAAGCGCCCCTGACGGAAAAACGGGTTTAGATATGTTGAAAAACGAAGCATTTGATTTACTTCTTTTGGATATCATGCTGCCTGGGATTAATGGTTTGCAATTACTCCGTGAGTTTAAGACTAATAACCCTACCTCACCCATGATTACTATACTTTTAACCAATTTAGGCCAGGAAGCAGTCATTAAAGAAGGGTTTGAACTGGGGGCCCAGGCTTATCTAATTAAAGCGTCATACACCCCGGATCAGGTAGTCAGTGAAGTCAAAAATGCCCTACTCGGCTCCCAACCCACTCCTCCTACACCAACACAAGTCCAATGATTTGAACCTATACTCCAGGAGTGGAAGTTCATTCCAATGCTTGCAAAAAAGGCTTAATTATCCCTCTTAGTCGACTTTTTGCCTCTTGTAATATCCTATCTTGTTCCTCAATCGTCTTCTCTCCTAAACCATATATTGCTTCCTCAAATTTGCCTACTTCTTTAAGTAAACCAGATGAGCCTTCTTTTATTTGCCCGAAAGTTTTCGCAATAAATACCGCATGTTCACTTCTTCTGGTCTCCTCATCAATCAAATCCACTCTGCCTAAATAATCTGGATCATCTTCTGGAAATTGGCCAGTTGGTTCTAAAAAAGTAGTTAAAACTCTTGTTGTTGCTGTCAGTGCTTTAGGTACTTTAGCATGTGCTTCGTTAAGGCTATATATCTTTTGTCTAATTTGAGAAATTCTACCCTCATCAGCAACTGGCGGGCAAACAACATGAAATTGTATATGGTAAGACAAATCTTCTGTCTCAGTAATAGAGACTCCTATTTTAGTTCCCGGTAGAGTATCATCAAAATCACCCCATAATCCCAGAGCATATCTTGCAACAAAAAATATTCCTAAATCAGGTTCTGGCATACCATGTCTTGTAAAAAAATCACGAACAGGTTTGAAAGATTTACCTAATACTGTTTCTCTGTCTTCTACTGTATTCATCTTAAAAATGGCACTAATAACAATGCTACTATATTTACAACTTTGATCATAGGGTTGATGGCAGGCCCGGCAGTATCTTTGTAAGGGTCGCCGACTGTGTCACCTGTCACTGCAGCTTTGTGGGCTTCTGAACCTTTACCGCCGAATTTACCGCTCTCAATATACTTTTTAGCATTATCCCAGGCAGCGCCGCCGGTAGTCATGGAAACTGCCACAAAAATCCCGGTGACTATTGATCCTACTAACATCCCTCCCAAAGCTACCGGCCCCAAAGCAAACCCCACAATCACCGGTGATAAAACCGGAATTAAAGCAGGAATTAACATCTCTTTTTGGGCTGAGGCTGTCACAATATCCACACACTTGGCATAATCCGGCTTGGCTTTACCCTCCATAATCCCCTTGATAGTCCTAAACTGCCTTCTAACTTCTTCCACCACTGCTCCTCCAGCCTTACCTACAGCCTCCATGGCAAATGAAGCAAATAAATATGGCAAAGCTCCGCCGATAAATAACCCTACAATAACTTTCGGGTCTGACAAATCAAATGATAGCTTGCTGCCAATTGCGCTAAATTCTTCTGCAAAAGCTGAAAAAAGCACTAAAGCTGCTAAAGCAGCAGAACCTATGGCATAGCCTTTAGTCACAGCTTTAGTGGTATTACCAACTGCATCCAAAGGATCAGTCACACTACGCACTTTGGCAGGCAAATTTGCCATTTCGGCAATCCCACCGGCATTGTCAGTAATCGGGCCAAAAGCATCTATTGCCACCACAATTCCGGCCAAAGACAGCATGGTGGTAGCAGCCAAAGCCACTCCATACAGCCCAGCCAAGATAAAGCTTGCTATCACTGCCCCGGAAATCAAAATTATTGGCCAAAAAGTGGAACGCATAGACAATGCCAAGCCGGCAATTATATTTGTGGCATGGCCGGTTTTTGAAGCAATCCCCAAGTTTCGCACCGGCGCATATTTAGTACCGGTGTAATACTCAGTAATTAGCACCATTCCCCCGGTTACCACCACCCCGATCAATGCTGCTAAATACAGATTCAAGGCTGAATAAATACCATTATCACCCATCAGAGCTGAAGTAATTGGATAGAATAAAGCTGCGCACAAAATTGCCGTGACAATCATACCTTTATATAAGGCGTTCATGATATTTTTACCTGTTAATTTGACAAAGAGAGACCCTAAAACAGAAGCAAAAATTCCCATGGCCAAAATTACCATTGGGAAAATCACTGCTTTATCATTTGCCGGAAAGAGAAGTTGTCCCAAAATCATAGAAGCAATACCGGTTACTACGTAAGTTTCAAAAATATCGGCCGCCATGCCGGCATCATCACCCACATTATCTCCGACATTATCAGCAATCACAGCCGGGTTTCTGGGGTCATCTTCCGGTATACCGGCTTCAATTTTACCCACCAAATCTGCCCCCACATCAGCACCTTTGGTAAAAATGCCCCCGCCCAGCCTGGCAAAAACAGAAATTAATGAACCGCCAAACCCCAATCCTATTAGAGATTTTAAATCGCCACCTGTATATTGAAAAAAACCATAAACAGCAGCCAAAGCCAAACCCACCACCAAAAAGCCGGTCACTGCCCCGCCTTTATAAGCCAAAATAAAAGCTTGCGATAAACCCTTTTTTGCTTCCTCTGCTACCCGAACATTAGCCCGGACAGCCACACTCATGCCGATAAACCCGGCCAAAGCTGATAAAAAGGCCCCGGTCAAAAAACCAATGGCAGTATTCTGGCCTAACACATAATAAATTAATGCTGCCATAATTAAGGCCACCAAAGCCACAACTTTGTATTGTCTTTGAAGATAAGCAGAAGCTCCCTCTTGGATTGCCGCGGCAATTTCCTGCATTCTCTCAGATCCGGCGCTTTTTCTTAAAATTTCCACAACCAGCCAGCCGCCATATAAAAGAGCTGTCGCCGCCGCGACCCAGATTATTAAGTTTGCGTTACTGATGATTAAATCCATGAAAATTTCCGGAGCAGCAACTTAGAATTTACAACAGGAACCCAATTAAGTCAAGATACTAAGCCAGATAGGCTGGAGCGGGGACTGGGATGGTCTTGCGGACAGCTGGTTGTGGGGGTCTAACCAAAGCTACCTTTAATACATCATCCATGTGTTTGACAAAAATAAATTTGAGATCTTTCTGCACATAATCAGGGATATCTTCCAAATCTTTTTCATTATCCGAAGGCGCAATTACAGCCTTAACTCCTGCCCGGTGAGCTGCTAAAACTTTTTCTTTAAATCCACCAATTTCCAGTACCCTTCCTCTTAAAGTCACCTCTCCTGTCATGGCCACCTCTTTATGCACAGGAATCTTTATAAAAGCCGACACAATTGCCGTGGTTAAAGTAATGCCTGCTGAAGGCCCGTCTTTAGGAATTGCCCCTTCCGGCACATGGACATGGACATCCACTTTTTGGAAGAAATTCTCTGCCAACCCTAAATCAGCCCAGTGAGACCTGACATAAGACATGGCTGCCTGGCCTGATTCTTTCATCACATCCCCCAGTTGCCCGGTCAAAAGCAAATTACCTTTTCCCGGCATTAAGGTCACCTCAATAAACAACACTTCTCCGCCGGCCTCAGTTACTGAAAGCCCGGTGGCCATACCTATCTCATTTTCTTTTTCTGCCAGGATTGGCAAAAACTTAATCGGTCCTAAAAATTTGTGAATATCCTCCGGGGTAATCAGGAATCTTTTCATCTCACCATTTCCTTCGGCAATTTTTCTGGCTATTTTTCTCATCACCGCTGATAACTCCCTTTCCAAATTCCTGACTCCGGCCTCCCTGGTATACTCTCTGATAACCGAATAGATTGCTTCATCCGTAAATTCGATCCGGTCAATGTTTAAACCATGGTTTTTAACCTGTTTAGGGAGTAAAAACTTTTTGGCAATATGGAACTTTTCATCCTCGGTATAGCCCGGGTATCTAATTACCTCCAGCCTGTCCCGCAAAGCAATCGGGATCGTATCCAAAATATTGGCTGTTGTAATAAACATCACATTAGATAAATCATACGGCACTTCCAAATAATGGTCGGAAAAGCCTTCGTTCTGTTCCGGGTCCAAAGCCTCCAGCAAAGCTGCGGACGGATCGCCGCGGTAATCTGAACCGATTTTATCAATCTCATCCAGCATGAAAACCGGATTGTTAGTGCCTGCCTGTTTAATTCCCTGAATAATTCTGCCGGGCAAAGAGCCGACATAAGTTCTTCGGTGGCCCCTGATTTCCGCCTCATCCCGGATCCCGCCTAAAGAGATCCTCGCAAATTTACGGTTAAGCGCCCGGGCAATGGATTTGCCGATTGAAGTTTTGCCGGTGCCCGGAGGACCAACAAAACAAAGGATCGGCCCTTTTATTTTGCCGGCCAGTTTGAAAACCGCCAAATATTCAATAATCCGCTCTTTGACTTTCTTCAAACCATAATGGTCTTCTTCTAAAATTCCTTCGGCAATCTTAAGGTCAATCTTACCTCTTTTAACAAGTCTCCAAGGCAGATCCGTCAACCATTCCAAATAATTCCTGATATAACCTGCCTCCGGATTATAGGCGGACATTTTGGCGAGCCGTGACAATTCTTTTTTGGCCCGCTCCAACACCTCTTTAGGCATGCCGCTCTTTTTAATCTTCAGCTCAAACTCCTTAACTTCCTGATGCTCGCCATCAGCTCCACCTAATTCTTCTTCAATGCTTTTCATCTGTTCCCGCAAAATGGCTTCCTTGGTCATTTTGGAAACCCGTTCTTGAGTTTGAGAAGAAATCTTTTGGGAAATTTCTAAAATCCTGATTTCTTTGGCCAAAAGCTCAGACAGTCTTTGCAACCTCTCAATAGCAGAGACCATTTCTAAAATTTGCTGCTTATCTATGGTTTTAAAGTCAATAGCCTGAGTAATAGAATTAACTAACTGGTTTGGGTCATCAGAATAAGTAAAAAGCGACCAGTTGGCAATATTAGCTGAATCAAAAAAGGGGTTGCCGCCCAGTTCTAAATAACGTTTAACCTGTTCACGGACAGTCCGTACCAATGCTTCTGTTTGTTCGGTTTTTTCATAAAGATCGGGAATCTCCTCTATTTCCGCCTCAAGATAGGGGTCAACCAGGGTAAAGTTTTTCAAAAAAACCCGGCTTAAACCTTCTGCCTGCAAGGTATATTCGCCCTCGGGATTTTTAACTACTCTTCTGATTAAACACACTGTACCTACCTTATAAAGATCTTTGTCTGTCGGGTCTTCAATTTTGCTATTTTTTTGAGTAACAAAAACAATTAATTTATCCGAATTCCAGGCTATATCCAAAGCAGCCTTGGATTTCGGCCTACCGGAAATAATCGGGACTGAGTTGCCGGGAAAAATCACTGTATCGCGTAAGGGGCCAACAGGCATGGTTGGTTTAAGTCTTAAAGGTTCGGATGCGGTCTGTCTAATAAAATCAGCCATTTATTTAGCAGTTTACTATTCTGAGTGCTAAAAGTCAAGACTCAAAAATAGATTTAACTGCAATATCTATCCTGTTCCTAGAATTTCTTCCCGTGTATTTATTCGGACTCTTGTATCTTTTTCTAATTGTTCTCTTCCGGCAAATTTAAATGCGTTCCAGCCCGGTTTAATTCCTTCCCTTAAAGCTGCAGCAAAAAGACAAAGTGGACCGCAATCATAAGCATTAAACTGAAACTTTGCTTGTTTTGCCAAAAAAACCCCCGAATGATCAGCTAATTCGGTGTCGCCTAATAGACTTAAGTTGTAAGAACCATCTTTTAATTCTTCTATGCCTTGTTTGTTTACATAACCAAAGTGCCTCATTAGATCAATAGGATCTGCACTATCTACCCTACCGTTTAAAGGATACCAAACCTCTTGATTTTTGAGGGGATCATAGGCTAAAACTCGAGTACCTTCATTATATTCTTCAGGAGGTTTTAACGCTAAGAGCCAATGGTTTGCGTTTTTTCGGAATACCAAAAGAGGCAATTGCCAACGATCAGCTAACTCTATTAAATCTTCCTGTGAGTAGTATTCGGGAGGTTGGTATGATTCCTGTGGATGCGTAACTATTGAAGCAGTTATCCTGCGTAAATTCAGTGCAAAAATGCCGGCAGATTTTTGATTTAAAGCAGCTGAAACATGCCTACTGACTGCAAGATCAGGCTCGCCTAATTTGATTGCATCAATTACTGAAGTATCCGCAGTTACTTCACTTCCTACTTTAATTCTTGAAGCCAGATCACCACCCGGTTCCCCAGCTGACTGAACTGGTTGCCCCTCTCCAACTCTAACCCTTCTAGCATCCCATTTAGCCCTTAATTTTTGCATCAAAGATGGCGGTTTCGGAACATCATAAGTTTCACCGAGCTGAATTGGAACCTCTGCCGGACCGTCACCTGTTGTCATAATTTAATTTTAACACTTCATAAGTTAATAATCGATTCCTTTTTTTGCTAAAATTCCTTTCTGAAAAGGGTGTTTAACTTGTTTCATTTCTGTAACCAAATCTGCCAGAGCAATCAGCTTTCTTGACGCATGATGGCCGGTTAATATTAAATCCAAACTTGGGGCTTTAGCCTTAATTAATTTCACAATTAAGCTTTCCGGAAATAAACCTGAGTAGACTGCGCCAATAATTTCATCTGCCACCACTACATCCCATTTGCCACCAGTTACTTCCTTGTATAATTTATCAAAAGTTTCCTTAGCCGCTTCTTTATGCTCTTTTAAAGGCAACTTATCTCCTAAAATTTTAACAAACCCCTTGCCTCCCTGAATTATTTTTATTTTTAATCTTTCAAGTGATTTAAGTTCTCCGGAAAAACTATTTTTGCCAAACTGGACTACCAGAATTTTTTTATCATATCCTGCGGCGCGCATAGCTAACCCCAAAGCAGCTGTTGTTTTCCCTTTCCCCTCTCCCGTATAAATAATTACTAATCCTTTTTCCTTATTCATGAGCCCATTCTAACAAATAAAGCTTTACTACGTATGTCCACCCTTGGGGTGGATTTGTATTGACACCTGCGGATATTTACACTATGCTAGGATCAAATGCCTTCCAGAATTTTTCCATTCGTAAACGGACAGTTTTACCATATTTACAATAGGGGTGTAGAAAAAAGAACTATATTTGAAAAACAATGGGACTACTCAAGACTTATTAAAACAATTAGGTATTACCAACTCTTAGGACCTAAGCCCAAACTTTCTAAATTTGTGGCAGGTTCTGTTTTTAAACCGGATATCAATAAAAAAATCGTGGATATTATCTGCTACTGTCTTATGCCAAATCATTTTCACTTTTTAATAAAACAACTGGAAGATGGCGGAATTACAGAATTTATCAGCAAACTCAGCAACAGCTACACTAAATATTACAATGTAAAATACAATAGGGTTGGTCCTCTGCTGCAAGGAGAATTCAAAGCTGTATTAATAGAATCTGATGAGCAATTAATCCACGTTTCCCGTTACATTCATCTAAACCCGATTGCTTCATTTTTAATCAAAGATTTAAACGAATACCGCTGGTCTTCTTATAAAGAATATATTGAAAATAATACAAACGGTATTTGTAACAAAGAAGATATTTTAAACTTCTTTAAATCTCCAAAAGAATATGAGAAGTTTGTTCTAGACCAAGTTGATTATGCCCAAAGACTGGAAATAATAAAACACCAGCTAATGGATATTGAAAACTGATATGTCCACCCTTGGGGTGGATTTGTATTGACACCTGCGGATATTTTATGTTTTTTGTGCTTACAAGTAGTAGAAAATCTACAGATCTAAAGTTTCATAACATTAACCCAAGGCCTAATTATTTCTTTATCCAACTTGCAATAGACCTCATATAAATTCTTAACATGATCCCTATCTTCATCCCAATAAAAGGAGGTACCTGCATTAAATATTGTCTGAAATATTCTGTATATTTCTTCTGCTTCAGTTTTTGGGAATCCTTTTAAATAAAGATCTAAATCTTTTACAAAACATGCTTGAGACATCCTTATTTCTTCGGGAAGAACTGACGGTAGAATTGCAAAACGTAAATCTTGTAGGGAATGAAAATAAATGTTTCCTGGTTTCCATTCAATTACTCTTTGATCGTCTATATCTGTAGGACACATTCTTAATGTTGTAAGCAAATTAGCCTTTGCTTGTGGTGATAACTGTTGATTTATCTGCTCTATTTCTACAATCAGGGATTCGATGGCCATGTTTAAGGAGTAATTTTAGCACTTAGCACATTGAGTATCCACAGGAGTGGCATTTTTTGCAACCCTCTTCCATTACAAACGAGGCTGAACCGCATTCAGGGCAAAGATCAGCATTAGTACTTGGCTGCAAATTAAGCTGGACTGCTTCGGTTTCTTGTGTCTGCTCCTGAGGAACCAAACTTAAATCCTCTGTCAGTACCTTGGCAATTGCATCCGCCAGACTCTGCACCCTGTTTTTGCCAAAACCAACAGATGATGCTCCCCCAATTCCTTTAAGCTGGCCTACAATTTTTTGTGCCACTGCTTTAGGATCTGTCTCCTTGGCGCCCCTGGCCAATCTCAACGACAATGAAACCAACCGACCCATTGCTTCCGCATCTGCCATAGTATGCATACCGGCCCGACCGACCGTTACAAACACTTCAAATGGCTGATCCTGGACATCCCTGTTGACAGTAATAAAAGCTTCACCCACCGGCGTAGAAATCTTGTAAGTCCGGCCCCGCAAGATCATCGGCCGCTCAGCCACCGGCGCTGCCGGGTCTTCTGTACCCTTATTTAAGGTGGATGAAACATTCAAAACCTGCATTGATTTGGAACCATCACGGTAAATAGTAATTCCGTTGCAGCCTGTCTGGTAAGCCAAAAGATAAACATTTTTCACATCATCGCGGGTAGCAGAATTTGGCAAATTAACTGTTTTAGAAACACCATTGTCAGTAAACCTCTGAAAAGCAGCCTGCATTTTAACATGCCAAACCGGATCAATTTCCTGGGCTGTCACAAAAACTTTTTGCCATTCCTGGGGTACACTATCAATGCCGGTTACTGACCCGCGTTCTAAAACTTTGGCAGCCAAATCATCGCTGTAAAAACCTTGCCTTTTGGCAATATCAGTAAAAGTCTGATTAGCAATGGTTAAAATCCGGTATTGGTCTCCTCTGGCTTTAGCCTTGTGGATATAAGCTAAGGCAAAGACCGGCTCGATCCCGGAAGAACAATCACCGATAATGGAAATGGTGCCGGTCGGGGCAATAGTAGTAATTGTGGAATTTCTGATTGGTTTGCCGGATGAATAAATTGAATGCAGCCAGTTTGGGAAAGCACCCTTCTGATCTGCCAACTCTTCTGATTTTTTATGCCCCTCTTCGTTAATAAATTTCATAATTGACCCGGCCAATTCCAAAGCAGGCTCGCAGTTATAGGGGATTTTTAGCTTAAACAGCATATCAGCAAAGCCCATGACCCCCAAACCGATTCTTCTATTAAGATGTACCTGGTCATAAATCTGCTTTAAAGTATAAGGATTAGTTTGCACCACATTGTCCAAAAAGTGCACGGCCAAACGGGTTGTTTCTCTTAATTTTTCCCAGTCCACCCCGTCTTCCAGTACAAATTTTCCTAAATTAATTGACCCCAAATTGCAGGCGTCCCAAGGCGCCAATGGCTGTTCGCCACAGGGGTTTGTGGCTTCAATATGCTCTAAACTAGGTACGGGATTGGCAGGGGAATTATTAACCCGGTCAATAAAGATTAATCCCGGATCACCTGTTTTCCAAGCCCTTTCAATAATTTCATCAAACACCTCCCTGGCATTTAATTTACCCACTACTTCTTGACTATGCGGCTCAATCAACTCGTAATCTTCACCCTTCTCTAAAGCCTCCATAAATTTATCTGTTGCGGCTACCGAAATATTAAAATTAGAAATTTGCCGGTCTAACAGTAAAGTTTTTGCATAATCCCGAGAAGCATCATCAGGTAAAAGTGGCGCAATACCCTCATAGATTGGTTTGTTTAAATCATCAAGTTCTGCTTTGCAACGGATAAATTCCAAAATATCCGGGTGGTCTACCCGCAAAACACCCATGTTTGCTCCGCGCCGACTCCCACCTTGTTTAATAGCTTCTGTGGCAGCATTAAATACCCGCAAAAATGATACCGGTCCAGAGGCGACTCCGCCTGTGGTGGCCACAATGCTATTGCTTGGTCGAAGCCGGGAAAAAGCAAAGCCCGTACCTCCTCCTGATTTATGGATCATTGCCGCATATTTCACGCTATCAAAAATCTCCTCAATTGAATCACCCACCGGCAACACAAAACAAGCTGAATACTGTAATCCATTATTTTTACCGGCATTCATAATAGTGGGGGAGTTAGGCAAGAACTCTTGTCTAACCATCATGGTATAAAATTGTTTAGCTAAATCAGTCACCTCTTTTGGGCCGATACCAAAGTCAAAATCAGCAGAGGCAATATCATAGGTAATATGCCAAAAACGGTCTGCCACAGTTTCGGAAACTTTTAGATCTCCACCCTTTAATAAATACCTTTCCTGTAAAATTTTATTGGAACTTTCAGAAAAAGTTGGCTCCGGCAAGCCTTCCGGGATTGCAGGCATTTTTTTGTAGCGAGGAGTAAACCTGGTTTCAAAACTGCGGTTATTATGGTTTAACCCATTAGTTTTATACTCTCCATTAGTTTTCTTTCTGACAGTGGTTTTTGGCATGGAAACAATTTGTGATGTAGAAGTATTTTTTTTCATAGTGTTTCTATTACCTTTTTAAAATCTTTTGGGTCAGAAAAAGTCTTATAGACACTGGTAAACCGCAAATAGGCTATTGAATCCAACTTCTTTAACTCTGATAAAACCCAACCCCCCAATACCCGCGATGACACTTCCTGTAAATGCTTACTCCGAATCCGGCCTTCTATTCTATCAAGTACCAAAGAAACCTTGTCAATACCCGGTCTTTTCTCCAAAGCCTTAATTAAACCTGCCTGTAGTTTTTCCCGCAAAAATGGCTGCTTTCTTCCATCCTTTTTGATTACCTGAATTTCAATTTCAGCCAAAACTTCATAAGTTGTAAAACGCTTGCTGCACTTTAAACACTCCCGGCGGCGTCTTACTTCCCCGCGGCCCAAAACCGCTCTTTTATCTAAAACTTTACTTGAATTACTCCGGCAAAATGGGCATTTCACAATAACCAGTGTAGCATAACATATTGATATCTTAAAGTGTCAATATACAATATATTGTGTACTTCGACTGCGCTCAGTATTGATAGTTATTGCAGATTTTGAATAACAACCCTTTGCATGACGTCACCGATAGATATTTTATCTACTACTTCCCGGCCGGAAATTACAGCGCCAAAAATTGTATAGTTTGGTGGCAAAGGGGAATCTTTTTTCAAAATAAAAAACTGGCTACCATTAGTATCGGGGCCGGAATTTGCCATAGCCACTATTCCCCTAACATACTCCCTATTAACAGGTTCATCTGGAAATTGATATCCTGGTCCCCCGCTGCCTGTCCCTGTTGGGTCTCCTCCCTGAATCACCCAATCCTCTACCCGGTGAAAAGTTAACCCATCATAAAAACCATTTGCCGAAAGCAAAATAAAATTGGATGCAGCCATAGAAGCTTCAGGATAAATTTGCAATTGGATTATTCCCTTAGATGTTTGAATCATCGCTTTTTTGTTTTGTAAAATCTCGGGCTTTAAAATCCCGGGAAATTGGGATAGTTTTTTGTTTCTGGCAAGAGGCAGTTCTGAGGACTGAGGTTGCCTGCCCTGAGCGGAGTCGAAGGGTTGCGGAGTTTTGGTTAAAGTAAAATCTAAGGCTGCAGGAGAAGGCGAAGGTGTAGCTGATACCTGACCGACATCTTTTTGAAATTTAGAAATAACAAAATAAACTCCTGCTCCAATTATAAAAATTACCAGCAGCGCCCCCAAAACTTTCTGGTTGGTAAACATGGCCCACAGTATATCACTTTGTTATCTTAAGTACATATTGCCTTCTCCTTTTTCACGGTCAACAATCTTGATATCTAAAAGTGAATAAAAAACTGCCAGTTACCCTATTTTTTGAGTTTGTATTTCTGGTAGGGTTTCTTGTGACTTTCGCCCTACCAACTTATGCTGTTTCTGTAGCTGAACAAACTCAAATTTGGGATGACCAATTAAATAGGTGGGTAGTCATTCAAGAATTGGGGAATAACTTATCTGGTACAGCCCAAAGTTTTACTTTCAGAGTTTCCACCTCTGCTTCAAATATAAACCAATTTGACTTTACTGCCCAAAATAGCCGGATTTACGATAAAGACAACAATAATTCATATATCGGAGGGTGTATCCCCTCTGGAGCCAGCCCAACAGATCCTTTAAGGGGTTTAACTTTTAATACCAGCGGTGTTCCCGCTGGTTTTGAAGATGTCACAATTGATTTTTCTTGCAGAAATTATAGTTTTATTTCCGGGCATAGGTATCTAATACTTATCACTAATGCCAATATGCCTCAGTGGGGTGGCAAAAGAATTAAATTTGCAGCTTCTGCTTACGGGTCAGGAGGGCATGGAGGCTCTGACAAATTTAGCGATGGGGGACTCCGGTATGCTTTTGATAATGGGTATTGCAATGCTGCTTCGTATTCCTGGAATTCACAAACAGCCAATTATGGCTGTAATATTTGGACAGACGCCAAAGATGACCTTTATTTTGTTTTAAGTAATACCTCCCCACCTCCGAGGCTTCCGGTAATTTTTATTCCCGGGATCGGCGGATCTGAATTTAAGGCAACCAATAATATCTTCTGGGTGGATCAGGATAACGGACACGGGGGCAAATATACCCACGCTTATGCCAAAGATGAAAAAATCTGGGTTAATCAAAATGAAGCAGCTGCTTTAGGAAATGATGATTATTTTGATGTCTTAAAGTTAAAAACAGATGGGATTACCCCGGAAGCTGATTTATCTTTAACAGGTGATTTAACTTCTTTTGGGTATTCTGATATAGATTCTGTTTTTACAGGGATGGGGTATACAAAGGGCACAAATTACTTTGTATTTCCCTATGATTGGAGAAAGGATGTCAGGACTACTAAAGATTCTTTAGATGCTTTAATAGAATCAGCTAAAACAGCCTCAGGCCAATCCCAGGTTAATTTAGTAGTCCATTCCATGGGCGGCCTGGTAGCTAGGTATTATATATCAGATGCCTCAAAAGCAGCAAAAGTTAATAAACTAATTGAACTGGGTGTACCTCATTTGGGGGCAACTAGTGCACTTAAAACATTAATGTATGGGACTGCATTACAAAAAAATGTTTTTGGTTTTATTCCTTTAGGCATTCCAGCCAGTGAAATAAAAGACATCGCACAAAATACACCTAGTATATTCCAACTTCTCCCCTCCGGTAAATATTTTAGTTTCTACGACAATTCCAATTCTAATTATCCATTTCCATTTCGTGATGACAGAGATATGGATAATGATAAGGTAACCGGTATACTAAATTTCGACCAAATCAAATCCCTATTATCTAATCTTAGTTATAATATGGTTATTTTCGGCATCGGTGAACAATTCCATAATTCTTACGATACAATTCTAAGCCAAAATAACAATATAAAAACTTATGAGATCGTTGGAACAGGCCAACCTACGCTTGGTCAAATCAATGAAACTTGGTGGGTTACTTGGCCAATTAATCTACTTCCCAAGAAAGATGAGCTCTTTGTTAACGGCGATAACACTGTTCCTCTTTATAGTGCTTCTTTAAAAAACGATTCTCTGGATATCTCCGGCGCTACTAAAATATACTATGTTGAACAAAAACATGGGGATCTGGTTTCTTCAAACGGCACAGCCATGCAAACTGTCAAAGCAATTTTAAATGATGACAATTCTTTACCAGTTGAGGTAAAAGATGAAAAAATATATTTAGAAGGAGAACAAATTACCTTGGATGATGGCGAATTGGATTTATATGATGACCAAAACCGCCACTGCGGGTTAAATAGTAACGGGGAAATAGAAGAAAATATTCCTGAAGTTACTTGTACTACTTCCGGCAACACCAAACATGCTTTTGTTAAGAAAAAAGCTGCCAAAGCTAGGGTTAAAATTACCCGCAAAAATCCCTCCAATAGTTCTAAAACTACTAATCTTAAAAAGAGAACTTATCGACAGGATAAAATCTCTAAAACTGCCCTTTATAAAGATATTCCCATAACAGAAATTGCCAAAGTTGAATTTGATTTGGATCCAACACTTGAGACTGCCCTATCTTTAACTTTCTACCCTGATTCAACAAAACCAGATTCTACAATTATTGCTCCTACCAGCCAGGTCAGCGGCGGACCGGCTTTAGACCAAGCCCCTCCTACTGCTTCTATTCAGATTTCCGGCGCCAAAGATTCTTCAGGAATTTATACCGATCCGGTCACCATTACTTTAACCGGCAGTGATACAGATTCAGGAATTTTAAAAATAGAATACAGTTTGGATAACGGCCAAACAGTCCAAACATATACTCAACCATTTATTATCTCAACTTCAGGTAAAACCACCCTTCAAGTCAAATCAATTGATAACTTGGGTAATGAAGAAATTCCGCAAACCATTACGATAGAAATTGCAGTTCCCGCTTCATCTTCTTCCAGCAACTCCTCCAGCACCACTTCGACTGATTCGGCTACGTCAACTCCACTCAGTACAAGTACTTCAAAAGCGAACGTCACAACTAACACACCGGATTCCGATATTTTAGGACTGGCATTTGAAAATCCAAGCCATATTTCTGATCAGATTAATGTAGGTAATCTTTTAGGCCAAAAGAAAGAATTAATTCCCAACAAAAACACAGGTTACTCTGCTGAAGAAATCCTGGGAGGATTATTAAAAGTTTCCGGAGGGATAATAACCTTAGCCTCTTTTGGCTTACTTGCCACGCTTTTCAAAAAAGTTCCACACAAAATGTAGCACCCAAAACCAAATCGTTATATTAACGAAGTAAACTAATATCAGCTTTACTCTCTCGTATTCTGACAAACAAAGAGCAATAGGATAACCAGTTACCGTGCATGACCCGCCCAGCAAGGAAAAACCTCCTGGCCAATAATTAGAGTTAAGTAATTGAATAAAATTACTGATAACCCATATCCCTACACTTATCCCCAAAGTAACCAAAAATCTTTTCCAACTAAATCCAAACATATTTTAAGCATACTACTATCTGAATCCTTTTTCTACTTGCTTTCATAGACCAAAAATTGCATATAATACCACTATGAGTTTACGTGGTGCAGAACTGGAAGTCGTTCAATATAAAACACACGATATTAAACATGCAACTAGAATACTAATCCGCAATTTTGCCTTCTATTCCGGAATAGCTGGAACAGAAATTTGGCCAACCATGCAATATCAATTATTATCACTCATAGAAGAGCAGACTCCATACGAGATTACTTGGGCAACAAAAGGTATGGAACTAAAATTTTCAGGATTTTTAGAACCGCGCCCATTGATAAAAGATGGTAAGTTAGTCTATGAGTCCCCTGAACCCCGTTGTGTATTTTTCGAACAACCCGGAGAAATTTCCCCGACCATAAGAACACACATAGGAAGGGTAACCTCTGCAATTGCCCGTGAAATGAAAGAAGTATATTACTTACAAATAGAAACAGATCCACTTGTATTAAGGTTTCCTAAAGAACTTTATTCAAAACGAATAGATAAATTTAATGTAACAATCCTAGTGTAGCTATCTTAGCTTCAAACTTCCACCCCAGGATTCCAAAATTTAGAACACAAGTATATAATCCGCTTATGAAACTGGACCCTTTGGAAGACAAAATTGAAGAATGGGAAAAGGGATTAACCCCCGTGCAAAGGTTTGAAAAGTTAGTTCAGTATGGCCAGGTAACCAGGCTAGTTAAAAATCCTTTTTTCCAGTCTTTAGATAAAGCAGGCCAAGTAGGTGCCCTCTCTGATGCTTTAGGCCATCTGATTCACCAACTCGACCAAATGTCTTTAACTTTAATGAAAGTTTCATCTACCCACCCGGAAGGAGTAAAAATTAACAGGATGGCTGTTGCTCTAACCCAAGCCAGAAAAAAACTTTTATCAGATTTTGCCCAAGGCATTGATATCGTGGACCAAATCTCCTCAAAATCTAAAGGAGAAAGGTATTTTTAATTGCCTAATTTATTAAAACTATAATCTAAAAGTTCTCTGGCTTCATCCCTCCTGTTCCCTGAACCCAGCAAAACCCCTATTATCTCCAACCCATCTTTTCTGGCCAAAGTAATTAAAGTGAGTCCTGCCTCCGGGGTATAGCCTGTTTTAAACCCAACCACCCCGGGATATGTAGTCAACAAATTGATCTGTGAATACATATCATAAAAGTCATGATCTTCTGTCTGGGGCAGATATATATGTTCTGACTGGGAAATATCAACCACTTGCGGAAAACGACGGATCAAATATCTTGTCAAAATAACCAAATCAAAAGCTGTAGAATACGAATTATTAATATCCTCATCAAAACCTGTAGGATTGGCAAAATATGTATCATTCATACCTAATTGCTTGGCTTTATTATTCATTAATTTAATAAATTCCTCCCTGCTGCCTGTTGTGCCTTCTGCCAACACTTCTGCCGCATCATTGGCAGAGAGCAAAAAGATGCCGTACAACAGCTCTTTTAAATTTAATTTTTCCCCTTCAACCAAAAACATCTTGTCAGGTTCAACCGAGGCTGCTTTCTTAGACACTAAAAATGTGTCATTCATTTGTTTATTTTCCAAAGCAATCAAAACCGTCATCACTTTAACCAAAGAAGCAATCGGTAATTTTTCATGAATATTTTTTGAATAAAGCGCTTCCCCGGATTTGGTCTCTACAAACAAGCTCGCCTTGGCGCTAATTTCTGGAACATCTGATTGGATATTAGCTGGTTTTGGAAACCACTGGCTAATCCCTAAAACATTAGCCTGTTTTGACAGTGGAGAAATTAGCTGGATTGGCGGTTTATTTTTTAGAGTATAAATTACTACCAACAACATCAGCGCTGAAACCGCCACTGAAAAACTTAATTTTTTCATGAATTTAATATCTTACCGAAACTCCCTCTTGACGTCTATACAGAAATTGATTGACAATGAAAATAGTGTGAAAGACGGCACGCTAAAATTCTATGTGGCACCGTCTGATACCTCTACTACTGCTAATTGCCGTCATTATCTTTGTAGCTTTTAATTTCCAGTCGGTCAGGCGGACTATTGTTTATAAACTGAATATTTCCGGGGATCCGACTACTTCCTGCTGTGACGAAGATATGATCGCAAAATCAGACGGAAAATTTGAAGAAAATGCGGATATGGCTATTTTTAACAGCCAGGTGATTGATTATCCTAAAACATCTCTAGCTTATGCCAATTCCCAAGCTGTTTTAGGCGCTACCACCAGCGATACAGGGGCGGAAAAGTGGATCGAAGTATCTTTAGACGAGCAAAAACTGCGCGCTTGGGAAGGTAATAAATTATTCATGGAATTTCCCATATCTTCCGGCCTGTGGGCTCCTACCCCGAAAGGAACTTTTAACATTTGGCATAAAACCAGAAATCAAAAGATGACCGGCGGCTCAAAAGAGCTGGGCACTTATTACAGCCTGCCTAATGTACCTAATAATATGTTTTTTTACAAGGGTTATGCTATTCATGGAGCTTACTGGCACAATAATTTCGGCCATCCGATGAGCCATGGATGTGTTAACTCACCGCTTGCTTCAATCGCCCAGCTTTTCGAATGGGCCGGACCGGTGGTGCCTGCCGGAGAAAATACCGCTCATGCATCAGCAGATAATCCAGGCACTAAAGTGGTTGTGCGTTAATTTTTGAATGTTCTTTTAATTTTTCCTGCATTTGATCATAAGTTAAGAGACCTGCCTGGGGGCCGATTTGTTCAACCACCGCCGCCCCATTAGCTGCACCCCACCGCATTGCCCCCATTAAATCTTGCCCATAAAACAGCCCGGCCAGCACGCCAGTAGCATAGGCATCCCCTGCCCCGGTCATTTCCACTAAATTGGCCGGAAAAATGCCTATCTGATAAAATCTATCCCCATCATATCCAAAAGAACCTGTTTTACCGTCAGTGATTATCACAAATTTTGGCCCCAAATCCGATAAACCAGAAAGTAATTTTTTTATATCTGTTTTTTTATCCTGGTCTATTTCTAAAACCTTTTTAGCTTCTTCCAGATTTAGGATTAAGAGCTTAACTAATGAAAGCAATTTGGGAAAATTTTTCACCCCAAAATTTAGCTGGTGAGTTCCGGGTGTATACACTAAATTTGTCCCTGTCCTTTCAATATATCTTTCTATTTGAGAAATTAAAGGTGTTTTGGGAAATGAATAAGATACAGAACTAAAATAAATCCATTTTGTTTTTTCCAAATCCGGCAAATTGTAGTCCCAAGGATAATGATACACTAAAATAGTTCTTTCACTTTCAAAATTTATCACAATTGACTGCTCAGTAGCGGCTTTATTAATTACCATATGCCTGGTATCCACACCCTCTTTCTTTAAATGATCAAGAACGGTTTTACCGTTGGCGTCCTCGCCAATATTGGCAAATAGGGCGGTTTTCAAACCTAACCTGACAGCCCCAATAGCGTTATTATTATTATTGCCAGCCGGCAAAATTTTAATATCATCTATCGGGATTTTATCCCCGTAACTCAAACAGAGTTCGCATTTTTCTTTATTCAAAGTACAGTTTAAGTGGGCTTTAGGAAGATGAACTACATTATCAATCCTGGCATCACCTATGGAGATTAAATCAAAGGCCATTAATCCAGTATATAACAACAGATTATTTTTTGTTTACCTGCTTCCAAAGCCAAAAACCCAAAAGAATTAAATCAATTAAAATTACCAGCCACAAAATTGTCCCCAAAACACCAAAACCATAATTCATCATCCCGCCATATCCTCCCCCATTCATTCCCCAATTCATCATAAATCCTCACCTCCTCTAACTATGACAGCAACACTCCGCCATCTACCACAATTTGCGCTCCTGTCATATAAGAAGACATGTCTGAGGCTAAAAACAAGGCTACCTTGCCAATGTCATCCGGTTCTCCTATCCTGTGCATGGGGATTTTGGCCAAAAATCCTTCCAGCACTTTAGACATATCAACGCCTGCTGGTGCATTTTTTTGCATCTCTGCCACCCCGGGGGTGGCAATAGCGCCCGGGGCAATGGCATTGACCCAAATTTTATGGGGGGCCAGCTCCAAAGCCACATTTTTGGTAAAACCCCAGACTCCGTGTTTTGAAGCATCATAGTGAGCTAAACCAACTGAGGACGGATGAAGCGCATCAATCGAGGTAATATTAATAATCTTCCCTCCTCTTCCCTGTTTAATCATTTCTTCAGATACATATTTGGTGCAAAGGAATACTCCCCGCAAATTAACAGCAATGACTTTATCAAAATCCGCTACAGTCATCTGCTCAACAGGGATGCTGGGATAAATGCCGGCATTGTTAACCAAAATATCTATACCCCCAAACTTTGAAACCGCCTCAGAAACCATTTTCTTAACATCTTCTTCTTTAGACACATCAACACCGGTAGTTTTACCACGAAGTGGCAAGCTTTGCTTATCAGCGCTATAAACTTTTGCCCCTGCCTCTTGTAACCTGTTGACTATTCCTAAACCAATCCCCATGGCACCGCCTGTGACAATAGCCACTTTGCCGGTAAGATCAAGCAGTTTATTCATTGGTGTAACATCAGTCATTTTTTTAGCTCTTCATCAATTACTGTAACTAAATCGTTAAAATTTTGCAAGTTAAGTTTTCGCCCATTTAAAAAGAAGGTGGGGGTCGAATTTACCCCTAAACGGCGGCCTTCAGCAATATCCGTGTCAATTAAGGTTTTGAAGGTATCTGCGCTAATCTCCTGCTTAACTTTATCCTCATCCAAACCTAACTGTTTAGCCAAATCCAAAAACAATACAGTAGCCTCATTATTTCCTAAATTAGACCACTGGGTTTGGGTTTCGAAAATCTTATCATGCACTTCCCAAAATTTACCCTGCTGCCCGGCAGCTTCTGATAAATAGGCTGCCCGCCTGGCATTTTGGTGTTGATAGAGCGGAAAATGGCGATAAATCAGCTGGATTCTATCAGAATAAGTAGATCTGATTCTCTGCAAAACTGGTTCAGCAGCACGGCAGGCCGGACACTGAAAATCGGAAAATTCCACTAATTTTACTTTAGCGCTGTCACTGCCGATCTTTTGCCCTTTTGTATAATCAATCTGCGCTACTCTCTCTTCGGCTGACCCAGAACTATTCCTGCTCAATAAGAAAATACCACCAAACAAAAGCGCAATCGTAATAATTAAAATTATCCCTAAAACCTTAGTTTCAGTTTTCATGTCTTTTTCTCCAAGAGAATACGGCAAACAGTAAAACTACACCTGAGATAATAAATGATAATACACACCAAAAGCAATAAGCCCCAATCACAAAAGCTTCTAAAAGGGTTAAATAAACTCCGAAAGCAAAACCTGCTAATGCAGATAAAAGTTGTAATCCGGTAAACCTGGTATCCTGTATATTTTTAGTGCGCCAAATTGAGAGCCCGGCCATAAAAGCATAAAAAATAATTCCCAAAATAGGCAGGGAGATACCTAAAAATTTAGAATATGGGCTGGCGCGGACAATGTCGCAACCGTTACCAACCGGACAATTCATCGGGCCGCTTAAGCTGTATTCATAAAACAAAAAAGCTGATACAGTCAACCCTAGTAAACTTAAAATAAAAATTAGGCGGTTACAAAAGCGCAGTAACATCTTTAATAGCTTTAATTATAGCGTCTTTTGTCAATCCAAACTTATCAAGCAACTGATTTCCTTCACCGGATTCCCCAAATTTATCTTTTACTCCAATAATTTTTAAAGGCACTGGAAAATTCTGCGATAAAACTTCAGCCACTGCCCCACCTAACCCCCCAGTTATTTGATGCTCTTCTGCTGTTACAATCGCCCTACATTCTTTAGCCGCTTTTATTACTACCTCTTTATCTAAAGGTTTAATAGTGTGACAATTTATTACTCGAACAGATATATTGTGCGATTTTAGCTGTTCGGCTGCCTGCAGTGCCCGATGAACCATCAATCCGGTAGCAATCACAGCTACATCCGCACCTTCATAAAAAACTTCTGCTCTTCCTATTTCAAAAGGAGTTTTTTCAGTTGTCACCACCGGTATTTTGTCCCGGGACAACCTCATATAACAAGGTTTAGATAATTTGGCCATTGCTATAGTCGCTTTTTTAACCTCAACTGCATCTACAGGAGAAATAACTATCATATTAGGCAAAGCCCGCATAATAGCAATATCCTCTAAAGCTTGGTGAGTAGCACCATCTGACCCAACCGAAATACCGGCATGGGAACCGATCACTTTGACCGGCACGTCGTTATAACAAATAGTAGTCCTGATCTGTTCCCAATTTCTGCCAGGCGAAAAAGTAGCAAAAGCTCCAGCAAAAGGAATTTTCCCTGCCAAGGCCATACCGGCTGCCACTGTTACCAAACTTTGTTCAGCCACCCCCACTTGAATAAACCTATGCGGGAATTGTTGGGCAAAAGCTGTCATTTTAGTAGATTCAGTCAAATCCGCACAAAGCCCTACTACCTGCTCATTATTTTCTGCTGCTAAAACCAAACCTTCACCAAATCCATTCCTGGATGCTACTTGATCAATATCTTGATCAAACAGTTTTGGGTTCAAATATGCTTTTGGGTTAATCATTTACTCTTAAGTTCAGCTAACGCCTTTTCCGCCTCCTCCTGATTTGGCGCTTTACCATGCCATTGGTATTTATTTTCCATAAAACTAACCCCTTTGCCAGGGATCGTATTAGCAATAATTATAGTTGGTTTATCTAAAATTGTTCTGGCCTTGTCAAAGGCTTTGATAATTTCATTCATATTATGCCCATCAATTTCCAAAACGTGCCAATTAAATGCTTCATATTTTGCTTTTATGTCATTCAGTGGCATGACATCCTCGGTAAACCCGTCAATTTGAATATTATTTCGATCCATCAAAGCTACTAAATTATTTAATTTATATTTACCGGCCAGCATTACCCCTTCCCAAGTATTCCCTTCATCATGTTCGCCGTCTGAAGTTAAACAAATGACTTGCCATTTAGCTTTATCCATTTTACCGGCTAAAGCCAAACCAGCAGCCTGGGATATGCCAGAACCCAAAGGCCCTGAAGTATTTTCAATTCCGGGCAAAGAAGCCCGGTGAGGATGGCCTTGCAATCTGCTGCCTAATTTACGCAAAGTCATAAGCTCAGAAACCGGAAAATAACCTGATTCAGCCATAGCTGCATAAAGAGCCGGGCAAATATGACCGTTGGATAAAATTAATCTATCTCGTTGGTTCCAGTCCGGCTTTTTAGGATCATGGTTTAAAATATGGAAATAAAGGGCAGTAAATATATCCACCATCCCTAAAGACCCGGCAGTATGCCCGGAACCAGCCTCTAAAAGCATCCGGATAACATGCTGGCGTATTAAATTAGCTTTGATTGTAAGTGACATAAATACGGATCTAAACTAATGTATGATTGGTATCAGCTTTAATTTGTGAATATCGCTTGGTTTTTAAATCTTTCTCAAAATCCAAAATTGCCTGCAGCGTGCCGCTTGCGCTATCCACAATTTTATAGACCTCAAGTTCTTCCGGCCGCAGAATCATATTATCTTTAAATGTCCGGATAATATCCTCCCAAAACTTGCCGTATAAAATTAATGGTTTATGATGTCCGAAATAAAGCTTAGCCAACCCCCAAGCCATACCAAACTCGGAAATTGTGCCGGTGCCGCCATTAAAAATTACATAAACCTGACCTTCTTTAAGTAGCATCAAAGTTCTTTCCACATAATTTTTTGTTTTTATTTCTATATCCATTTTATTAAGAGGATCTTTTCCTTCAAAATGCATCCGACTATCTGCTTGGAAAGTTACCCCGATCACTTTGCCTCCGCCGGCCTTGGCTCCTAAACTGGCTGCCCTCATTACCCCCGGCCCGCCGCCGTTAACTATGGTATATCCTGCCTCAGCCATTTTTTTGCAAACTTCTAAAGCCTCCTCAAATAAGGCATTTTTTTCATTAATATGAGAAGACCCAAAAATTGCCACCTGGTCAATAGATTTAACTTTAAAATTATCCATTTATTGCCTCCCAGAGCGCTTCCAAATTTTCATCAATATCACCTTTTAAAAGAAAAGAGCCAACTGCCACAAAATCTGCTCCTGCTTCCACAATGCCTTTTATATTATCATCTTTTGCCGCCCCGTCTACCCCAATTTTAAAATTATAATTGCCTTGCGAGCGTAAATTAACAACTTCTTTAATTCTATTAATAGTTTCCGGAATAAACTTTTGTCCCTGAAAGCCCGGCACTACTCCCATCAGCAACACTACATCCAGCTTTTCCAAAAATGGCTGTAATTTTTCTAAAGATGTATCGTTTTTAATGGCCAATCCTACCTCTAACCCCTGATTTTTTATCTGATTTATTACATTTATAACAACGTCTTGCGCTTCTAAATGAAAAATTATCCTCTTAAAACCAGCGCTAATCAAATCATCGATCCACTCTAAAGGGTGACTAACCATCAGATGCGCTTCTTTATATAGAGCTGTATGATTATTAGCTATTGCTGACGGCTTGATACTCTTGTTTTGAACAAATAAATTATCCATGAGGTCAATATGTACCCAACCTTCCTTGAATAACAAGGAACGCTCTATGCGGCCGATGTCTCTTCTATAATCCTCCTCTTTAGTTGCCAGTATTGCCGGGATAATTTGCGCCATTTAGATAGTTTCTTCTATTTTTTTGATCTTTTCAATTCTTCTGATATGGCGTTGTTCTTCTGAAAATGGGGTCTCTAAAAATACTTTCACAGCAGCGATTGCATCATCCGGAGTTAAAAATCTGGCGCCTAAAGATAAAATATTGGAATCATTATGCTGACGGGTCAGTTTTGGCATTTCTTCCGCATTTCCGTAATATACCGCAGCCCTGACCCCGGGAAATTTATTGGCTACGATGGCCTCTCCCTGGCCTGAACCCCCGAAAATAATAGCTCTGTTGCCGGGGTCTTGTGATATAGTCTCTGCAGCCTTGGAAATAAAGTCAGGATAATCATCCTCGGCATCATATTTTGCTGCCCCAAAATCTTTTACCTCATAGCCATCTCTAATTAGAGCTTCTTTAATCTTTTCCTTCAATTCAAATCCTGCATGGTCTGTGGCTAGATAAACCGTAGGACTATTTTTCTTCGAAAAAGAAACTTTCATTTAAGATAATATACCATAAGTTGTTCTTCCCGCGAAGCCTGATATAATAAACCCATGCAACTTGTTTCTACTAATCCGGCGGATAATTATTCAATTGTCGGCGAGGTAATAATTTCCGACAAAAAGGAGATTACTCAAAAAGTACAACAGGCTCACGATATTAAAACTACCTGGAAAGAATTAGGCGTTAAAAAGCGCATTGAATTACTAAGACCAATATGCGAAGAATTTACTAAACGCCAAGAAGAAATAGCTCAACTTATTACCAAAGAAATTGGCAAACCTATTTCACAAAGCCGATTGGAAGTAACAGGCTATATTAAAGACTTTGGGTGGTTTTTGAGAAATGTCGAATCTGCCATTGCTGATGAAATTACTCATGAGGACAAAAATTCAATTAATAAGATTGTTTATGAGCCTTTTGGTGTAGCAGAAGTCATTACTCCCTGGAATTTTCCTTTTGGTATGGCTGTTTGGGGTATTATCCCCAATTTACTGGTCGGCAACACCGTGGTTTTTAAAATTTCTGAGGAATGCCCGCTAGTCGGTAAGCTTATCGAAGAAGTATTTCAAAACCACAGTCTTCCAAAGGGGGTATTTGCAGAAGTTTACGGATCCGGTGAAGTAGGCAAAAAATTATCTGAAAGCAATATCAATTTTATTTGGTTTACCGGCAGCACTAAAACTGGCAAATCTTTATACAAAACTGCTGCTGATAAATTTATTAAAGTCATGCTGGAAATGGGTGGTTCTAATCCTTGCATAGTTTTTGATGATGCTAATTTAGACCAAGCTGCAGAAACCATCTATTTGGGCAGGTTTAAGAATTGCGGCCAGGTTTGTATGTCAATTAAACGTCTCATTGTTCATGAATCGGTTGTAGCCAAGTTATCTGTAAAACTTAAAACAATTCTTGAATCAAAACAAGTTGGCAATCCAGAAAACGGGAAAACGGATATTGCCTGCTTGGCGGCAAAAAGACAGTTGGATCTTCTACAAAAACAAGTAAGCGATGCTCTTCAAAAAGGCGCTAAAGTCATTGCTCAATTAACCCTACCGAAAAACTTAAAAGGGGCATATTACCCGCCAACGATTTTAGGTAATATCACCAAAAACATGAGAGTTTGGCAAGAAGAAGTCTTCGGACCAGTTCTACCTATTGTTACCTTCAAGACCGAGCAGGAAGCCGTAGAGCTTGCGAACGATACTCCATACGGCTTAGGTAGCAAAGTACTTTCCCAAAATCAAAAAAGAGCAGAAAGAGTAGCTTCGAAAATAGAAGCTGGAACCGTTGAGATCAATCAAGGAAACCGATGGTTATCTTGCAATCCTTTTGGCGGTTATAAAGATTCCGGCATGGGTAGAGAGCATGGCATCTTAGGCTTTCGGGAACTTTGCCAAACTAAAATCATTTCCAGTTCTAAATAGCTTTTGATACATTTTGTACTACTTGACCAAGCTCAGAACTTTTTGATATAAAATATATGGTTATCGAAAGATAGCTTTTCAAGAAAACTCGCCTTGTGCGAGTTTTTTTGAACCATAAATGCTATAATATAAACATTCTTTCGGGGATTTTGTGTAAGTCAAAATCGGTGGTATAGCCCACGAGTCCATAAGACATGATTTGGTGAAATTCCAAAGCCGACCGTACAGTCGGGATGAAAGAGAGAATATGTTTACAGGAATTATTACCCATTTAGGGAAATTTATTGGAATAAAAAAATCCGTTTTTACCTTCATTGCAAATCCTGCATTTTGTAAAAAAATCAGCAAAGGTACTAGTATTGCTGTAAATGGCGTATGTCTAACTGCTTTTGCAAAACCTGCCCAAAATTCTTTTTCTGTTGAAGTTATGCCTGAAACACAGAAAAAGACAATGTTAGGACATCTTAAAATCAATGATTTGACAAACCTGGAACTCCCTGTTACGCCCACAACTTTACTGTCTGGCCATATCGTCCAGGGTCATATTGATGGAATTGCTAAATTAGTTCGTATCGAAAGAAATAAAAATAGCCACATCCTTCAATTCTCTATCCCTGATAATCTTTCTAAATATATTACGGAAAAGGGGTCGATTGCTGTTAACGGCATCTCTCTTACAATAATTGAAGCTAAAAGAAAATATTTCATTGTAGGCATAATTCCTTATACCTGGAAAAATACTATGTTAAATACCATCAAAATAGGCGATTTTGTCAATATCGAAGTTGACATTTTGGCAAAATACATAGAAAAATTATTAAAAAAATGATAAAAGATTTTTCTAAAAATGCAAAAGAATACAGCACAGCTAATTCTAAGCTTAAAATTGCCATTGTTAAAAGCAATTATTATCCGGATTTAACAGAAAATTTAGAAAAAGCCTGCAAAGATTATTTACTTGCCAATGGAGTTAAAGAAAGTAATATATCCACATATACAGTGCCCGGATCATGGGAAATCCCTTTAACGGTTAAAAAGGCTGCTTCAAGTAAAAAGTTTGACGGAATTATTACTTTCGGAATCATCCTTAAAGGGGAAACTTATCATTTTGAGATGATCGCCAATGAATGCGCCCGGGCCCTGATGGATATTTCCTTAGAATTTAATATCCCGGTTACCCTTGAGGTATTGGCCGTCTACAACCTTAAACAGGCAGAAAAAAGAAGCATGGGAAAATATAACAGAGGCATAGAAGCAGCCCGAACGCTGCTTGAAACCATTAAAGTTTTATCAAAGCTATGAAAGCCGCTTCAGCTACTTTACCAACAAAATACGGCATTTTCAAAATTATAGTCTTTAAAACAAAAGAAGATAATTTAGAACATGTTGCTTTAGTAAAGGGGGGAAATTTTAAAAGTGGGGTTTTGGTTAGAATCCATTCGTGGTGCCTGACTGGTGATACTTTCTCCTCACTAAAATGTGACTGTCATGAACAACTGCAGCAAAGCTTAAAAAAAATCGGGCAAGCTAGAAATGGAGTATTGATATACTTGAACCAAGAAGGAAGAGGGATTGGTTTAACCAATAAAATCAAGGCTTACGCTTTACAAGAAAATGGTCTTGATACAGTTACCGCTAACGAACAATTAGGATTTACCGCTGACCAGCGCAGTTATAATGTAGCCGCCCAAATACTCAAAGAATTAGAAATTAACCAAATTAACTTGTTAACTAATAATCCTGATAAGATTAGCCAACTTAGGAATTTTGGGATAATCATAAAAGAGTGTATTCCTCTTGAGATTGCCCCAAACCGTAACAACAAAACTTACCTAAAAACCAAAAAATATAAAATGAGCCATAAGCTGAACTTAGTTTGATTATGAATAAAGACATTAAATTCTTAAAAGAAACACTTAATCTTGCCAAAAAAGGCTTGAGCTGGACTAATCCTAATCCAATGGTGGGAGCAGTAATTGTCAAAAATGGTCGTATTATTGGTAAAGGCTTCCACCATAAGATAGGTTTGCCTCATGCAGAAATCGAGGCTTTAAATAATGCTATAGAAAGTCCTCAAGATGCAACTATGTATGTAAACTTGGAGCCCTGTGCTGTTTTTGGCAAAACACCTCCCTGCGTTGATGCTATTATCCAATCCAAAATTAAAAAAGTAGTCTTTTGCACTCTAGATCCCAACCCCAAAAATCATGGTAAGAGTTTAGCTAGATTAAAAGAAGCCTGTTTAGAAACATCAGTCGGAATCTTAGAAACAGAAGCACGTAAATTAAATGAAACCTTTTTTACATTTCATGAAAAAAAACGTCCGTTTGTAGCCATCAAATTTGCCGCTTCTTTGGATGGAAAACTAGCTACCAAAACAGGAGATTCAAAATGGATCACAAACGAAAAAGCGAGAATTTATGCAAGGAGTTTACGAAATGAGTACCAGGCAGTGCTGGTAGGAGTAAATACTATCCTCAAAGATGACCCCAACTTAGGAGTACGCATAAAAGGAAAAAAAGATCCTTTGCGGATAATCTTAGGTTCCAAAAAGCAAATTCCAACAAATTGTCAAGTTTTACGGGATCAGAATATCCTTATTATATCTGCTAAAGCAATCCCCGATCTTTTATCAGCCTTGAAAGAAAAAGGGATTATCAGTGTTTTAGTTGAGGGCGGCGGAGAAACCTTAGGCCACTTTTTGGATGACGGGATTATTGATAAAGTGTATGCATTTTATGCTCCTATATTAATTGGGGGCAAAACAGCAATCAGTATTGGAGGAAAGGGTACTCAAACTATTGAGAAAGCACTGCATTTAAAAAATGTTTCCCTCAAAAAATTTGATGATAACTTTCTTACGACCGGTTATCTTTGACTTGTATAAATTTCTAAAGCCACTTTTTTACTAAGCGCTAAAATCTTATTTAAGGGAATATTTAACTCAGTAACAAACTCACCTTTAATCATTTGGTTTAAAGGGTAAGTAAGATGCTTTTTAAGTTTATGCAACTGGTCGGCATGCCCGCCTAATATTATAGAATGGATATTCTTGCCTTTGATGAATTCTTTGGTTGACTCCGCTATTATCTGCAAATGATGATGCACATGGTATTCAATATCCCTCATAATTTTATCTGTCCTGCCTAAATTTATGGTTTCGGCCTTAACTCTTTGGGGAACTTCCCCGTCAAAAACCTCTTTTTGCTCTTCAATCTTGCCTAAATGAACTGTAAACAACTTAGCTTTTTTGCGGTCAACTAATAAAACCAGATACTTTTGGTATCTATCTAAAATTTCCTCAAGCGGTTTAAGGTAAGCAGCAGATAAAATCCTGCATGCCGGCGGAATATAGAATTCAAAATTTAAAACTTGCCAAAGATTTTTACCAGTGAAGAAAACTAAAGTCCGGGTATTACTCCTGTCAAAAGACTCACGTATATACCTTTCTATACTAGAAATACCCCTACTCCATTTATTCTTTTGGGTCCCTGTTAGATTTTGATGGATTAAAGAATGAAACTGAGTCAATAAGTAATCAGGCAACGGGGTTTGTTTATTATCACTGCTTAAATAAACAGACAAAACTTGTACGTCTTTCATGCAAATCTAGCTCTAATTGAACTATGGTCCGGATATTTACTTTCAGAAGACAAATGCAAATCCTTATATTTTTCCAATTCCTTAAAAATCAAGTGGAAACCCCGATCAATACATTCATCAATAGTCCGGCCTTTAAAATGCACATAAAGCTGTCTTTTATCAAGCCTAAAAGCCATCGAGCCCTCAAAATAAGCTAAGGCTGGTTTAATTTTAGCATAATTTTTATGGACAAGCGGGTGAGTTTTGGGTGGGTGATATTTATCAATATTTTTTCTAATTGTTAATCGAAATACTATCAAATCTTCCTCAATATCAGGAAGATTTTGAATAATTTTTTTTAAGCGCTGATTTATATACTCCCGGGTATGTGTTGATACCTGGCAATTTTTTGCTGTCAGTTTAAAAATCATAAATCTCTAACCTAATTCTAAGATTGAAGAATTAAAATTTCCTAATAGATAAGTAAGAGTCAGGCAAGGTTTTTTACTTAAGACTTACCAATTTCAGATGATGTTTTAATACGGGCAGTACATACTAAACCAACATGGTAAAAAATCTTAATATTCCAAAAGATAACCTTGATAAAAACTATCTTGTTACAATCTCCTTAAATGGGCTTAAAACAGAGGGTATCTTAAAGATACCACATAATCCTTTAGGCATTGTCCTGTTTGCCCATGGCAGCGGCAGCAGCAGATTCAGCCCCAGAAATAATTTTGTAGCCGGCATATTAAGGCGGGCCAGGGTGGCCACTTTGCTTTTTGATTTGCTTACTGAGGAGGAAGATTTAATTTTTGAAAACCGTTTTAATATAAAGCTCCTTACCCAAAGATTAATTAAAGCATCTGAATGGATTCTAAGTCAACCTCAAACCAAAAACTTATTAATCGGCTATTTTGGAGCCAGTACCGGCACTGCCTCAGCTTTAAAAGCTGCAGCCGGATTTGGATCAAAAGTAAGAGCAATAGTATCGCGGGGCGGCAGGCCTGATCTGGCTATAGATGAAATAAACCATGTTAGATCTCCTACTTTACTGATTGTAGGTGAGAATGATCCGGAGGTAATCAAGTTAAACCAGGAGGCTTATCTTAAACTTAATACTACCAAAAAATTGGAAATTATCCCCGGAGCAACTCATCTATTTGAAGAACCCGGTACTTTACGAAAAGTGGCTGAAATTTCCAGGGATTGGTTTAAAAAATATTTAGCCCATGATACCAAAGGTACAATTAAGCCTTAATCCGCAACCAAAGAACAAAATTTAGTAAAGCAAAACCCAAGAAATATCCTGCTATTACATCAGACAGCCAATGGCCATGCACATAAACCATGGCAGGACCTACTAAAACAATCATCATTATAAAAATGGCAATAATTAACCGACGTAGCATAAGTTTTTTAATATATCGCAAGCTTAAATAAATGAAATAACCAAAAAAAACCACATATGAGGTAGTATGGGTAGAAGGATAGCATGTTTCTAAAAGGGCAATCTTTTGAAAAAGCGGATATTGAAATAGCCCTTTACTAGCCAGAACACCAGCATAAAAGCTGGGCGGACAAGGCACTTGTGATACTGGTTTAATAATTAATTCAGGAATTACAAAAGCGGCAAAAGTTAAAAAAAGCATAAAAGTTTCAAATTTTTGTTTTTTTTGCCAAAAATGCCATATCAATACAAACATTATCACTACTACAGGCAAATAAAGATAATCTACGGCTTTGGCAATATAATAAAGCCAAGCTACATATGGCAAATTTTGGTCAATATACCTATCAATCTGCAAAAATACTCCTCTAGTTACCAAAACCGTAATTAAGAAAAAACCCACAAGAAAAAGTAAGAATGACAAAAAATATCTCCGTTTCACAATATTTTTGTGCCTAGTTGCGGGACTTGGATTTGAACCAAGATGCCATGCTCCAGAGGCATGTATCCTACCATTAGATGATCCCGCAATGCAGTGAAATTATACCAATTTTTAAGTATGGAAACTAATGCGGAAATCGGCGCAGTCCCCAGCCGGAGATTAAGGCTGAAATTGCCAAGATTGCTGTTAGCCCTGCCGGAAAACCTGTCTTAGGTAAGACTTGTGTACCTTGCTGGTTACGGCTGATTATTGCCTGGTAAGCAGAAGTAGGTGTTGGACTAGGTGAGCTTCCGGTATTTTGACCTAAAACAGTTGGCCTTAAGGTAGCAGTAATACTAGCAGTCGGAGTGGCTTGAGAAATTTGAGTTTCACTCTTTTTAGATTCTTGAGAAAACCTGCCTGTAAATAAAAAGTAACCAACTGCCAAAGCTGCCAAGACTAATCCGATAGTCACCAGTCTTAACCATCTTGAATCTTCCATGACAGCATATTATCATAAGGCTATAAGATATGCAATTAAGAATATTGTAAGAATTTGGCAGCTTCTTTTATTCTTTTAATAGCTTCTTCCTCTCCTAAAATTTGAATGCTTTCAAAAAGAGGCGGCGTCACAGTCTGACCTGAAACTGCCACTCGAATTAATTGGAATATATCACCGGCTTTAACCCCTAAATCCTCTGCTAATTTTCTAAATGTTTTTTCAAAAATTTCTGTTCTCCAGGGCTTTTCCATTAATTCCAGTTGTTCCAAAATCTTACTTAAAATCTCTTTTTTATTTTTGGTGTTTAGCTTTTTAAATACTTCGATGTCATAATCTGGTTTCTCCCACAAAAAATTAGTTAAGGGAATAAAATCTGAGAGTTTTTTAATTCTATCTTTAATTAAAGGTACTACCGGCGCAATTTTCTCTTTAGCAAGACGGCCAACTAAATATGCAAGGTGGACATTTTTTAAATCAAAAGCTTCAATCATTTCATCTAAGCTAATTATCTCCTTGTCTTCTGGAGGCGTCCATCCCAAAAGAACCATATAGTTTAAGATTGCTTCAGGCAGGAATCCGTCTGAACGAAACTCTCCTACTGCTTTAGCCCCATGCCTTTTAGATAACTTTGAACGGTCAGTCCCTACAATTAATGGCAGGTGCGCATACTGGGGCGCTTCCCAACCAAAGGCTTGAAAAGTCAAAATATGCTTGGGTATAGAAGAAAGCCACTCATCCCCTCTAATGACCGGGTCTGTTTCCATTTCATGATCATCTACAACATGCGCCAGATGATATGTGGGAAAACCATCAGACTTAAGTAACACAAAATCTTTTTGGTCTATTAGGTTAAACGAGATTTCCCTGTTGCCAATCAAATCAGTAAATTTGATTTGCCCTTCTTTTGGCACCTTAAACCAAATAGCTCCATCCTGCTCATAAGCAAAGTTTTTATCAATTAACTCTTTGGCATATTTTTGATAAATTTCTTTTCGCTCGGATTGGATAATCGGTTCACCGTCAAAATCTAATCCTAACCACCTAAGGTTTTTAATAATATCTTCTGCGGCTTCCGGAACAAATCTGTTTCTATCAGTATCCTCAATCCTTAACAAAAATTCCCCCTTATTTTTACGGGCAACCAAAAAAGCATATAAAGCAGTCCTGACTCCGCCAATATGCATCATCCCTGTTGGTGATGGCGCAAACCTGGTTTTAATCATGCACCTATTATACAATTAAGGAACTAATATGACACTGACCCAAACTGCCATTTTGGTAAAACAGGCTATCATAATTTCTGCAGTTGCCCTGATACTGGGAATATTAAGCTTTACCGGTTACCGGATCTGGTATGCAAATTACCTTAAAAACTTACCTCCTGTTGAAGAAAAACCTGACATTAAATTCGGGCCGCTGCCGCAAATTGATTTCCCAAAAAGTAATGTTTCAAGCTCAAATTTTACTTATTCTTTGGATACCACCACAGGAGGCTTACCTAAAGTAGGAGTTGATCCGGGATTTGAAAAAATCATTAAAGTTTATTTTGTGACTCAAACTTTTGCCACTTTCCTATCACCGGAAAAATCTCAAAATTTAGCCGGAAAATTTGGCATTAGCTCCAGCCCGGAAATCATAAGCGAGACTAAGTATAGATTTAAAGATAGCTATAAAACTTTAACAGTTGATTTAGATAATGGCAATTTTACTTATCTTAATGAAGCCACTATTTCGGCGCAAGCAAATATAGATGAGGATAATAAATTAGTTTCTGACTTTAAGCAAATACTCTTAAATTTGGGAGTGCTCAAAGAGAACCTGCGAAACGGCCGGTCTAAAGTCAATTTTTCCAAAATTTCAGAAGCAACAGTTGCCCGAATTTCCTTATGGCCGGATTCAATAGATAAAAAGCCCATTGTTACTGCAGATTTTAATAAATCTGAGGTAAATGCACTAGTTGTTGGCAGATCTAATGCATTAGATAATTATGTAACCTTAAATGTTAATTATTACCCAATTGACACCTCAACCTTTGCTACCTATGCCCTTAAAACTCCTGAGGCAGCTTTTGATGATTTGAAAAATGGCAAAGGCGTGATCGTAGTTGAACCAGAAAAACCGCAAGTTTCAATTAGTTCTATCTCTTTAGGATACTATTTACCACCAGATTACAGCCCATATTTACAACCAATATTTATTTTTGAGGGTGCTCATTTTGTGGCCTATGTCAGTGCCATCAGTGAAATTACTGTATCTGGGGCCACTCAAAGTTTGAATACGTCCAGTCAATAAGTTTCGTAGTTTCCGAAAACCTATTATTACTTCCCAAAAGAACTAATAAAACCCTATGTTCGTCTCTTTTAACTAAAGTCACTAAATTTTGTTTAGCTTCTTCAGTAGTACCGGTTTTAACTCCCAAAACTCCCTTAACATCTGATAAAAGTTTATTTAAATTTAACAACTGATGGGTATATTTTTTATCCAAGGAAACTATATTTGTTTCTTTGGTAGCAAAAATTTTTGAAAGTTGCGGATTTTTTAATGCTTCTTCCGTAACTTCAGCCAAATCTGCTGCAGATGAATAATGTTTTACGCTGTCAAAACCGGCCGGGTTATCAAAATGGGTATTTTTTAGTCCTAACGAAAGAGCCTTTTTATTCATTGCTGATACAAAACCTAACACGCCTCCAGGATAATTCTCTCCAACAGTAAAAGCCGCATCATTACCGGAATTTAATAACATCCCATAAAGTAACGACCTAAAAGTTAAATCCTCGCCGCGCGCCAATCCTACCCTTGATCCGGCAACAGTAGCACTGTTACCCACAGTAAGCACTGAGTTTTGTTTAAAATACTCACTTGCCACCAGTGCTGTCATAATTTTGGTAATAGAAGCAATCGGAACAGGAATATTACTATCTTTTTCAAAGAGAATAGTGCCAGTTGCTAAATCTTTAATTAAAACTGCCCGGGCTCCAATTGTTGGCATAGGCAAATTCCTACTAATAGGCGGAGTATTGTATTTTTGGATACCGGCCACTTGGGCATTATTTTGAGGAATTTGCAAACTGATTAAAAAATCATCTGTAAACTCGAGCAAAAATGGAATTACGGTCGCAATTAACAGACCAAACAAAATAAATCCTGCAGAATAAAAGTAGGGCCTCATTTCAATCTAATATCCACTCTTTCCATGTCTCTTGGGAAAAGGCTGGCTTCCCTAATATTGATAAGTCCTAATACATGCATCGTGACCCTTTCCAAACCAAATGAAAATCCTCCCTCAGGCGGCATGCCATATTTAAAAGCCATTAAATACATTTCAAAATTTTTAGGATCCATTCTCCTATCTTTAATACTTTCAAGAAGTTGATTATAATCATTAATTCTCTGGCTGCCGCTCATTACCTCTACCCCCCGAAATAACAAATCATAACTTAAAGAATATTCCTGATCTTTAGGATCAGGCATAGTATAAAATGGTTTGGCTGAAGTCGGAAAATGTGTCACTGTCACAAAATCACTGTTATGATTTTTCAAAGACCAGTCACATAAATCAATTTCATCCTGCGGAGTTAAATCCTTCTCTTTCCTGTTATCACGACCATATTCTTTAAGTATTAATTCTTGTGCTTCTCTTAAAGTTAATCGGGGAATTTTTCCCGCTCCGCCCGCGGAGCGAGGCGAGCCAAAATTAATTTTTTCAATGTCAAACTCATCAAAAATATCTTTGCAACTTTCTTCAGTTGCCTTTAACATCTTCACCGCTGTTTCTTCCAAATAATCTAATAAGTCTGCAAATTCTGCAAAACCAATTTCAATATCCATTTGGGTTATTTCTGTTAAGTGTCTGGTTGTTACCGAAGGTTCGGCCCGGTAAGCTTTGGCAATAGTAAAAACTCTTTCTAAAACCGGCACTAACATTTGCTTGTAAAGTTGAGGGCTTTGGGACATATAAGCTTTGTGTCCAAAATAATCTACCTTAAAAACTTCTGCCCCACCTTCGGTTGCTCCGGCTACGATTGTCGGCACCACAATCTCGCTGCAACCTAATTCCTGAGCTGCTTTTCTAAATCCGTCCAGAAGGCATGCTTGAATTTCAAAAATTGCTTTGACCTTGGGATGGCGCAGAGTCAAAGAACGGTAGTCAAGCAATGTGGGTAATTGCAAATTCAGATCTTTGCCTCCCATATCAAAGGGTAATTCTTCGGCTTTAGATAAAACTTCAATATTGTCTGCTAAAATTTCTATTTCCCCGGTGAGGATATTTTTATTAATTAAGTGTTCGGGTCTTTTATTAACTCTTCCTGTTATACAAACCACATCCTGAGGATGTAATTCTTCTTTTACTTTTGTAACTACAACCTGGATCATGCCGGACCTGTCAGCTATATCTAAAAACAAAATTTTGCCATGGTCGCGCCTGGTATGAACAAAACCGCAAATTTTAACTTCCATACCAACATTATTGTTACAATCTAGTATTAATATGCGTTCCATGAATTTAACCCATCATAACAGTAAAGCTTAAATATTGACAAGATAGAAACTTAATGCTAAAGTACTTAAATTATATGAGTTTACAAAAAAATTATTTTTGGTTTTACTTTACCTTCCAAAAGGAGGGGGGTATATTGGGATAACCTGATATAAAGGTTTTTACCAATCTGAACCCCGCCACAGCGGGGTTTTTTATTGAAGAAAATATGGAATACTTAAGAAGTCCTCTTGAAGATAGAAACATAAACTCAATTGAGCTAATTAAATCACCCTCTAAACTAAAGGAGGATATTCCAAATGAGAATAAGGATCTCGTTGCAAAAACTCGGCAAGAAATCCGCGATATATTACACGGATGCGACACCAAAAGATTAGTGATGATTATTGGACCCTGCTCAATAGACAATCCCGAAACTGCCTTAGAATATGCTGCCAAATTAAGTCAGTTAAGAATTAGACTGGAGGATGAATTAGTAATTGCTATGCGGACCTATCCGGAGAAACCCCGGACAACTATCGGATGGACAGGATTAGCATATATCCCACATCTACATGGAATGTCCTTTGATGCCGGGAGCGGTTTACTGGTAACACGTCAATTATTAGCCGATATCAATAACTTAGGTTCTCCTTGTACCGTAGAATTTTTAGACCCTATTACTCCCCAATATTATGCTGATTTGGTTTCCTGGGCAGCTATCGGAGCCAGAACAACGGAAAGCCAACCCCACAGGCAGCTAGCGAGCGGACTATCAATGCCAATTGGTTTCAAAAACTCCATGGAAGGAAATATCAAAGTTGCCGTCGATGCTATAATTACAGCTGCTAGCGGTCATACATTCTATAGTATCGATACTGATGGAAGAGTAGCAGAGGTAAAAACAACGGGCAATCCTGACACCCATATAGTTTTAAGAGGAAGTAATAAAGGTACAAATTACGATGCAGCATCTGTTAATGAAGCAGTCAATTTGATCAAAAGAGCAGGCTTACTTACTGAATCCAACCGCCCTATAATGATCGATTGTTCACATGGGAACTCAACAAAAGATTATAGACGACAATCAGAAGTCGCCGAAAATGTTTTAGATCAAATTAAAACCGGACAGCAACGAATCATGGGACTTCTGATTGAAAGCAACTTAGTCGAAGGTCAACAAAGTTTTGTTCCAGGTAAAACTCCTACACGTGGAGTTTCATTCACTGATGGCTGTATTGGTTGGAAAGAAACTGAAATCCTATTATTAAAGTCTGCTCGAGCGATACGACCCAAAAGATATACAACGGCTTAGTTTATAAAAGAAATAGTTATTCAGTTCAATCACCTGTTGACAACAGCCTTGTAAGCATTATAATATAATCTAAGTTTATGTCAAAAGTTATCAGTATTGATTTAAAAAGAGTTGAAAGTTTAGCCGTCCTCCTTATAGTGCTCCTTATTGGGGCATTTCTGGGGGGTCTTTTTAGATAAGATTTATCTAAAATTGAAAGGAATTAAGGCCTCCCAAATCGGGAGGTTTTTTAATGCTTTTTAAATATGGTAGAACGCATAGAAATTAAAAAATCACCAACAATAAAAGAGAAATTAGCAGAATTCTGCAAAGATTTACCTGTTTTGATACCTGATAATAATGACCGCTATCCGGGAATAGTAAAGAATATTAATTTTAAGAAGAACGGAAGTGGACAACATTAATTTTGAAAGGAGGTGTATATAATGGGAATTGATAAAGAACCAATAATGGTTTTTAGACCACATGGACAAATAAAGGTTATAGACAGCCCTGAAGAATTGGCTAAAAGCGGTATAGGTATTCATCCAGATATCATAAAACAGAACTGGGGACCAGATGCTGTAGATAGATATCGACAAGCTAAGTTCGAGATGAATGGCGCAATAACTTTTAAGAGTTAAATTATTTTAATATCTTTAACTTTAAGCTGTAGTTTTTCGGAGCCGTTGTAGGTGTCAAGTTCCGGCGTATAAGCTAAGGCCATTGACTGCCCCTTTTGCAATGAAGTTTCCAGACTGCCCATCCCAAAAGCAATGGCATCAATGTTATCGACTTTAAATTTTAGGTGCTTGCCGCTGCCCACTGTCCTGATATCAGAAATTGTCATATCTTTTGTAGCAAAAACAGGTCTTCTATTATCCATGCCAAATGGTTCAAATTTTTGCAAACTTAAAACTAAATTTTTGGTTAGCTTTTGACTTTCAATTTCTGCTTCGACTTCCAGGACTTTTTCAGTTTCCGGAAGATCCGATAGATCACTTTCTAATCTTTTTTTAAAAACCTCTATATGTTTAGTTAAAATGGAAAACCCGGCTGCTCCCGGATGCCCGCCGGCATCAACTAAAATATCAATATGCTTTCTTATTACTTCAATAATATTTACTCCATCTATAGAACGGGCCGAACCCTTGGAAACTTCCTCCCCTATTGATATGGCAATTGTTGGGTGAGAATACTCATCACAAATCCTGCCTGCCACAAGTCCGATAATCCCCGGCGACCAATACTCACTTGCTAAAACATGAATCTTTTTATCCTTATCAACTAATAATTTTGCCTGATCCAGCGCTTCCATTGTCATATTCTGACGGGCAACATTCGTATCAGATAAAAGCTGCGCTAATTTTTTTGCCTTAACCGGATCTTTGGTACAAAGTAAACGCAAGCTATCTATAGCATGTTCTAATCGCCCCATGGCGTTTAGCCGGGGGCCAATCATATAGCCTATTTCGTATGACCCGATGTCAGGCGCATTAATACCGGCACTATCAATAAGGGCCAGTATTCCGGGATTTGTAGTTTTTTTAAGAACTTTTAATCCCTCAGAAACAAAAGCCCTGCCCAAACCAATAAGCGGCATTAAATCGCAAACCGTCGCTACTGCCGCAAACTGTTTTAAGTCTTCAGCCAATTCTTTTTTAATTAAGTCTTTTATTAAACACCAGGCAACTGCTGCTCCACACATTTTGGTAGAATGAACTACTGCAAAAGCTTCCGGTTTTTCTTTTGACGGGATATGATGATCTGTAATTATTAAATCTAAACCTAATTCTTTGGCAAACCTCGCTTGTTCTAATGCTGCTATTCCGTTATCAACAGTAATTACCAAAGATGCACCGCTATCCCTGGCAAATTCTAATCCGACTTTTGATAATCCATATCCTTCTTTTTCCCGGTGCGGAATATATGGCAAAACTTTAGCTCCGATCGAAGTTAGTCCTTTATATAAAATTGCTGAAGCGCAAATTCCATCCACATCATAATCCCCATAAACTATAATTTGTTCGCCTTTTTCAATTGCCTGCAAGATTCTTCTACTTGCTTTATCAATATTAGGAATTTGCAAATCGGAAGTAAAATCAGAAATCTTTGGATGAAAAAATTGTTCTTTCCCTTTGATACTTTTTATACCCCGATTAATCAGAAGTTGTTTAATTAAATCATCAGTTTTTCTTGGTGCCACTTTCCATTTCATAATGGTAGAATTACATCATGGATTATACACTACCTAAAGAAGTAAAAAATATGTTAGATAAATTTAAAGAAGCGGATTTCCAAATTTATATTGTAGGAGGGGCGGTCCGTGATTTATTAATGAAAAAGGAAGTTTCTGATTGGGATTTTACCACCGATGCATCCCCTGAGGAGATTTTGAAATTATTACCAAAAGGATTTTACGATAATAAATTTGGCACAGTAGGTATCTCTTCCGATTTAGGAATTTTAGAAATCACTACTATGCGGAGGGAAGGAAAATATGCAGATTTCCGCCACCCCGGTAATGTAGTCTGGACCAATCAAATCGAGGAGGACTTGGCAAGGCGGGACTTTACTATTAACGCCATTGCTTTAGGTAATACTATTGTTGATCCATTTCACGGACGGGATGATATTAAAAATAAAATTATCAGGGCAGTTGGCAATCCGGATCAAAGATTTAAAGAGGATGCCCTGCGCTTAATGAGAGCTATCAGAATAGCAACAGAATTAGAATTTGAGATTGAAAAAAATACTTCTCAGGCAATTTTAAAAAATGCCCCCTTAATCAAAGAGATTGCCTGGGAAAGAATCAGGGACGAGTTACTTAAAATACTGGCATCTGCAAACTCTTATGCAGGGATAATAAAATTACGTGAGGCAAAAATTCTACAGATCATCTTACCTGAACTGGAACAATGTTTTGGTATTGTCCAGGAGGGACCTAAACATGATAGGGTTTATGATATCGGTGAACACTCTTTACTTGCTTTAAAAGAAACGCCGTCCCAAGATTCATTAGTAAAACTGGCCTCACTTTTACATGACACCGGCAAAGTTGAGACTGTCAGAACCGATGCAACCGGGAATGTCACTTTTTATAATCATGACCTGGTCGGCGGAAAACTGGTTCTAAAAATTGCCAGAAGATTCAATTTATCAAAAAAACAAACTGATAAACTATACCGATTAGTTAGATGGCATTTATTTACGGTTGATGAGCGTCAAACTGATTCTGCTATCAGAAGATTTATTAAAAATGTCGGGGTAGAAAACGTTGATGATATGATGGCCTTACGGATTGGAGACAGGTTAGGCGGCGGTACCCAAAAAGCGGTTTCCTGGCGGATGGAAGAGTTTCAAAAAAGAATCAACGAAGTACTTAAAAAACCATTTTCTATCTCTGATCTAAAGGTAAACGGAAAAGATGTAATGGAGACTTTAAATATTCCGCCCGGCAAAAAAGTCGGTGAAATCCTACAAAAACTTTTTGAAGAGGTTTTGGAAGATGCCTCCAAAAATAACCGGGAATATTTACTTGAAAGAATCAAACAATTAGTGGCCTAGGCGTTCTTCCCACCAGACAAGTAATGCTGTGGCGTTGAAGATTGAAGAATAAGTCCCGGAGATAATACCTACCAAAAGCGCCACCGCAAACCACCTGATTGTTTCTCCGCCAAATAACAGCATTGCCAAAAGCACAAATACTACTGTCAAAGAGGTATTTAAAGAACGTCCTAAAGTTTGGATTACAGATAAATTTGCAACATCGATAAATTTTTTGCCAATGTGCTTTGTTAAGTTCTCCCTGATCCTATCAAAAACCACAATAGTGTCATGCACCGAAAACCCAATTACTGTTAGCAGGGCTGTTACAAAAAGAGTATCTACTTCAATGCTTAAAAATTTTCCCAAAATTGCAAATACACCAACTACCACCAAGATATCATGGGCAAGCGCCACAACTGCAGCAATGCCAAACCTCCAGGAAGATTGCGGCTTAGGTACCTTTCTAAAAGAAAAAGCAATATATAAAACAATGACTAAGGATGCTAGAGTCACTCCAATCAGCGCTTTTTGCCGGAGCTCCGAACCAATAACCGGTCCCACAAACTCCACTCTTCTTTCGTCAACTTTACCAAACTTCTCATCCAAAAAAGATTTCAGCTTACTTATTTTCTCCTGCTCTACCGGCTTTGTCCTGATGATATAAACATTATCCGAAGAAGGTATAATCTGACCAACTTCAATTTCTTGTGAGGAAACCTGTTTTCTTAAATCCACTGGATCCACAGTTTTTTCAAATTTGTATTCAAGTAAAGCACCTCCGGTAAAATCTATTCCTAATTTAAGTCCTGAGGTAATTAAAAAATATAATCCCGGTAAAATAATTAATAAAGAAAAAACAAAATACCAAATTTTAAACCTCATTAAATTATTCATTTGCTTCTTGCCACCTTTAAATCCTTGTGTAGTTTAAACTTTAAATCATCAGCTGCTTTTTTAATCTTCCCTTCAATATTATCAATTCTCTCATTCAAAAACTGCCAAATTTTATCATGATTATCTTCTTTTAAATGATTTAAAAAAACCCGCTTATCAGATAAGGGTAGTTCAGATAAAACCGCATCTAAAATTGTGTGGTGCAAAGAAGAATCCATCAAAGTCGTCAGGTGAATTTTCTGCTCCGGATCTAAATCTAGCATATCAAGCTCAGTAATTACAGACTCTATTTGAATTAAGTGGCTATAAAATTGCTTCATGCCCTATCCTTTACTTTAACTGGGCCTAACGGAATTTTATTCTCCGGGTCATCAATAAAAAAGTATAACACCGGTCCTTTTCTGGGGCCATCTGCCAATCCCAAAGCATCCATTACCTCAGGCGAACCGCCTAAGTGTTTCCCTGTCCACTCAGATGGACCAACATCGCCAATTACTGCCACCACAGCCTGGCCTGTTTGAGGATTTACCACCAGCATTTTTCTAAATTTAAAAAACCCCCTGTATTCTGCTGCATTTTCAGCATAGCCCGGCACTAAAAAAGTCTGGATTGCCAAATAATATCTCTCCCTCTCTTTATCAACTCCCTTAAACTCTTGTTGGGAAGGCGAAAAATATCCCCAAGCCCCCAAACCCGGAGCAATTCCTGCATCCCCATACTTTGCCCAATCTACTGCAGAATCTGCATGAGCATATAAATTATCACCCGGATAACGATACAAATGCTGCTCCCCTCCGATTAGACCATAATTTCTGTTCAACCTTATGCCATCTACTTCTGCAGTCACTTTAAAACCAAAGTTTTGAGTTAAAATATCAGCTATATCCTTTTCGCCTAAAGAATCTAACGGCTGCACCTGCTTTGGTATTTTATCGGATAAGCTTTGAGCTAATAATACATTCTGGTCATAACCTTTCAACACATCATCACGGCTTACTATTAAGTTCGGGGTAGGCAACCGGTCCTGATGAGGAGCAGACAACAACAAAATTCCTCCCAAGGACCCTAAGGCAAAATGCTTGAAAGACTCTCCGTGTTTATCCCAAAAATTATTTTGGATAGCCCTATGGCGAAGCGTCCATTTATTTTTTAGATATTCGTAATGAGGTCTTTTACTTTTAAGGTTCATTTAATCAATAGTTTTAAAAAGGTTTTTGTTACAACTATAGCCGTAAACATTGAAACTAATACCCCGATTGCTAAAGTTATAGCAAAACCGCGAATCAAAGATGTGCCAAACCCATACAAAATAGCAACAGTCATAAGCGAGGAAACATTGGATGCCCAAATTGAAGACCAAGCCCGCTTAAACCCTAATTCCAAAGCAAGCGATTTACTCTTACCCCACCGTATTTCTTCTTTCATTCTTTCAAAGATTAAAATATTGGCATCAACCGCCATCCCGATTGATAAAATAAACCCGGCAATTCCTGCCAAAGTTAGAGTAAACTGTAATTGTGGAATAAAAAAACCGGTCTTAAAAATTGCCAGAACTAAAAGAGCATAAATTATCAAAGCTCCATTCGCTATTAGTCCCCAAATACCATAATACGCAGCCATATATATAATGACTATGGTAAGACCAATTATTCCTGCCGCTAAACTTTTATTAATTGATTCCTGGCCTAAAGTCGGTCCAATAAAATGCTGGCTTATTACTTTAATTGGCACAGGTAATGCTCCTGCGTTAAGCTGAATAACCAACTCTTTTGCCTCCTGGGTAGTAAATTGGCCGGTAATTACAGCATTACCCCCGACAATTTCTTGCTGAACTGTAGGTGCAGAAACAGGTTGATTATCCAAAAATATCGCCAATGGCTTATTTATATTCCTTTTAGTAATTTCGGCAAATTTTTTGCTGCCCTCGGCAGTAAACTCAATTGATACCTGCGGTCCAGATCCTCCTTGTCCGGAACCAAAAGTGACTTGGGCTTTTTTTAAATCGGCGCCAGTTAAACCGGTTGAGGTAGCAAAAGCCAATATCGGCACTCCTGACTCCGTAGCCTCTTGTTCTTGGGCAGATAATGTGGCAGGCAATTCCCGGAAATCCAATTGGGCAGTTTTCCCCACCAAATTAGCAGCAGCTGAAGCATCTTTAAGTCCCGGTATTTCTACTAAAATCCTTCTTTGTTCCCCTAATTTAGAAGTCTGTACGATGGCTTCCGAAACACCATAAAGATTAACTCTTCGTTCTATCACATTTTTGGCAGATTCCAAAGCGTTATCCCTATCCTTGGGCTCAATTTTATCCATCTGAGTTTCCAAAATAAGCTCAGTTCCTCCTTGCAGGTCAAGCCCTAACTTTAAAGGAAAAACTCCTAAAATATTAATTTTTTTATCTAAAACTTTTAAAGCCGGGACCTGTTTAAAAGGAGGAGAATCTGCCCATAATGCTAAGATGGTTAAAATTAAAATTATCCACAAGGTAACTCGGGGCCGCATTAAAAAATTATACTCTAAAAAGAGCCTAGATTACCACACCGGAAAGTAAATCTTCCTCCGTACCTAAAAGCATTATTTTTGGTTGGGTAACAACCCGTAAAATAAAGGGGTCACGTCTTTTAACCCTAAATTGAAACTCTGCTTCATCCATGAAAGAATAGTTAATTTCCCTTTCTTTTTTAGCCTGTTCATCAGCAATAATTGCCTGCAGCTCCGGCAAAACTATCTGCCCGACCACCAATAGATCAACATTCTCACTCTCAGAAGACTGATTATTCAGATAACGGGTGGCGATCATGGCATATTTAATCCGCCCTAATCTACCTTTGCCTTTAATAATTGCTCCTCCTAAACCGGTTGACTTAGTCACCAAACTTAAGAGTTCCTGGTAATAGATATAGTCTTTGCGAAAACGGTATAGTCTCCGGTTTGCCCGCCATTCTGAGCTAACCATCCCGAATTTTTCCATTCTGGCCAGTTCGCGGCGTACTGCATTAATCTCTTCGGAAACGCGCCTGACTATCTCTCGGACATGAAAAAGCGACTCACCTGAAGATAAAAAAAGCTGTAGTATTTTTACCCGGACTCTTGAGACAAAAAGTTCCTCAAGCATATTTTTACACCACCTTTCTGGACAGAAATCCGCCAACTGGCGGATTAATAACTAACTTTAGATCCCTCCGGGACAGTCTGGATCCAGATTTGGCCTGCATCTAACTCTATTTCTTTATTGCTCTTATCAACATATTTTGTTCTTGAAAGTCTTGAATTTTTAATCCATTTGCCTTCTATTGCATTACCATCCTGGAAGATTAAAGCTTTACCAGAACCGGTTGTTCCATACAAAAGATGGACATTCCCCGGGTAACCATCATTGGCATTAGATTCTCTTTTGAATTGGACAATTACTACTTGCGGACTCAGCTGGGTATTGTTATCCAAATCCATGTGAGGCGAACCGTTATTTTTCCTTTTGTAGGAGCTTGAAGCCTGGTCATAATTCCAGTTAACCTCATATCCCGGTTGGGATTCCCAAAAATTAACCTTAATATTAGTCGCCTGTCCTGAGCTTGCTTGCAGTGAGCTTGTCGAACCTGCCGAAGGGTCTTTAAACTTCCAAGACACAAAGTTTTTATCCCATTTCAATCCAGCCGAATCTGTAGCTGTCCAACCACGTTTTGCTCCGACTTCCCATAGTTTAGCAGTAGTAGAATACATAGTATGCTCGGTAGCAACTGAACGACCCAATCTTTGATAATCCCGCCAAAAGACAGGAAAACCAATACTAAATTGATTTAAGTCTTTTACTCCATATTTAATAATCTGTCCCAGAGCATCAGCTGGTCCTGGAGTATTTGCTCCTCCAACATGGGCATACAAAGCATCATATTCTACTAACCAATCCAGATAATATGTTCTTGCTGATCTGACAGGTCCGACTTGAACATCAGCCAAGTTACAATAATATATCGCCATAAAACGGGTAATTCCCCCTTCTGCCACTGCCTCGTATACCACATCAGCGAAAGAAAGCCCTGATTGAGGTCTGGCTTCTACGTGGTTTTCAATCATTACAGCCAGCGGTCTTCGTTTGCTCCAAGATTCCTCAGCCTTTTTGGTATGTTTACTGCCATTTAACGGACAAGTTTCAGTCTTAGGTTCATTCGGGTCTTCAATTAAAATATTTGATGCTGTAGGAATTACAGGCACTGCTTCTTCTTTACCAGAAGTAATAGGGCCAACTCGGCTAAACAGTGCATACGATACGGAAGCGGAAAAACCATACAGTATTACTCCCAATATAACTAACGCTAAAACCCTCTGTAAATTTGTTAAACCTACAAATATTTCTGTTATTCTTTTCATGCTTAATTTCCCATTGCTTTTTTGATAATCGACTCTTCTTCTTTTGATAATTTATATTTATTACTTTTTCCTAAAATTATCTCTTTTCCAAATACCCTAGTTCCAGACCTGGCATGCAAACTGGTTATCACCATTCCTGATCCCTTATTATCCAACAAACATATTGTAAAACTTTGATCTCCTCCTGTATCATCATAAGGGTTAAAGCGCAAAATTTCTACCCTCGTTATACTCTTATCCAAAACAGATAACTCACTCTTAAAACTTTCAATAATTTTTATAATCTCTGCAAACTTTTTTCTAATATCCCTTTCGCCCGATTTAGGAAAAAGTGATTTTAAGTTTTTTTCTTGCTGCCAAATCAATAAGCTTAAAAACCCTAGCCATACTACTAAAAATCCCGCAATGGCAGGACTAACCCAATCCGGATACATAAGTTACTCTTTCAATATACTTTATGCTTCTAATGTTGTCAATATAGTTGACTTTGTCGGATGATTTGTATAAAAAGCCATAGGTACTTTCTTTTCATCTGACTCTTCAAACATCTTCTCAAATGCCTCTTTTTTATTTTCTCCGAATACTAAAATCGTAAACTCATCAATCTCCGAAAGCGCTTCAAAAGTTAAAGTAACCCTTTTGCCAAAAGACCCAGCGGTATCATCATATGCTACTACCCACCTAGCATGATTATATTCCAGATCAGGTTTAATGCCGGCCGTATGGCCGTCACTGCCGATCCCCATGATGGCAATTTTCTTGGAAAACTTCCGGAAAAGATCTTTAGTAATCTGTTCATATGCTCTAGCAGCAATCTCCATATCGCTGTTTTTTAAAATACCATAGAAGGGAATTCCTTCATTATTTATATACGCTAACAAACCAGTCCCTGCAATCATCTTTTCATTACTATTATCATGCATCGGCACTCCAAACCTTTCATCGATTAATGCCACTGCTCCCGGCCTTAAAGTGTTATCCTGAACAATTAACTGATACAACAAATCAGGAGAAGCGCCACCGGACAAAAGAAGTAGGGTATTGGAATCTACGCTAGTTATTAAAAGGTCCAAAGCTTTTTGCGAAGCTTCATTTTTATCTTTGCACCTGGTAATTTTTACATCATTTTTAGTCATAGATAGTTAAATATTAACATAAACCTATAATTTTAGCTTCAGTTGGTGCTTGACAAAGCTACTCTGTGCGTGCTAGGCTCAACTGAGCGTATGGCCATCCATCAGACCAAGCATCAAAGCGATTTGGAAAAACGTTTGCAATTACTCCGCCGGCAGGTCTATGGCAAAGAGTTCAGAGTTAAAGACAAAATTATTACAGACTCTTCTACCGATATCTCTTTCTTAAATCAAGATCTGTTCAAAATCTTTACTCTCTCTTCGCTTGCGATTGGTGCGCAAATTATTTTATTCTTTCTTTTAAAAAATCACATCTTAAATCTTAATTTCTTATAGAAGGGGGGTGAGCTTATTTATGGCACAAATGTATTGTGTGAAATGCCGCCAAAAACAGGAAGCGCAAAATGTCCAAGAGGTAACTATGAAAAACGGCAAAAAAGCCTCAAAAGGCACTTGCCCATCTTGCGGCACTTCTATGTTTAGAATTGGTGGTTAAAACGAAACCATTTCGAAGAGTCCCACAAGCGTCAAACTCTGTGGGATTTTTCGTGGTATAATATGCATGCCTAGGAAGAAGGATGATCGGGGTGTACCGTACGGTACGCTCAGGAAAGTCCAGACAGCATAAAGCAGGGTGGTCCGCGTAAGCGGACAGCCGTAAGGCCTAGTTAGAGCAACAGTGACGAACCGGGGTAAAGCTCGGATGAAACGTGGCAATCCTCCCCGCTGCAATCCTAGAACCGACAGAGCTGCTTGCTTGATTGTCGAAGTGAGGAGCATCAGATAAATGATCATCAAGTGAATAGACTCAGATAATATTCACCGAACTGAATCTGGCTTATTCTTTTCCTAGGCAATTTTTCTCTCTTTAATTATTTCTGTAGCTATAATTTGTATGACAACAGCCATTGGCACTGCCAATAACGCGCCTGCTACACCTAATAGTCTTCCTCCTATTGCTATTGCCAGAATCACTATCAGAGGATTTAAACCAACTGCCCGCTTCATCACCTGTGGCACTATCAGGTGATTTTCCAACTGTTGAATTGCAAAATACAAAACTCCCACTACTATGCCTAAAACCGGAGACAGGGTTAATGCAATCAAAACCGAAGGGATAGCTGAAATAATCGGTCCGATTGTCGGCACTACTTCCAAAATTCCGGCTATAACTGCCAGCGGCAAAGCATATGGGATTCCTAAAATCAGCAGGCCAATGTATGTCAGTACTCCAATGATTAAACTTAAGAAAAGCTGTCCTCTCAGCCATCCACCCAATTTTTCTTCTATTTGTATAATTAATTTCCTAACCATTTCTTCTTTCCCGACAAAAAGAGCAGCCAATCTCCTTTCCACATCTTCCCGTTCCAACAGCAAATAGAATGTCAAAACCAGTAGAAAAATGATCGTTAACAAGTTACTAAAAATAGATAGGGTGATAGAAAAAGCATTTCCGGATATGCTGCTTAATTGTGACTGCAAAACTGATTTATCAATTGCAGCTTGATCCAAAAGCTGATCAAGATAGGGAGGGATTGTTAAAAAAAGTCTACGGGTTTCTTCAACCAGTGGCGGCAAAATAATTGCCAATAAACTTGCGACAATAGCTACTAAAGTCAGGTAAACAACGGCAATACTTAGAGATTTTGGGAGTTTAAACCTAGTTAATAATCCAACCAGCGGCGATAAGGCAGATGTCAAGATTACTGCCACAAATAAAATTATCAAAAGATCACGAATTAAATAAGTCACCCAAATTGCCAATATGAAGATGGCAATAAAAATAACTGTTTTGTAGGATATATCAATTCTTCTAGTCATCAAGAGAATAGTACCATGAATTAATGGGTTATATCAAACCAAATTACATTTTTTTCTTTTTTAAACCAGGTTATCTGCCTTCTGGCGTATCCATGAATTTTCCCCTGAAGAATCTTAATCAATTTTTGTTGATCTTGAATTTTACCTTCCAAAAAATCTGCCAAACCCCCATATTCTAATCCCAATTGTCTCATCCTCTTAAGACTTAGGCCGTTTTTGTGTAATTTCTCTGCTTCGTCGATCATTCCCTGATTTATCCTATCAACAACTCTTTGATCAATTCTTTGATATAAAACCTCCCTTGGAGCCATTAACCCAATTTTTAAAGTATGGTAGTTTTGAATTTTAAGTTGTAGTTTTGACTTTTGAATTTTGACTTTTGAATTCTGTAGTATCTCTATTGCCCTAATTAACCTCCTGGGGTTTTGCCTATCAGAATTATTCATTTCTTCCCATCTTTTAGAAGCTATTTCCTGAAGCTTTTTTTGCAATTCCTCTAAAGATAGTTTTTCTAATTTTTTTCTTAACTTTAAGTCAATAGGTATCGCCAAATTTGGCAACCCTTCAAGTAAGGCTTTTAAATATAATCCTGTCCCTCCAACTACAATAGGCAGTTTTCCTCTCTTTACTATGCTATCTATTACTTTATTTGCATCTTTAACATAGTTATAAACCGTATGTTGTTTTTTTGAATCTGCCACATCATACATCCAAACTTTTACCCCATCCATCTCCCAAAGCCCTTTACCCTTCCTTACTGTCACTTCTTGACCAGGCAACTTTCCCGTCCCAATATCTAATCCTGTATATACTTGCCTTGAATCACAAGCCACTAGTTCACCATTGAATTTCTTTGCCAATCTTAAAGCTAAATCAGTTTTCCCGGTTGATGTTGGTCCCAAAATTACCAATAACTTTTGCATATAAAATTTACATTGTCCAAATACTTAAAAAACTAATCATTATAACTCCCCAAAGATTAACTACTATGCTAAGTATAATTAAGGCCTTTATCCACCATTTTAGATTCTCCCTCATTCCGCTAATTACAAGAATCAGTAAAAAAGGCAAATAATCTAAGGTGTGTCTATAACCGAACTGGGTAAACCCATTTCCTCCATGCATTAGACTAGGTATCGCTATAGCAATTGCGGTAACCGCTGAGGCAAATATAATTTTTGTTTTATATCTGGCAAAAGCAATCAAAAGAAAAGCTGGCGTAGTAAACCAGACAGCCATTGCAAACATAGAAGGAATCATAAAAGGCGGATAATTCACAATTCTTGGCAACGCCGTAAACATTTCAATTAAATGAACAGGAATATAATAAAAACTGACTAATCCGTATTTGTACCAGGGTTCGTTAAATACGGGTAATAGTTGGTAGGCAATGTCATATACAACTCCAAATCTGAAATAATTGTAGAGCGCATTCAAAAACAGGGCCGCAATCAAGCCAAATGCATACAGAGATATATTCTGCCAATTAATATTTCGTATTTTATTATTTTGGAACAAAAAGAACTTATCGTGCAGATATATCACTGGAAAAATTGCCGCTAATATAGTAGGTATTCGGGATAAATAAGCTGCCCCGATAAAAAGACCTACCAAAAATAATCTCTTTTTTGTCGTCACCTCAAGTAACATTATCCATAAAAATAAGTTGGCTACAATTTGGGCAAAATACCAAGCCGAGCCAACTTCTGCATGAAACCAAAATATGGTTCCAAAAGCAAAAAGCAGGCTGGACCAGATGGCTATTTTTTTATCTCTAAAGATATTAAGAAAGACAAGATATGATATTGCGGCACTAATACTACCAAAAAATACAGATGCAAAAGGCTGAGAAAAAGAAGTTCCGAATATATAAACAAAAGGCACTAAAAGAACCGCGGGCATAGGCGGGAAAACCACATAATATCTCCCTTGCCAATTTACCAGTTCATTTAGCCAAAGAGGGTTTTGTAAAAGATCTAATCTGCCATGCAAAAAAGCATCAGCAAGTAACACAAAATAGTTCCAGTGTGCTCCTTCTCCTCTGCTGGACAAATGATAGACTACTAAAGTAATTAAGAAAAGCAGAAAAGCTTTTTTATACATAGGTAAAAGGTATAATATCACTATGGTAAATTTCTACAAAATTTTAAGTAGTTTCACAAAAAAACATTTTCTTTTTTTACTCTTTTTTTCAGCATTTTTACTCAGAATTATTTTAATATTTTTACCAGGATTTCAGATTGATATGAATGACTGGTTTGCCTGGGCATTAAGACTTGAACATTTTGACTTTATCCATTTTTACAGCAAAGATTATTTCTCCGACTATACACCCGGATATCTGTATATTCTTAGTATATTAGGATTTTTAAAAAATCTATTATCTATAAATGATTCTTTTTTTTATTTATTACTTAAAATACCTGCAATAATTTCAGAATTAATTATTGGGTTATTGATATATAAAGAAACTAAAAAAATTGTTTCAAAAAAATGGGCTGTCTTAGTTTTCATTTTTATTTTATTTAATCCTGCTTTGATTTTTAATAGTGCCATATGGGGACAAATTGACAGCATCTTAGCCTTACTGATGTTGGTTGTAATTATTACTTTAAAGAAAAACAACCTTATACTTAGTTCAATTTTCTTTGCCTTGGCTTTACTGGTAAAACCCCAGGCTATCGCCCTAATGCCGCTACTTGCTATTTTCTTAATTTTTAACTTTAGTTTATCAACTTTATTCAAGCTAACTTTACCGGGAGTTTTAACAACATTTATCCTAAGCTTCCCTTTCTTTCCAAATCAAACAATTATCAACTTAATACAACACGTTATCAATACTGCCAATGAATACCCTTATACCTCATTGTTTGCCTATAATGTCTGGGGGGTAGTAGGGTTTTGGATCAATGATGGTCAATTTTTTAATAACATATCTTACCAAACCTGGGGATATATTTTACTGACATTATACTGGCTTATCTTAGGATACTTTTATTTTAAAAATAAATTATCTTTATATACTTTAGCAGCTCTTGCAACATTGGGATTCTTCTTCCTCCCAACCAGAGTTCATGAAAGATATTTGTATCCTGCTTTAGTATTTCTGATCCTCACAGCTATCTACTTAAAATCTAGATTAGTAATAATACTCACCGGAATATTAAGTTTGTCATATCTGCTAAATTTATACTATGTATACATTTATTATAATGAGATTTATCTGAAACTACCGAAGTTACTCTATAATCCTGTTCTTTATAATTTTTTATCTGACAACGAAAAAAGTCTCTCTTTAATTTCAACCTTCATTTTTATCTTAATTAGTATTATCCTATTCAAATATGCGATTTCTGAAAAGGCTCAGGTCTGAACATATCTTGATATTAATTTTAATACTTACAGCCTTTTTAAGGCTTTATCGCTTGGATTACCCTAACAAATATGTTTTTGATGAAGTTTATCATGGCTTTACTGCCAAAGAATTTTTGGCAGGACACAAGGAAGCATGGGAATGGTGGACAACTCCGCCTCCTGGTGTAGCCTATGAATGGACCCATCCGCCCTTGGCAAAAGAAATTATGGCAATATCAATGTTTATTTTCAGAACCCAGGATGCCTGGGCTTATAGATTACCGGGAGTTTTACTTGGCATTTTATCAGTATACTTAGTTTATTTATTAGGAATTAAGCTATTAAACAATCAAACCGCCTCTTTAATAGCGGCCTTTGTTTTTTCCTTAGATGGGCTTAACTTTGTCCAATCTCGGACCGGCATGAATGATATTTATTACGTAACTTTTCTACTAACATCATTATTATTTTTACTTAATAAAAGATTTATAATGTCCGCATTTTTTTTAGGATTAGCTTTATCTAGTAAATGGGCAGCCATTTATGCTTATCTGATCTTTGTACCGCTACTTATTAAAGAAAGGCAATATTTCAAAATCCCATTTTTTATTGTTCTTCCTCCAATTATTTATTTGGCAAGTTATTTGCCATTTTTCTTATTAGGCCATAGTTTTGATCAATTTATCCAATTACAGCAGCAAATGTGGTGGTATCATACTAACCTTAAAGCCACCCATGGCTATACCTCACCTTGGTGGTCCTGGCCGCTTAATTTATATCCTGTTTGGTATTTTGTAGATTATCAAAAAAATACCATGGCTAATATTTTCACTTCTGGTAACCCGGCTTTGTTTTGGCTTGGCAGCGCCGCCATTTTATTAACCATATGGGAAACGATTAAAAAAAGGTCGCTGAGTTTGGCAATAATTCTTCTGGGCTTTTTTGCTTTCTGGCTGCCATGGGCCATTTCTCCTAGGATTATGTTTCTATATCACTTTAGCCCGTCAGTGCCATTTTTATCTTTGGCCTTAGGTTATCAATTAAATAATTTCTTAACAGATAAAAAGGGGCTGCAGTTGTTATTAGTATTATTGCTATTAATTATCTTAGGCTTTGCTCTCATGTTTCCCTTTTTAACCGCTATACCAATGCCCCGAGATTTTATTAAAATATTTTTCCTAACTAACTTATCTAATAACCCTTTTTAATACCAAATCCTTAAAGCCTTCGGCTAATTTATAATCCGGTCTATTTTTTAATGACTCATCCAAAAACCCGCCAATTGCCCTGGCTGCCAAAACAACCTGCAATTTATGAGAATGATAATTTCTCTGTGAGAGCTTCGCATAAATATCTTCAGCAAGCTTTGGGTTTTTTAAAACACTAAAAACCCTTTGAATAAAATAACAAATATCATAATTTTCCACCCCATTTAGCAAAAAGTGCTCTCCGTCAATCAATCCAAGTTTGTTATCACTTAACTTGATGATATGCCAGGGTGCAAAATCACCATGCCGTACTTTAGGAGATAAATTATTAACTCCTTTTTCAACGATTTCTAAAAGTTTAAAAATATTAAATTTTTTTCTAACATCAGCCGGTATATCACTAAACCAGTTTCTAGCTTTCTTAAGAAATTTCTCCTGATAATCACTTTTAGTACCGGACATGTTTTGTATAAATTCGGAAAATAAAATAATTTTTGGTATATACTCAGCAATATTACCGAGCGGTATTCCATTAAGATAATCAGTAATTAGATAAAAATATTTATCTTGATATATTCCGCAGTCATAATTTTTAGGAACGTTGAAAGGAATATCTTTGGGTCGATGTTTATTAAAATATTCATTCCAATGATATTCGTTTTTAGTAACAATACTTATACCTTCACTTGTTGATAACTTTAAAAAATAAGTTTTATCTTCTTTTGCTAAAACTCCAAGCACGTGTCTTGGTCCACTCCAAATTTTCTTTATTATATATTCTTTTTGAAAGAATATTCTTATTTCTTTTAAGTTTAACTGCTCTCCTAACCGATAATCAAGAATTTTTTTACCTGAGTAGATTTTAAAAGATCTTAAAGAAGCCACTTATTTGATCAAACGTTTTAAAGTTTTGCCTGCGGCAAAACCGGGAGTTTTTTTGTTAGGAATTTGAATAGTTTCACCGGTTTGAGGATTTCTACCTCTTCTTGCTGCCCGGGATCTAATTAAAAAAGTGCCAAAACCAGTAATAACAACCTTCTCGCCCCTGACTAATCCATCTCTAATTAAATTAAATGTGTGATTAACCGCATCCTGAGAAGCTCTTTTGGTTAGATTGGCTTTTTTAGCTACTTTTTCAATTAATTCGTTTTTAGTCATAACAGTAAACTACCAAAAGTTTAGCCTTTTAGCAAGCCCCAAGTTAAACAGTCATCGTGCTTTCGGAATAACGGGTTTCCCTAATAGCAGTAATCTTAACTGCTCCCGGCACCATCACTTCTGTAGAAATTCTCTCAGCAATATCGTGAACTAATTTAGGCAACTCATCATCAGAAACCCGTTCCGGCACCACAATTACCCGAACTTCCCTACCCGCTTGCACGGCAAAGGCTTTTTCCACCCCGGGAAAATCAGTGGCAATTTTTTCTATATCGCCCATTCGTTTGATATAGTCTTCAACATTCTCATGGCGGGCACCCGGACGGGCACCAGAAATAGCATCAGCTATGTAGGTAAGAATTGATTCCACAGAAGAGAAAGGCTTATCCTCGTGATGTTCAGCAACACAATTAATCACCTTTTCCGGCAAGTTGAATTTTTTCAGCAAAGCCACACCCTTTTCAACATGTGTCCCTTCATCACCCTCAGTTACCACTTTACCGATATCATGCAGCAAACAACCTAAACGGACCACATTCACATCTGCCCCGATTTCTTTAGCTAAAGCAATACCAATTTGAGTTTCTTCCTGAGTATGCAAAATTAGATTCTGGCCATAGGAATAACGGTATTTAAAACGGCCTAAAATATCGATCAGTTCTGCCGGCAAATTATAAACTCCCACATCATGACAAAGCTTTTCTCCGGCGGCCCGCATTAATTTATTTACGTCTTCGCGAGTTTTACTAACAATCTCTTCAATCCTTTGGGGTTGAATCCTGCCATCTTCCATAAGTCTCTCAAGAGAAACCTTGGCAATCTCCCTTCGGACAGAATCAAAAGAAGAAAGTATTAAAGTATCGGGGATTTCATCATCCATCACCACATCCACCCCGGTAGCTTGTTCAAAAGTCCGGACATTTCTGCCTTCTTTGCCAATAATCCGGCCCTTCATTTCTTCATCAGGCAGTTTAATTTTGGAGGTAGTAAATTCGGAAATATAATCAGTTACCCCATGCTGCATAGCTCCCACTAAAATCTCTCTGGCTTTTTCATCCGCAGTTATCTTAATTTCTTCTTCAGCTTCTTTAATTCTTTTAGAAATTTCCCCAGCCAACTCCTGGTCTAAATTATCTAAAAGAATTTTTTGGGCTTCGTCTTTTGACATAGAAGAAACCTTTTCTAATTTAGCAACTAAATCTTTTCTAACCTTTTCAAGTTGCTCAAGCTTCTCATCAACCAATTTTTGTTTTTCAGAAATTTGCCTTTCTTTTTCCTCTAAAACACCTTCCCTTTTGGCAAGCTCCGCCTGTTTGGCGGACAGGTCTGTTTCGTTAATATTAGTTTGTGTTTGCCCTTGAATGGGCCCAAACGATCTTTGCATATTTTTTTGAAGGTCTAAAAATTCCCCGGATTACCCGAGTACTTGAGAGGTATTAAATTTTAGAAAGATTACTTTCATATTTCCTCAACTTTTCAGACTTTCCTATTTATTCTACTCTTTCTAAATAATTATTTCAACTTCTAACCAAACTATATACGATCGTGGGTAATTTGGTTATAAAATAGCGCATACAGCAGATTCTAGGTGAAAAACTATTGGTAATGATCGTTTATATCAATAATTTCAATCTCGCCAGTTGTTAAAATATGAAAAATAGCTCTGTACTTATGATCTATCCGAAATGAATACAAACCTAATTCTTTCGGTTCAAGTTTTTCTGTATTTAAAGATGGGTGTTTATAATTTTCTTCCAGCAGCTTAATCTGTTTGGCCATTTTATTGATTAGACCATGAGTTCTAATAAACTTGGTGAGTTTTGTCTTAAGAGGTTTTATGAGCATAAAAACTTGAATTATCTCTAAGTCCTCTTATCACACTTCTGATAAACTTTTCGTTGTATTTTCCGGTCTGTCTCAACTCGGTCTCTATTTCCGCAAGCGGTCTGGGAACAAAAGGCTCAAATTTAAGCTCCTCTTTATTAAAAGAAAAATATTTTCTGAGTAAACTCCTAATAAATTCCGAGCGGCTGGCAAATCCCTGCTTTTTTGCTTCAGTATCTACTTTTTTTGCTATCTGAACTGGTAAGGATATCGTTATCGTTGACATATACTTCCTTTGGAAGACTGTAATCTAACCGATTATAAGCATATTTAACAATATTTCTTATTTTTTGTCAAGAACTTGTTTTACTATTTCATAATCAAACCCTTTTCGGAGTAAAAATTCAATTGATTTTCTGTAAAGTATTTTTTGGTCTAAATTTTTCCAAACTTTCATTTTCTTTTCTAATGCAATTTTTGCTAGGTCTTCTTCTCTGACAGCTGACGACTGACTACTGACGACTTCATCTATAATTTCTTTACCAATCCCCTTTTGAAAAAGTTCTGCTTTGATTGCCCTGATCCCTTTTTGTTTACTCCTTCTTCTTGCCTCTACCCAGGCTTTGGCAAATTCCAAATCATCAATTAAGCCTTTTTTCTTTAAAACCTCAATAACTGCATCTACCACCAACTGACTAAAAGTTTTATTTCTAAAATAGTCCCTGACTTCTTTTTCTGAATGCTGCCTTAAGGCAAACCAGCGGTACATTTTTTCCATCAACTTCCCCACCTCTGCCTCAAACAAAATTTTATCCATATCATCCGGGGCAATAATTTTTCCTACCACCAGTCTTCTGTTAACCACTAAATCCTCATCTGCCCCAAAGGCAAATTCACCATCAATGTATACATTGAATCTTTTAGGATTTTTCTTTTGCGGAACGACTTCTGTAATCTTGGGCATAGCGAAACAATTCTATGTCATATTTGGTATTTTAGTCAAAAACAACTATACTAAGACTTATGACTAAAAAAGAAAAGATTAAAAATTGGCAAGTAACTGTAGTTAAGACTTTAGGCTGGATTTACTTACTGGAGTTTATTCTAAGACAAGTTGTCTATGTAATTAATTCTCCTTTACTACTTAATATCTATTCCTTTATTATGTGGGAAAGAATAATTAGTCCATTGACAGCTATCGGTGTTATTGTGCAAATCTTCTCGGGAATTATTTTTATAATATTCAACAAACTATATATAAGCGGGGGAATGGAAAGCATATTAACTATATTACTAGAAATAATTTTTGTTATCGGTTTATTCAAGAGATGGCGCTTTTCCTGGGTGATACTTTGCGTAACAGCTATACTGGCTTTACTTAAGCATTACGGAGTCGTTGGTTACTTAGGTCTCCCTGGTGCAGGAGAATACTCCTTCAATCCAAAATTGGGAATTATAAATATTGATGTAATCCTGGCGCTCCTGGGACTTTATATACTCCTTAAAATTAAAAATTATTACAGATAACTATAGCGTTTCTGAAATAGCTTCCTCTTGTGGCCCTACTACAATTTTTTCCTTACCTTCTTTTTGCTTATTCCAGGCATCCCTAATTTCTTTTTCCAATTTTTCTGCTTCTTTCTTTTCTTCTTTAAGATAGATTGTTGCTGCAGCCCTGCCCTGACCCAAAAGTTTTTCACCCCATTTGATAAATGCCCCGGATTTGGTCAAAATTCCCAGTTCTATTCCTACATCCAAAAGTTCACCTTCGTGGGAAATTCCATTCTCATCCATATCAAATTCTGCAATCCTAAATGGGGGAGCCACTTTATTTTTAACTACCTTTACCCGGTGCCGGGAACCAACCACCAAATCTCCGTCTTTTATATTCTCAATCTTTCTGACATCCAGTCTGATTGATGAATAAAATTTCAGGGCCAACCCTCCGGTAGTTGTTTCCGGATTACCAAACATTACTCCGATTTTTTGCCTGAGTTGATTTGTAAAGATTATGATAGTATTAGTATTAGAAACAGCTCCGGTCAATTTCCGCAGCGCCTGTGACATCAAGCGGGCCTGCATACCCATTGAAGCATCCCCCATCTCACCCTCAAGTTCTGACCTCGGAACTAACGCCGCCACTGAATCTATTACCAGAACATCTATCCCGCCGGAGCGGATTAAGCTTTCGGCAATTTCCAAAGCCTGCTCTCCGGTATCCGGCTGCGATATCAAGAGGTCATCTAAATTAACACCGATTTTTTGCGCACGCTGAGGATCTAAGGCATGTTCGGCATCAACAAATGCAGCCACCCCGCCTTTTTTCTGAGCTTCAGCAATAACATGCAGGCAAACAGTAGTTTTTCCTCCTGCTTCAGGCCCGTAGATTTCTATAATCCTGCCTTTTGGCAAACCGCCAACACCTAAAGCTAAATCTAAGGCTAAAGAGCCGGTAGGAATAACTTCTGTAGAAAATTTCTCCACCCGTTCACCCAATCTCATAATAGAACCGGTGCCGTATTGCTTTTGAATTTGCGCCATAGCTGCCTCAATTGCAGCTTTTCTTGCATCATTGTTTTGCGCTATCCCATTTTGTGCCATATTCTAAAGATACCAAATATTTCCCAAATATCAATACCCCAAAATAAATCCTATAGTCGGAGTGAGAGGAATTGAACCTCCTGCTTCCCGGACCCCATCCGGGCGTTCTACCGATGAACTACACTCCGTAATTCCCTAGTATTTTATCATTGCTGCCTATATAATGCCATTTATATGAAATTAATTTCTTTAAACACTTGGGGCGGAAAAATATATAAACCTTTACTGGATTTTATTCAAAAACACTCCCAAGATACAGACATCTTTTGTTTTCAGGAAGTTTACAGCACAAAATCCGATGTAAAACAGCATAAAGCTATTAGGGCTAATCTATTAAATGAACTAATAAAGATCTTATCAAATTTTCAATTTTTCTATTCTATAAAAATGAGTGGTTTTGATTCTACTCCTAACCCTGTAAATTTTCATTTAACTGCAGGTAAGGTAATATTTATCAAAAATCGTTTCAAGGTAAATACTACGGGGGATATTTTGTTATATGGTGATAGGGAGGAAAAATCCTTAAAACAAGATTTTTCCAATCTTGCAGTCACCCTGCAATCTGTTGAATTTACTATCCAAGGTAAAAAGTTCACTGTTGTAAATATACACGGTACAGCTTTTCCCGGCACCAAGTTAGATACCACATTAAGGCTTGAGCATTCTAATAAAATAAAAGGATTTCTAAATTCCAAAAAGGGTGCAAAAATTATAGTTGGTGATTTTAATCTGCTGCCGGAAACTCAAAGTATTAAAATCTTAGAAGAAGATATGCAAAATTTAATCAAAGGATTCAATATCAAAAGGACAAGAAGTAATTTAAGCCCGTTCTATGGGAAAACAGATTTTCAGAAATTTGCCGATTATACATTTGTATCTCCCGAGGTAAATGTAATTAGTTTTACAGTTCCTGAGATAGATGTCTCAGATCATTTACCAATGATCCTGGAATTTTCATGATTAGACACCTAAATATTAAAATTCGTGGATTTGTCCAAGGGGTCTTTTTTAGGTTAACTGCCAAGCAACAGGCTGATAGATTAAGTATTACAGGTTTTGCTATGAATATGCCTGACGGATCAGTGTATATAGAGGCAGAAGGAGAAGAGGTAAATCTAGATAAGTTTCTAAAAATTTGCCATGTCGGCTCTACTATGACCCGTGTTGAAAACGTGGAAGTATTTGCCGGACCCTTAAAAAATTTTAAAGAATTTGAAACCTATTAGACTTTAAAGTTAAACTGAAGTTCGGGGTTTACGTGATTGCCAACTGTTATAAGTTCCCACTTTTTCCAAGTTATAGAATACATATGATGGACTATTTTGCCTTTTAGCGCCTTCCCCGCCCTCAACATAGACTAAACCATCATAGCCTTGTCCAACCATAAAATTTGCAAATAATTTCATATAACAAGGCGACGGCCAATTAGGTGCCTGTAATCTTGTAAAAAAAGTGGTGCCAAGCATCACCCTAAGATCGATCAATTCTCCTGTATCAACCAGCCTTTTTGCTCTATTAAGAAAATTCCAGTATTCCAGTTCCATAGCCCTAATATTCCATGGTTGGTTTTCAGTAATCTTTTGATTACCGAAATAATTTCTGTAATGCTCGTACCACTTATTGAAAAGGTCAACAGAAACAGGAGCATTAACGGTAGGATCTGTTACGACTCTAAAATCAAACACTCTCGCTTGATAAGGAAGCATCTTCATTACAATAAATTGCGATACGTCATGATGCTGTCTTACCAGAGAATAGTTTTCTGCTGATCTGACCGAATCTGTCGTATAAAATCCCTCGCCCAAAGTCTGACTGCCATCGCTACTGGTACAGTACTCCTCAGATCTATAATCAAAAGTTTGCTGATATTCAAAATGGCTAGCAGCACCGTGATACAATAAATCAGGATTTTTGTTAAATTGTTCTTCTATTAATGTTGAAGGGTCAACATCTCCAATAACCCTTACACCAATGGGTTCAAGGTTTTTGGTTTGCGTTCTTTCCTGTGACGACTTTGGTAATTCACCAATATCCATAAATCTAAACTATCTTTTCCCAGGGGAACTGCTCGCGGCCGAAGTGGCCGTAAGCAGCTGTTGGTAAATAGATCGGCCTTTGCAAATCTAAACCCTTTAAAATTCCTGATACAGAAGTATCCAGAATTTTATTCATGAAAGAAAGTATGGCTTTGTGGCTTTTTTTATTTGTCCCAAAAGTTTCTACATCCTGCATGGTAGGCTTTTTGGCCCCGATAAAATATGCTAATCGCACTTCTGCCTTTTGGGCTAATCCCTGTGCAACTATATTTTTAGCCAAAAACCTGGCTGCGTAGGCCCCGGACCTGTCCACCTTTGTCGGATCCTTACCGCTAAATGCCCCTCCTCCAACCCTGGCATAACCTCCATAACCGTCAACTACTATTTTTCTGCCTGTTACCCCGCAATCAGCAGCCGGCCCGCCATGATGCCAAACACCTGTCCCATTAACAATTAAATCTTTAATATCTATTTTAAAACCATATTGCTCTAAAACAGGTATAACCACTATTTCATAAATATCTTCTTTAACTCTATTTAACTTAACTGTCTCCTTATGGGGAATGGCAATCACCACTTGAACAACTTTTGTTGGGGTACCATTTTTATACTCCACAGTCACTTGGCTTTTACCGTCCGGCCGTAAATACGGAATTAACCCTTCTTCTCTTACCTGATCCATTCTTTTAGTTAAACCATGAGTCAACATAATTGCCATTGGCATCAGTTCCTTGGTTTCCCTGCAAGCGTAACCAAATTGAATACCTTGGTCGCCGGCCCCCTGATGGTCAACCCCTACTGCAATTTCCGGAGACTGTTCGTGCACGTATACATCAATAGGGGATTTATCAGAGAAATTGTACATAGAATCTACATACCCTAGTCTTTTTATTTGCTCTCTGGCAATACTTTTAAAATCTGCTTTAGCATTAGCAGTAATTTCCCCGGAAATTATTACCCTGTTAAAACCTACCAATGTTTCACAAGCCACATGACCAAACTTGTCTTGAGCCAACACTGTATCTAAAATTGCATCGGAAATTTGGTCGCAAATTTTATCCGGATGCCCGGCGCAGACAGACTCTGAAGTAAAAGTGGTAATACCATTTGTTTTAATCATGAAAAAACCTCTCATCAAGAGAGGTTTAAAGTTTTCCCTCGACTACGCTCGGGACACATCTTCCTCTTAGGATTTGGCACCTTAAACTTTAAGGTTGCCGATCCGACATTACGTCGGATACTCTTGATGTACTAACTAGTAAACCATAAATGACTTATTTTGGCAAGTAGCGCTAATGACCACTGGAATCCCATTCTTTACTGACAATAGGAAACTTGTCTAATTTTTCTTTAAAAATTCTCTGGATTTTCTCTAAATCTTCTTTAGTCTTAGATTCAAACCTTAAAACTAAAGTCGGAGTATTGGAAGAAGCGCGGACCAGACCCCAGCCGTGTTCGGTATAAACCCTGGCGCCGTTTATATCTACCACTTTGTAGCCTTCATCCTTAAACTCCTGAGTCAGTTCTTCTACTATTTGGTATTTATGTTCATCAGTAGCAGTAACTTGAATGGTTGGCGTTGAAATATAATAAGGGGTGGTGGCAATAACTTTAGAGAGCGGCCCATCTTGGGTTGATAAATATTCCAGCATTTTTAATGCCGCAAAAGTCGCATCATCAAAACCATAAAAATCATGTTCAAAAAAGATATGCCCGCTCATTTCTCCAGCCATGGCAGCCTTTTCGGATGCTAATTTTGCTTTAATATGCGAATGTCCGGTTTTCCACATAATCGGTTCCCCGCCATGGGCTTTAATATCCTCCGGCAAAGCCTCTGAGACTTTTACATCAAAGATTATTTTTGCCCCGGGCTTTTTGGACAATACCAGACGGGACAATAAAATAATATATCTATCCGGCCAGATTATTTCCCCTTTTTCATCTACCAAACCTAGCCTGTCTCCATCACCGTCAAAAGCAAACCCTAAATCACACTTATTGGCAACAGTTTGCTTTCCGGTATCTTCCATCATGGCAGTCCCGTCCGGATTTGCCGTATAATTAGGGTAAGTCGGGTCAATATTGGTGAAATGTTCCACCACTTCACAGCCGGCCCGTCTAAAAATCCCCGGCTCGACTATCCCGGCTGTACCGTTTCCTGTATTAATCAGGATTTTGAATTTTTTGGTGATATTGGCCCGGGATAAAAGATCTTTTATATAAGCTTCCAAAATATCTTCTTTCTTCACTGACCCTTGGCCACTAACATAATCCTCTTTAACAATGATGTTATAGACTTCCTGAAGTTCATCAGTTAAAAGAGTATAAGATAAATCTGATCCCAGCTTAACCCCATTCCATCCAACCGGATTATGGCTGGCAGTAACAATCACCAAACCTTTAACTTTTAAATGATATTGTGCCCAATATCCCATCGGAGTAGTAATAGTGCCGATATCAATCACATTAATACCGCACTCTGTCAAACCTTTGATAACCCTGGCATGAAAGCTTGCTGAAGTTCCTCTGGCATCATGTCCGACCACTGCCTCTGTTACACCTCTTTTTATCAAAAAGGTACCAAAACCTCTACCGACATGATACATTGAATCCTCATTTAATTCATCTGGAGCTTCGCGTCCGCGCATATCGTATTCGCGGAACATGGTTTTTTTTAAGATCGGCATATTTTGCGGAGGTTTTTACTATACAAAACTTTTAGCTTAAATTCAACTGCTTTAAACTCACTATCAATATAATTCTCTACTTGCAAACACACCCACATAGGATGTTATCTTAATATAGATGAGAAAGAGAAAAACACGAAATCGGTTAAATTCAATTTATAAAATTATTAGACTTGTAAAGGAAAGCCAGAAAAAGAAGCAGGAGAAAATACAATGTTTTCAAACCATAACTCACGAGTTTAATCTATCTGATACGGATAAAATAACATATACCAGAGGTGTTAATAATGAAGGTATCATTATAGAAGTTGTTAATGTATCTTATGAAATAAAAATCAATAATTTATGGACGACTATTTGGAGATACGATAGTGAACACGGTTATTTGCATTGCCATATGAGGATATCTATGCAAAATCCTTCGGAAACTGTAACAACCACTCGTGTCATCAAAAAAGGTACACCTCATACTTGGTTCACTTGGGCAATTAATGATATAAAGAAAAATTACATTATCTATCGAAGGGGATTTATGAAAAGAAGTAAAATTGTTGACAATCAATAAGAAAAAATATTACAGTAGATTTACATTAATTTAACATATTTTTCAAAATAGGAGTATAATCTCTTTCCTATGAGCAAGAAACAACAAGTTAAAAAGAATCTCGAACTTTCAGCTAAACTGGCGGATTACCTAGCTAAAAACCAAGACATTGAGGAAAAAACAGCTAAAGATATTTCATATGTATTTTTCTCGGCAACAGATCAATTGCTTAATAAAAACAATCTTAAATTAGCAAGATCGCTTATCAAGGAAGGTAAAGTGGTAGTTAAAGCAGAAGAAACCAAGAATAGAAGTAATCCTTGGAAATTAATACCACTTACGCCTTAGCGTGTTGTTGACAAAACCGATAGTCTGGTCTATAAATAGATCTAATGGTTGAGCAACCCTTCTTCAGCGAAACATTAGGTATTCTTTTCGATCCTTACAGGAAACGAAACGATGATATAGATGAAGTTACCATTTCTCTAGAAGCCCTGATTCCTAGCAGAGGCACTGTCGAGATCAGCGAAGAATGGGTTGATGTATTTGATCCCAGACCAGTTTATTATGTTGATATAAAAAGGGAGGACTCCTTATTGGGAGCAACAGGAGTAGCCGCATGGATTGAATCAAGGGAAAGACAGAGAAGACCTCGAATCCAATTCCCGATCGGAAGCGCCATACATTTAGGTCCCGCATCAACAAGACCGATCAATCCACAGGATTTAGAAGAATACCAGAAGGTAATTACCGAATTCCAAGCTGTTGACGTGAACAATACACAGGTAACTAGATCACGCAAATTAGACTTGTGTTAAAGAGTTCCCCAGGACTTACCTTTTTGGTGATTGCTTCTTTGCCCTGGCTTTTTGGGCATTGCCGTATTTCCTACGTTCTTTTACCCGTGGGTCACGGGTTAGCAAACCTGCTTTTTTTAAAACCGGCCGCAAAGCCGGATCAATTTTGGCTAAACTCCTGGCTATCCCATGAACTACTGCATCCAGTTGAGAAACCTGACCACCACCTTCAACTTTCACTGAAATTGAATATTTGCCGGAAGTTTTAGTAACTTCTAAAGGCCTGCTATATCGTTTTTGCAGCATGGGCCCTAAAAAATATGTGCCGATTGGTTTACCATTTACAGTAATTTGGCCATTGCCGGAAGAAATCCTTACTCTGGCTACTGCTTCTTTACGCCGTCCCACAGTTGAGATATTTTCTGTCATTATTTAGATTCTCCTCCAAATACCTTTAATTTCTTAATCATTTGTCTGCCTAATTTATTAGACGGCAACATACCTTTTACAGCATGCTCAATGACATATGCCGGTTTTCTCACTATCATCTTATCAAAACTTTCCTGTTTTAAGCCACCCGGATAGCCGGAATGGGAAATATAAAGTTTGTCTTTTGACTTTTTACCGGTTACTTTTATTTTACTGGCATTAGTTACTACTACAAAGTCACCCATATCCAAATACGGCACAAATTCCCTCTTTTTCTTTCCCATTAAAATAGTGGCTATTTCTCCGGCTAACCTTCCCAAAATTTTACCAGAAGCATCAATAGTACGAGTCTCTCTTTTAATATCTTTGGCTGATACTACATTAGTACTCATTTTTTAACAGTCTTTCTTTTTACCGGAGTTTTCTTTACTTCTTTTACCTCTTTTGGTTCTGCTGCTTTTTCGGTTTTTGGAACTTCTTTTTTGATTGGCTTTAATTCTTCTGCCCCAATAATACTCATTTTAATTACCCTGGTTTGATCGCCCAATCTGGTCCCAACTTTAACCATTGAAGTATAACCTGAAGTCCGGGTGCCAAGTTTTGGCAAAATTTCATTAATCAATCTTTCTTGTAAACTTTTATCTGAAATATATGATTGAAGCCCGTGTATATTTTTCTCTTTTGCTAAATTAATAATTTTATCAACTAAACCCTTAATTGCTTTGGCTTTAGTTTCAGAAGTTTGAATAGTGCCGGAAGTAACAAGAGAATATACTAACCCCTTAAAGAGGTTCCTGCGAGCATCTTTATTTCTTCCCAGGTGTTTACCATAAACTCTATGCCTCACGCAAGCTTAGCCCCCTCTCCAAAAGCTTTTCCGATATCAAATTGATAGATTTTGCCCCTAAATTCTTGGCTTTAAGTAGTTGTGGCCGTGGGGTATTAATCAGATCTTCAATTACATTAATCTCTATAGCCTTTAAAGCATTCGTAATTCTGACTGGTAAATCTAATTCTTCAATAGTTAATTTCAAAACCTCATCGGAAATTTTGGAGCCTGATTCTATTTCTTCTTCCTCCATCACAGGCTCAAAAATCCTGTGAAAAGTATCTGATAAAATCCTCGCAGCCATATTAGCAGATTCTAAAGGTGTAACAGTTCCATCAGTTGTAATATCCAACATTAACTTATCAAAATCTGTTTTTCGTCCAACCCGTGTGGGTTCGACACTGTAGTTAACTGATATTACAGGACTAAATAAGGCATCTACAGCAATTTGACCAATTTCATTCGACTTTCGCTCGTCAGCTACCGAATAGCCCTTACCTTGCGAAGCTTCCATTTCAATATTAAGTTTGGATTTGGTATCGGTTAATGTAGCAATATGTTGCTCGGGATTGACAATTTCCCCATCCCCTTCGATTTGTAAATCTTGGGCTGTAACTTCCTTTTTGCCGGATGCCTTAAGAGTTAATTTTATTCCCTTATCAGAATGGACATTCAAACGAATCTTTTTAATGTTTAAAATAATTTCAATTACATCTTCCAAAACACCATCAATAGTTGAAAATCTGTGAGAAACACCATCAATCTTAATCGAAGTAACAGCAGCACCCGGTAAGGAAGTTAATAGTACTCTCCTTAAACTATTCCCCAGCGTATGACCAAAGCCTGCTTCAAGCGGTTCAATAGTTACTCTGGCATAATTTTCTAATTCTTTATCTACTTTTATTTTGAACATAATATTTTTTGGACTTATCGTGAATAAAATTCTACAATCAGCTGTTCGTTAACTGATTGTTCCATCTCTTCCCTATCCGGTATTCTTAAAACCTTGCCAACTGTGGCTTTCCTTTCAAGCCATCCTGGCAAGGTTGTAGCTTCTTCTAAACTCTTTTTAACCTGTGTATTATCTCTCATCTGAGGCGAGATTGCAATAGTTTGATTCATATTCACGTTAAAAGAGGGTATAGTCACTTTTTTATCATCCACCAGAATATGACCATGACCGACTAACTGTCTTGCGAAATTACGACTTTTAGCAAAACCTAATCTGTATACTACATTATCGAGCCTGGTCTCTAAGATCTGGAGCAAAGCAATCCCTGTTGCGCCTTTAACTTTAGAAGCCATATCATAATATCGTTTGAATTGTTTCTCCAGTAGTCCAAAAATTCTTTTGGTTTTTTGCTTTTCTCTAAGCTGCAGCCCATATTCTGATAATCTGCGTCTTCTGCCTAAACCATGTTGTCCCGGAGGAACTGCCCCTTTTCGCTCTATTGCCTTTAAATCTTTGGCAGATAAAGCCACGCCCTCCCTTCTTGATAATCTTCTTTTTGGACCGGTGTACCTTGCCATTACACTCTCCTCCGTTTTTTGGGTCTTGGGCCATTATGCGGTATCGGAGTGACATCAGCAATCATAGTAATATTAATATTAGCCCCGCGTAGCGCTTTTATGGTGGCATCCCTACCTGATCCAGGACCTTTAATATAAACCTCAACAGCGCTTATTCCAATCTCTTTAGCTTTCTGGGCTACTTTTTCCATGGCTGAAATTGCAGCATATGGGGTGGCTTTTCTGGCTCCCTTGAAACCTGCTACACCGGAAGTGCCCCAAGTTAAAGTATTACCCGAAGCATCTGTTAGAGTAATTAAAGTATTATTAAAAGTTGCAGTCACATATACCCTGCCGCTGCTAACTTTTCTTTCAACTTTCTTAACTGATTTAGGTTTTATCTGTTTTTTTGCCATAGTTATTTCTTAACCTCTCCGGGCTTTGAGACTGGTGCTGCGCTTGGCTGAGCAACTTCTTTCCTAACTGTACCCACAGTTTTCCTCTTGCCCCGTTTGGTTCTGGCATTAGACCTGGTTCTTTGTCCTCTGACCGGCAAGCCTTTTCTGTGTCTAATTCCCCTATAGCTGCCTATTTCTTCCAATCTTTTAATATTCTGTTCAATCTCTTGCCTTAAGTCTCCTTCTACTTTAAATTGTTCAACCGATTTTTGTAATTTATTTATTTCTTCTTCTGTTAAGTCCTTAATTCTTTTATCAGCCGCAACTTTCGTTTCCTCAATGATTTTTACCACATTTGACCTACCGATACCAAATATATAGGTAAGTCCGATATCTATTCTTTTATTCTCCGGTAAATCTACCCCTGCAATTCTAGCCATATTTTTTATTTTTATCCTTGTCTTTGCTTATGTCTTGGGTCACGAGGGCAAATGACATACAATATGCCTTCGCGCTTAACTATTTTACAAAACTTACACCTGGTTTTTATAGATGCTTGTACTTTCATTATTTTAGCCTAAATGTGATCCTTCCTTTGTCTAAATCGTATTTCGGACTCATCTCTATCTTAACCCGGTCACCCTCTAAAAGCCTGATATAGTGCATCCTCATCTTACCTGAGATATGGCACAAAATCACTCTCCCTACCAGTTCTGGCAAATCATCACTTCGGTCAATCTCTACCCGAAATAATGTGCTGGGCAAAACCTCCTTAATCTTTCCTTCTACTTCAATAACATCTTTTACCATAAATTAAAACTAAAGTAGTTTAGCAGATCCAGCTTCATATTACAACCCATAGAATTAGACTTTTCTCCAGTCTGTTAAAACTTGAGCCTCCTTATCTACGATTACACTCATCTCAAACAACCCAGCCAATGAATTATCTGCTGTTTTAAATGTCCAATTATCACTATCTAATACTACCTCTTTTGCTCCTTTAGCATAAATTACCTCGATAGCCAAAGTATTTCCGTTTGTTAAAACCGGCCCAGTACCAGCTACTCCTGCTCCGGGTATTTGCGGATCCTCATGCAAGCTTCTACCTACCCCATGCCCTACCAAACTTCTCACCACACTATATCCGCTTCCTTCAATTTTGCCCCCAATAGCAGCTGATATATCCCCTACTTTATTCCCTTCCACTGCCTGGTCTATTCCCAACCATAAAGCTTCCTCTCCAACTTTCAAAAATTTTGTCTTTTCTGACTTTCCCCTTTCCCCTTTCCCCTTTCCCCTTACTAACATACTCCAGGCGCAATCCGTATGCCAACCTTTATACATGACTGCCAAATCAATACTGACTATATCACCATCAACAAACTTTCTGCTAGTTGGTATACCATGTACAACTTGTTCATTAACTGTAATGCAAGTAGCATACTTATACCCCGGCACGGTTTTATATGATAAATCCCCACCTAATTTATAAATTTCTCTTTTAGCAACCTCATCAACTTCAAGCTCTGTAACCCCAACTTTAACTGCCTCAAGTGCCCGCTTCAAGGTTTTAGCGGCGATTTGTCCTGACTTCCTCATGAGCGTAAGCTCATATTGATTTCTTGATTTCATCCTGAACCTTTTGGATATCTCCCAATCCCGAAACCTCAACTAAAATCCCTTGGCTTTTATAATGATCCAAAAGAGGTTGTGTCTGCCGATAATATAAATCCAGGCGTTTATTGATAAGTTCAACAGTATCATCTGCTCTGCCTCTTTGCATCAGTCTTTTTACCACTTCACCACGGGGTACATTTAGATAAATTACTTTATCAAAGCTTGGTTCAAAAATATTTACTTGTTCTATAGTCCTGGGATAACCATCCAAAATAAATCCATTTTGGCAATCGCTTTCCTGCAACCTTTTTTTAACAATTTCTGCCGTTATTTCATCATCCACTAACTTCCCTACCGCTAAAACCTCTTTTACCCTGGGCATTTCCCTGAAAATATCACCTGTTGAAATTTTGGGGATTCCTAAATATTCTGCCAGTAAACCCGCCTGTGTTGATTTACCGGACCCCTGCGGCCCAATCAGCAAAATTTTCATCTTCTGGCAAATACCTCGTAGCTTCTTTCTATTAATTTGCTTTCAAATTGTTTGGCTGTATCTAAAATAACCGATACCACGATCAAAAGACCCGTCCCTCCTAATACCAAGGTCTCAATTCCCGTTACCTGAGAAGCAATTGACGGTAAGATCGCTACAGTCCCCAAAAATATCGCTCCGGCCAGGGTAATCCTGACCATAATATAATTTAAAAAGCTGGCGGTTTGAGTACCGGGACGAATTCCTGGGATAAACCCGCCGTATTTTTTAATTTCCTCGGCAATCTTTTTAGGATTAAAAATCACCGCAGTATAGAAAAAGGTAAAACCTACTACTAAAGCAAAATAAACCAAATTATAAACTAAACTGGTCGGATTAAAGTTGGCAGCTAAAAACTGCCCTACAGCAGAGATCTGCGGCTGAGGCAAACCAGCCAGATATGAGCCCGCAAAAGAGGGCACTAAAACTAGCGAAACTGCAAAAATAATCGGAATTACCCCGGCTTGATTTACTCTTAAAGGCAAATAAGTTTGGGCGCCTGCCCCTAAATTTCTTCCACCCACAAACCTTCTGGCATATTGGACAGTAATTTGTCTTCTACCTTCATTAATAAAAACTATGCCTGTAACTACCAATACTGATAAAGCTATAAAAATTAATATATTGATAATTTGCGTTTGGTCCACAATCGAGGCGGTTTGAGTCAGCACCACCGGTATCCGGGAAACAATCCCGGCAAAGATTAAAAGCGATATGCCGTTGCCAATGCCATACTCAGTAATTAATTCTCCAAGCCACATCAAAAATATAGTGCCGGCTGTCATCCCGATAATAATTGCCATAATTTGAATAGGACTAATTTGGGTAATAATGCCCTGATTTTTCAAAAGTACAAACATCCCGATTGCCTGCAATAAAGCAAGTGGCACGGTTAAATATCTAGTATATTGATTGATTATTTGTCTGCCTGTCTCACCTTCTTTAGATAAAGCTTCAAGTTTTGGGCTAATCATGGTCAAAAGTTGAAATATAATTGAAGCATTAATATAAGGATTAAGTCCTAGAGAAATCACAGAAAAGTTAGCCAGTGTTCCGCCTGAGAAAATATCCAACAGTCCCAAAAATTGATTAGAAGCAAACAGAGATTGAAGCGCTTGCAAATCTACACCGGAAACCGGAATATGGGCGGCAATCCTAAAAATTACCACTAAGATTACGGTAATGATGATTTTTCTGCGTAAATCTGCAATTTTAAAAGCATTAATGATTGGCGCTAATATATTAGGCATATTCGATCTTACCGCCCGCTTTTTCAATTTTTTTACGGGCAGAATCTGATACAGGAAGTTTAATAGTTAAAGCCTTTTCAATTTCTCCATTTCCCAAAATTTTAATACCCTTTTTTGCTTCTTTTAGAGAAATAATTTTTTCATCTAGTAATTTAGCAATATCTATAACTTCTTTAGCCTTGAAAATATTTAGCTTGTTTAAATTAATTATTTTTGGTTTCGAAGATACTTTAAGATTGCCTTTCCCCCTCTTAAGGGGTAATTTCTTATAAAGCGGCAGACTGCCGGTAAAAGTTGCCGGAATCTTACCCCTGGCTTTTTGGCCTTTGGTGCCCCGGCCACTAGTTTTACCTTTACCAGAACCTATACCGCGTCCTAATCTTTTTTTCATATTTTTTTCAATCTCCCTAATGCCTGAAGCGTTGCATAAACATTAGAGGCTTGATTTTTAGTACCCAAAATCTTGGAAACAATATCATGGATACCGGCTGCTTCTACTACAACTCTAACTGCTCCTCCGGCAATTACCCCTGTACCAGCCGGCGCCGGTTTCAAAAGAACTTGAGCCGCGCCGCTTTTTACTAAAACTGTATGGGGAATAGTTCTTCCTTTTAAAGGCACTTCTATCATATGCTTTTTTGCATAGCTTGTGGCTTTTCTAACTGCTGCTTGCACCTCGGCTGCTTTGCCTAAACCTACACCCACCTTACCTTTTTGATCTCCTACCACTACCAAAACAGATAATGATCTTTTGTCCCCGCCTTTAGTCTTTTTAGAAACACGGTTTACTTGAACTACCCTCTCAAAAAACTCTGGTACTTCGATATTTTGCATTAAAATTCTAACCCTCCTTCTCTGGCTCCTTTACCAAGCTCTGTTACTCTACCATGATACAAAAATCCTCCTCTGTCAAATACCACTTTTTTAATTTTCGCTTTCACAGCTTTGGCTGCCAATTTCTTTCCTACCTCATAAGCTCTTTGGCTCTTTTGCAATTTATCCATTTCTAAATCAGATTCTGCTACTAAAGTTTTGTTCTCTTGATCGTTAATGATTTGTGCATAGATATGTTGACCTGAACGGAATACCGCCAACCTTGGCTGCTCTTTGGTACCCATTATTTTCTTTCTTATTTTTTTGTGCTTCCTTACCCTTAATACTTTATACATAATACTTGCTACTTTCCTGCTCCTGCTGCGCCTGCTACCCCGGCTTTAGCGCTCTTTCCTACCTTCTTCCTGATATATTCACCTGCATACCTTATACCTTTACCTTTATATACATCCGGCACCCTCACTTTTTTCAAATTAGCTGCCATTTGTCCGACTAACTGCTTATCTATACCCGATACTTTAATTTTAGTATTATCAGCAACTTCAAAATTAATTCCTTCCGGCGCAATAACCTCGACCGGATGAGAGTAGCCAACATTTAATACCAACTCATTGCCGTTTAGCTGCGCCCTAAACCCCACCCCGACCAACTCTAAATTTTTAGTCCAAAGATTAGTCACACCGGCAATCATATTAGCGATCAAACTTCTGGTCAAGCCATGCATAGCCCGGACTTTTTTCTGGTCATTTTTTCGATTTATAGTAATTACATTATTCTCCATTTCTAAAGAAATAGATGGATCTAATTCAATTGTTAAGGTGCCTTTCTGTCCTGTAACGCTAACAGCTTTACCGATTTTTTCAACTGTAACTCCTGCAGGTATTGTAATTGGCGCATTACCTATTCTACTCATATTGCTTACCAGACTAATGCCAGTACCTCCCCTCCTACTTTTTCTTTACGCGCTTGTTTATCAGTCATCAAACCTTTAGGTGTGGAAATAACAGCTATACCTAAACCATTTAACACTCTTGGCAATTCCTTTACTCCTTTATAAACCCGCAGGGAAGGCTTAGAAATTCTTTTAACATCAGTAATTGCAGCCGTTCGGTCATTATATTTGAGTGTAACTTTAATTACACCCTGCTTTTGCTCAACACTTGAAAGGTACCCTTCTTTCTGAAGCAGTTTCGCAAGTTTCAAAATTAACTTCGAGAATTTCAGTTCAACCTCAATCTTGCCAATCTGGTAACCATTTTTTATTCTGATTAATGCATCTGCAACAGGATCATTCATAAATTACCAACTCGCTTTCTTCACCCCGGGAAGTAATCCCAGATGCGCCAATTCCCTAAAACAAAGTCTGCAAAGCCCGAATTTACGGATAAAACTACGTGACCTCCCGCATCGCATACAGCGGTTTCTTTTTTGCACCTCATATTTAAATTTATCTTTTACAAAATTACTTACCTTCGCCATATTAATCCTTAAAAGGCATGCCTAAATACTCCAAAAGTTTCTTACCCTGTTCGCGATTTCGCGCAGTGGTTGTTATAGTTACTGCCAAGCCCCTGGTTTTATCCACAGTCTTATAATCAACTTCCGGAAAAATAATTTGCTCTTTTAAACCGATGTTTAAATTCCCAAAACTATCAAAAGAATTTTGGGATATCCCCTTAAAATCCCTCACTTTTGGCAGTACAATACTAACTAACTTATCCAAAAAAGCATACATTTTATCACCTCTTAAAGTTACCATCATCCCAATCGGCTGACCCTGGCTTACTTTAAAAGATGCAATCGACTTTTTTGCCTTGGTGACAACAGGCATTTGCCCTGCAAGCTGCGAAAAATAAACTTTAACTTTATCTAAAACTCCGGCATTATCTTTGGCCTCACCCAGACCAATACTTATGACAATTTTATTTACCTTTGGCACCTGCAAGCTATTTTTTAAACCCAGCTCTTGTTGTAATTTTCCTCTTACTTCGGTCATATATTTTTCTTTAAGCCTTTGCATTCGTTTTGATCTCCTTTGTACATTTTTTGCAAATCCTCACCTTTTCATTTCCTACTATCTTAAAACCAACCCTCGCAGCTTTTTGACAATTCGGACAAACTAAAACCACATTAGAAATATCCAGCGGTTTAGGAATATCAATAATTCCTCCTTCTATCGTGCCTTGTTTTTTAACATGCCTTTTATAAAGATTAGCTCCCTCCACAAACACTTTTCTTTCCTTGCCTCTGACAAACACGACCTTGCCTTCTTTACCCCGGTCTTTACCCAATAATATTTTGACTTTGTCGCCCTTTTTAATTTTCATTACCAGACCTCCTGAGCGAGCGAAATGATCTTGGTAAAACCTGCATCCCGAACTTCTCTGGCAATCGGACCAAAGATTCTAGTTGACCGCAAGTTTCCGTCATTATCAATAACTACTCCGGCATTGTCATCAAACTTAATGTAAGAACCGTCATCGCGCCTTACTTCCTTTTTAGTCCTAACTATCACCACTTTAACTATTTCATGGTTTTTCACTTGCCCGTTAGGATCTGCCGCTTTTACAACCCCAACCACTTTCTGCCCTAAAGTAGCTTTTCTTTTCCCGGAGCCGCCCAATGGTTGAATCACCTGGATTACTTTTGCTCCGCTATTATCTGCAACCGTTAACATTGTTCTGTGTTGAACCATAAAATAGTCGTCAGTCTTCAGCTATCAGCTATCAGACTTTTCCTTTCTTTTTTCTGTTTCTTCTCTGTTACTTTTTCAGTCTGACGACTGACTTCTGACGACTCTTCTGTCTTTTCTTCCGGCATTACTTCGGCAATTATTTCCTCTGCCGCTTCTTTTTGCTTCGCTTCCACGATCTCTGCCAGATTTTGCCCAATTACTTTAGCTACTTTCCAATGTTTATTTTTAGAAACTGGTCTAATCTTAATAATCTCTACAATATCTCCTTCTTTAACATTATTATCAACATCTACTAAGTATTTTTTAGTTTGAATAAAAGTCTTTTTGTACAATGGATGCATAGCTGTCCTTTCTACCAGAACAGCTGCCGTATGATTCATTTTTGTTGAAACAACTCTTCCAATCATTTCTTAACTCCTTCTAATTTAACCAGTAGTTCTTTTTGCTTTGCTACAGTTAAAACCTGCGCCAATTCTTTTTTCTTTTTTGAAATTATTTTGACATCTTTTAATTTCTTCATATTTTTATCTAAAACTAAATCAGCTATTTCTTTCTTTAAAAGATTAGCTTTTTGTCCTAATTCCTTAATATCTAATCCCTTTATTTGTGCAAATTCACTTTTTTTCATATATTTATCTTTCAACAAATCTAGTATCCACAGGCAATTTGTGAGAAGCCAGTCTTAATGCTTCTTCTGCCGTTTCTTTAGCCACCGCTCCCATTTCAAAAATCAACTGTCCTGGCTTTACTACCGCAACATACCCTTCCACATCACCTTTACCTGAACCCATTCTGGATTCGGCCGGATGTTTGGTAACCGGCTTATCAGGAAAAGCCCTGATCCAAATCCGGCCACCTCTTTGGGTAAAATGGGCTATGGCTCTCCTTGCTGCCTCCAGCTGCCGGGCTGAAATAAATCCGGCTTCCATAGCTTTAATCCCAAAATTACCAAAAGATAAGGTATTGGAACGGGTAGCTACGCCTCCCCTTTTACCCTTAAAAGTTTTTCTATATTTCATTCTTTTTGGTTGTAACGTTGCCATATCAGATTTCTACCTCCCCTTTGTTAATCCATACCTTTACACCCACATATCCTGACTTAGTTAAAGCCGGATAAGCAGCAAAATCTATATCAGACCGCAATGTATGTAAAGGCATTGTCCCTGAAGCTTTCCATTCACGCCTGGCAATCTCTGCCCCACCAATCCTGCCGGATAAAACAACCCTAACCCCTTTTGCTCCACCCCTCATCACCCGATCAATTGCCTGATTCATCACTCTTTGGGCAGGCAGCCTTCTAGCCAACTGTTCGGCAACAGATTGGGCAACCAGGTAAGCAGAGGCGTCTGCTGATTTTAACTCCATCGGCACGACCTCTAGAATATTTTCATTTTTAATCTTTAGTTCCTGCATTAAAAACTTCTTAGTTTCAGTTAAACCACTACCTCCCCTGCCAATTAAAACTCCAGGTCGGGAAACATAAATTATTACTTTCAGTTTATTAACTGCCCGTTCGATTTCCACGGATCCAATACCGGCCTTTGCCAGTTTTTTCATTAAAAGATCACGGATCTTATAATCCTCAGCAATGTATTCCTTATACTTTGAACCCCTGGCAAACCAACGCGACTTCCAAGTTGCGGAAATACCCATTCTAAAACCAACCGGATGAATCTTTTGTCCCATAATTAGATATCAGTCTTCAGCTGTCAGCTGTCAGACTTTTCCCCTTTCTTACGTTCGACTTTTTTATTCTCTGGTTGTTCTGTTTTCAATCTGACGACTGACGACTGACGACTCTTGTCTCTTAAATCGTCTGTTAAGATGATTTTGATATGACTCATTCTTCTTTTAAACGGCTTAACCCTGCCTCTGGTACCGGCCCTAAACCTGCGCATCTTCATGCTTTCATTAACTTCAATTTTGGCAAAAGTCAGTTTCGCTGCATCCAAACCCTGTTGTTTTGCATTTGCTAAAACAGTACCCAAAGCTTTCTCCATATCCAAAGCAGCCATCTTAGGAGTCGCTTTTAAGATATTTAAGGCATGGTTTGGTGTCATTTTCCTGACCATGTCAGCAACCAGCCGCAGTTTACGGGGAGTTGCATGTATATATTTTTGTATAGTTGTTACCTCCATTTTTTAAGTCTTTGCTGAAGATTTCTCAGTCACCTTTCCATGACCATGAAACTTCCTGGTGGGCGCAAATTCACCCAACCTTTGTCCTACCATCGATTCAGAAATAAAGACAGTTACAAAGTTCTTGCCCTGATGAACTAAAAAAGTATGGCCCACAAATTCAGGCGGAATCTGGGAACGCCTGGCCCAGGTTTTGATGGGGTTTTTCGGTACGCCCGCTTTTTGCGCCATCACTTTTTTCATTAATTTCTCATCAATATACGGTCCTTTTTTAGTTGATCTACTCATATTAAACCCTTTACTCGCCTCCAAATACCAACACGCTGTGACACAATCATTGGTAGTCCCTCATCAGTCCATTGTTTTTCATCAACAGCGTATCCAGAAAATAATTGCTTAGGATCAAAAGCTATAACCTTCTCTGCAATAGCTGAGTTATCTGCAGAACCTATATAACGGCAGAAAATTCCTGGACGAGGCTTAGCCAAGGGACCAGAAAGTGATCTCCGCTCACTAGGTAAACTACTATCAAGACATACATCACCTATCGTAACTGTTATATTTTCCTTCATTATTTTCTCCTTTTAATAATATACTTACTGGTCCATTTTTTCTTATTTCTTGTTTTACCAACAGCTTTCTTACCATATTTCGTCATCGGACTCTTGCGTCCAATACCCGACCGGCCTTCTCCTCCTCCGTGAGGATGGGAATCAGGATCCTGCGCCACGCCGCGGACATTAGGTTTAATCCCCATATGACGTGACCGGCCGGCCTTACCCAAAACCCTTTGCCTGATCTCTTCGTTGCCCAAACTCCCTATAGTTGCCAATGATTCCAGAAGGATCATTCTGATCTCACCTGACGGCATTTTCAAATGGGCAAAACCACCCTCTTTTGCCAAAAGCTGCAATGCAGTACCGGCGCTCCGCCCCAGCTGGCCGCCTTTGCCGGGCGTTAATTCAACATTATGCAGCAGCGCCCCTACTGTAATATTTTTAAGCTTCATTGCGTTACCTACTTTAGCTTCTACTTTATCACCGGATATAATTTTTTCGCCCAACTTTATTCCTTTTGGCGCCAAAATATACCGGTACTCCCCATCTGCATACTTGACTCCTGCAATCTCCACATTCCTATTTGGGTCATATTCCAAGCTGACTATTTCACCCATAATTCCAAATTTATTTCTCTTAAAATCAATCTCCCGGTAATATCTTTTATGCCTGCCACCCTGACTTCTGACAGTTACCATCCCGCCTGATGACCTGCCTGAATGTTTTTTTAATAATGTCTTTAAATTCTTCATATTATTTTCCTGTAATTACTTTTCTCTGCGTAGTAGGCGCTGCACCGACTGAACTTCTTTCTACCTTTACCTTAGTCCTTCCTAACATATCTTTTTTCTCTTTTATTTTTATCGGTTCACCCTCAGCGGTTGTAACCACCGCTTCTTCCTTCGGAGCTTCAAAAATAGTAATCTTTTGTCCCTTGCCGACTTGAACCATAGCTTTTTTCATGCCTCCGCTTTTAAAAGTTTTTCTTACCTTTTTTTGTGATTTTACCCGGCCTTTAATATTAATTATCTTAACTCCTAAAACTTTCACATTAAATTTTTCAGCCACCTTTTTAGCAATCAAAGGTTTAGTAGCATCCCTATCAACTTCAAATGTATACAAGCCGTTTTGAGCCAGCTTCATTGACTTTTCAGTAATAATCGGTCTTTTTATAATAATCATATTTTTAAGATAACTCCTTTATCGCAAGCTTGCTTAGTTTCTCTATTGCTTCTTTGGTCAAAATTAACATATCGTGTTTTATAACCTCATAAGCATTTAGTGAATTAACAGATAACGCATCAATCCCTGGAATATTCCTAACTGCCCGGGTTAAATTATCAGTTTTTGCGCCAATCACAATAACCCCGCTTTTAATCTTAAGTTTTTCCATAAGCTTAGCTATTTCTTTTGTTTTGCCTGATGCTTTATCAATACCGCTAAGCCCTACTACTTTTTTGTTAGCTGCTTTAGCTGACAAAGCAGTAATAAGAGCGCCCTTTTTCATTTTCTTTGGTAAATCCAACCTAACTTGACGGGGTTTCGGGCCTAAAGCAATCCCTCCCCCGATAAATATCGGGGCCCGAATTGCGCCGTGTCTGGCCCTCCCAGTTCCTTTTTGCCTGAAGATCTTGGCAGTTGAACCTTCAACTTCACCTCTGGTTTTAGTTGAACCGGTTAAAGATTTTTGATTAGTAGCATATACCCTGATAGCTTGGGCCAACAAGGCTTTATTAACTTTTTGGCCAAAAATTTCTTTAGGCAAATCCAAAGTTCCGGTCTCTCTGCCTGCTAAGGAATAAACAGGAACAGACAGGCTAACCGACTTCCGACTACCGACTACTGCTTTTTTAGCTCTTGGCATTTTCTGTTACCTCCTCTATTTTTGTTTCTTCAGCTGCTTTTTCTTCACCCTTTACGCTTTCCCCTTCAACCTCTTCCTCTGGCTTTTCCTCAGGCGGGGGAGTATAACCCTTGATCCTGCCTAATTTTGTTATCATTACTAATCCGCCTGTTGGTCCGGGAACAGCACCTTTAATAAGCAACACATTCTTTACCTTATCTACATCTACAACTTCCAAATTTTTAGCGCTGGACTGCCTGCTTCCCATATGCCCTGCCATTTTTTTACCTTTATAAACCCGGCCCGGAGTAGTGCCGGAACCAATGGCGCCCGGAGCCCGCAGCCTGTCAGATTGGCCGTGAGTTTTTGGCCCACCATGGAAACCATGACGTCTGACCCCACCCTGAAAACCTTTACCTTTAGAGATACCGCTGACTTTGACAGCATCACCCCTTGAAAAAACCTGGTCCAGTTTAATTTCTGTTCCAGGTTGAATGTCTTCTGAGCCTTTTTCTACTTCTCTAAACCACCTAATCGGCTGTTCTATGCCTGCCTTTTTGGCGTGGCCGAGCTGAGGTTTTTTGACACTCTTTTTGGTTCCCACTCCAAGTTGAACTGAATTAGGATTAATCTGCGTTATAAAATTAGGGGAGATTTGCACAGCAGTAGCGCCGACCCTGCGGCCACGGGAATCGTATGTGCTTGTCATATTCTGTTTTATACCCAATAAACTATTTATCATATTTTAAACATTAAAAAGAGTGAGGTCCATTGCTGGAGCGCTCACTCAGTAAGCCGTCTCAATCGCCGTATCATTTTAACGACGCACGATCTACTGAAAATTGACAATTGTTAAACTAATCTGATAACAAACTCATCAGTAAAAGGATTTTAACACAAGGCGTGCGTAAAAAGCAAGGAGGCACAATAAACTACATTTTAACTTCTATGTCAACTCCGGCGGGGATTTCGAGGTGCATCAGGGAATCTATGGTTTTTTGGGTAGGCTCAATGATATCAACAACCCTTTTGTGGGTTTTGATTTCAAAAGCCTCGCGGGAGTTTTTGTCTGTGTGAGGCGAGGTTAAAACGGTAATCCGTTCAGTTTTAGTAGGTAAGGGGATTGGTCCGGCAATTTTAGCGCCGGTGCGGAGGGCCGTATCCAAAAGGGACTCACAGGTGTTATCCAACACCCGATGATCGTAACTTTTTAAGTTTACTCTGATTCGTCCTCGCGGCATCCAATTATTCCCCTTTCAATGTGCAAATTATACTATAATTAAGCTATTATTTTGGTAATAGCTCCGGCTCCGACAGTCTTACCGCCTTCACGGATAGCAAACCTTAAACCATCTTCCATAGCAACCGGGGTAATCAATTTACCGGTAATGTGAACTGTGTCTCCCGGCATAGCCATTTCTACACCTTCCGGAAGCTGGACTTCACCGGTCACATCAGTAGTTCTAATGTAAAATTGCGGCCTGTAACCTTTAAAGAATGGGGTGTGTCTTCCGCCCTCTTCTTTACTTAAAATATAAACTTCTGCTTCAAACTCAGAGTGAGGAGTAATTGAGCCTGGTTTGGCTAAAACTTGGCCTCTTTCCACATCATCCTTTTCAATACCCCGAAGCAAAATTCCGGCATTATCTCCGGCTTGGCCCTCATCCAACATTTTGTGAAACATTTCAATTCCTGTAACAACACTTTTTTTAGTCGGCCTGATACCGACAATCTCAATTTCCTCATTAACTTTAACCTTGCCTCTTTCAATTCTTCCGGTAACAACTGTTCCGCGGCCCTTGATAGAGAAAACGTCTTCAACAGCCATCAAAAACGGCTTGTCCGTGTCTCGTACAGGAGTCGGAATCCATTCATCAACTTTTGCCATTAAATCTTCAATAGCTTTTACGGACCCTGCATCACCCTCTAAAGCTTTTTTAGCAGAACCGCGGATTATTGGCGATTGTGGATCATATTCGTATTTTTTTAGTAAATCTCTAACCTCTTCTTCAACCAAATCCAAAAGTTCCGGATCATCTACCATATCAACTTTATTGAGGAAAACTACAATTGCCGGAACTCCCACCTGACGGGCCAGTAATAAATGTTCCCGAGTTTGAGGCATTGGGCCATCCGGAGCGGAAACAACTAAAATGGCGCCGTCTGTTTGGGCAGCGCCGGTAATCATGTTTTTGATATAATCTGCGTGACCAGGCATATCTATATGGGCATAATGCCTTTTTTCGGTTTCGTATTCCTGATGGGAAATATTAATGGTAATGCCACGGGCTTTTTCCTCCGGGGCATTGTCGATTTGGTCAACTGTGCGAGCCTCCGCCATACCCTTGTCAGCCAACACTTTGGTAATTGCAGCAGTTAAAGTAGTCTTACCGTGGTCAACGTGACCCATGGTTCCGACATTAACGTGCGGTTTTGTTCTGTCAAACTTTTTTACATCTGCCATATTTTTTACCTTTAAAATCCAGCTCACTTAGCTGGAACATTCATAAATATACCTGAAAATTAACTATAATGCAATAGGCTAATTTGTCTAGCAATATTTCGTAAATTAGCTACTAATCGACGAACGCCTCTTGGCTTATCTGTTGTCCGAACAAAATAATCAGGTGAAAACTCGCCAGCTTCAATTTTATAAGGCATACAACTACCAGACTCTTTGGTTTGAGGCATAAAAATATTATACCCTACCTGTAAAGCCTAAGGATTTGATGATTTTTTGGGTAATTATTGTAAACTTCTTAAATATTGTAATAGCTCTCCAGGAACTATTACCCTAATGCCAAAAGCCTGATAAATCTTATCTATTTTATAATCTTTAATATTAAACGTCACCAAAAATTTTGACTTGGCTTTAACTGCTCCTGCTACTATATGTATATCTTCAATATCATATGAATAGTTTCCGTATTGATTTAGAATTTCTTCTTTGTCTCCCCTTAATTTAATGAGTTTCAACTTATTCTTTAAAATTTTTTCTAATTTATTTTTATCAATTCCTAACTTATCAGCAGTTCTATTTAATTCTTCATAAGAAAAATTAGAGATAAAGAGATGAAAGCATTGAAGAAATTACTACATCTGAATCAATGAAAACTTTTATTGCGGAGCAACAAACTTGTTTTATCTTTGCCACATTTTTGCCCTGACCTGAGAAAGTTCTCTTTCTACTTTGGCAATATTTTTCAAGTCTTCCTGTTGAGATTTATAAATATCCTCATCCATTCCTGAAAAAACAAAAGAAAGAGAGGAAGCAGGAATACGGTAAACTTTACCAATCTTTTTGGCCACAATTTCTCCCCGACCGATCAAATCGTAAATTGTGTTTTTGCTAAGCTGTAAAATTTCAGCCACTTGTGCCGGTGTATATACTTTAGGTAAACTTTGGCTACTAATCATGACTAAATTGTACTAAAGATGACTAAAAATGTCAATATTAATGTTCAACACGGCCGGTGAAGCCTGAGGTTTCAATGATCTTTTAGTAATGTTTTATAGTAAAATATTACAATGAAACAAACACAAATCGGTAAACCAGTCGTTGCCCGCACAAGAATCTCAACGGAAAAGCTAATCCGAGACTGTGTAGTTTGCGGAAGAAAAATTGTTATCACTCTCTACCCAGATAGAACATACGAGGGTGGACATTTTTTTGGGAAACTAAACGTTGGCAAAGGTAAAAAAGCTGAGTATTGGGAATGTAATAAATGTTTTTTTAATCAAAGTGACATTTCTAAATGACAAAATATCCCACGACCTGCCCGACAGTGCCAGTCATGGCAGGCGGGTCGTTGGCAAAACTGTCACAACCAAGTCTGACTTAATCACAACTTTGAACTTATACTTTTGGAGTGAAAAAGAAAATCAATAGAGTTATCCTTTAGATCCCCATTTGACAATAACAGTTCTAATAGGATCAATTGGTTCACCATAATAAGATCCATCCAACTCCCGGTATGGGTGTAAACCCATTTTTGTACACTTCTGAAAAACAAGATCAAAAGCTGCTCTATTTACAGGATCTTCTGAATCGTAATAATCGTCTAAGGCCCTTACTTCCTTTTTAGTCCTGTCAGTTGTCATACCCATCACTACAAGACTATCATTTCCTGCCTCAGCCTCTTGCATTATTCTCGCTTTAACACCGATAGTCAACATCGAACACAGTGCTTTTGCCTGACTAAATACTCTTCTTGTTTCCGAGACATTTCCATCTTTTTCTAGCAAGGCTTTTCTGTTTTTTGCTTCCTCAGATACCCTAGCTGCTCTTTCAAGTATATTTTCTAGTGCCATATCTAAGATGGGAGTATATATTGTAGTTATAGGTTTGTCAACTTTAGTTTTAGTGCTCCACGCGGCCGGTGAAGCCTGAGGTTTCAATAATTTTTTGGGTAATATTAGAAGGCACAGTTTCATAATGGTCTGCTTCCATATAATAAGTCGCCCGGCCTTGTGACATGCTTCTTATAGCTGTAGCATAGCCGTGCATTTCTGCCAAAGGCACCAAAGCTATCACCACCCTGGCATTTCCCCGCGTTTCCGAAGATAAAATCTGCGCCCTCTTGGAAGACAAATCACCAATCATCTCTCCCAAAAACTCCTCCGGAGTGGTAACTTCCACCTTCATAATCGGCTCAAGCAAAATCATATCAGCTTTCTTGGCTGCCTCAGACAAACCTAATGAAGCGGCAATCTTAAAAGCAATTTCCGAAGAATCAACATCATGGAAAGACCCATCGAAAACTGCTACTTTAATATCAGTCACCGGATAACCTGCTAAAATCCCGGTATCTTCTTTTTCAATCACACCTTTTTCAATTGGGGCAATAAATTCCCTTGGGATTGCACCACCCACAATCTCTGAAACAAATTCCCTACCTGTTCCCCTGGGAAGGGGTTCAATTCTAAGCAAACAATGTCCATACTGGCCCCGCCCCCCTGTTTGCCTGATATACTTACCTTCGCCTTCAGCAATTTTAGTAATAGTTTCTTTGTAGGCAACCTGCGGCTGGCCAACGTTAGCCTCCAATTTAAATTCCCTCTTCATCCGGTCCACCAAAATCTCAAGCTGCAACTCACCCATACCGGCAATAATAGTCTGGCCTGTTTCCGGATCAGACTTAACTCTAAAAGTGGGGTCTTCTTCAGATAGTCTTTGCAAAGCATAACCTAATTTTTCCTGGTCTGACTTAGTCTTTGGTTCAATCGCCAAAGAAATAACCGGCTCAGGGAAAGAAATGGATTCTAATATAATTGGGTTAGTTTCATCACATAAGGTATTACCGGTAATAGTATCCTTAAGTCCCACAGCAGCTACAATTTCTCCGGCATACGCTTCATCGATTTCTTCCCGATCATTGGCATGCATCAAAAGCAACCGACCGACTCTTTCTTTGATCTGCTTGGTGGAATTGTAAACATAAGAACCGCTTTGCAAGGTGCCGGAATAAACCCTGATATAAGTTAATTTTCCCACATGGGGATCAACTTGAATCTTAAATGCTAAAGCCGCCAAAGGGGCTGCTGACTCGCCTTTTCTT